>PLXR01000063.1:8962-53802 GCA_003151495.1 Opitutaceae bacterium
GTCGGGGCCGCGGCGACCGTGATCAATTGGGAGGTCCCCGTGATTGAGCCCGTGACCGTGTCCGTCGCCGTGATGGTCTGGGCCCCCGTCGCGTTCAGGGTGAACGTAAGGGTGCCGACACCGGAGGCGAGGACCGCATCCGCCGGCAGGACCGCGGTCCCGTCCGAGCTCGTGAAGTGCGCGGTCCCGCTGTACCCAGGCGCCGTGATGTTGTTGAGATCTAGGGCGACGATCCCCACGACCGCCGGCGTCCCGGAGGTCGCTGTCACCGGTGCGACCACATGGAAATGCGTCGGAACCCCGGCCCCCGCGGGGTTGATCACCCTGAGCCCGATCTGTACGGCAAAGCCCGTCGCGATGCTGTTAAGGGTCGCATTGCCCGCAAAGATATAGGTGCCGTCTGCATTCTTCACGACGGAGGTGACCTGGTTCAACTGCCAGCCCGTGAAGTCTGCGCCGGTCATTTCGAGGAGGCTGAGGAGGTTGTAGCCCTGCCCGCTCCGGGTCCATATCTCGGCTGTGCCCACGGCGAACGACGGGTCATAGCTCGCCCCCGCAATGAAGGCCCCGTCCGTCGACACGCATTGGGGCACCGCGTAGAGGAGGCCCGTCAGGGCGGGAAGCGGGACAAAGCCGCCGGCCGCGGTCCATATGTAGCCCTCGTAGCCGTTGACGCCATATCCGATGACCTCCAAGTCGTCACCGGTGATCGCGTACGCCTGTCCGGTGCCATCGCCAGGCGGACCCCCGATGCCCGGGTCGACGTATCCGCCGGCCGCCGTCCACACGAACGAATCGCTGATATAGGAGGGCGCGGTGAGGTACGTCCCCACGATCGTGCTTCCGTCCGGGGAGATCGCTGCGGGATAGGTGTCCAGTCCCCCCGGGAAGCCGCCGAGGAGGTCGCCGATAAAGACGTTTCCCGAATGCATGTTGACGAATTCTATGTCCTCGGCGGTGTCCGTGCTCCCGGTGGGAACCTGGCCGTCACCCACAAGCACCGATCCGTCCGGGGTCATCGCCGTCACCTCCCCGCTCAGCACGCCGGACGGAAGCGTCAGGGTCCACAGGGTTCCTCCCGGCAGGCCGACCCCGAGCGGCTGCCGCAGGTAACTGCTGTCGATCAGGAATCCGGCCGCGAATGAGCCGTCGGCGCTCACCGCGTTGAAATTGCTGTACTGGGTGCCCGGGGGAAATCCCGTCACCTGGGCCAGGCCGCCGTTAAGAACCTGTGACGGGGAGAACTGGAAGACTCCAGAAACCGCGCCGTAGCGGAACGAGGGAGTGTCCGTGCGGCCCACGAGCGTGAAGTTTCCCGAGCCGTCGATTCCCGACGTGCCCGAGACGTAGGACGTCGTGGTTCCCGGCGCCGGCCTGACGCGGCCGAAGTTGAATCCAAGGACCCCCCCGTCGAAGTTCCAGGTGCCGTCGTCCCACCTTTCGTTGACGAAATACGGCGTCGCGTCCGTCGGCGACGAAGCCGAGTGCAGGTCCAGCCCGAATGTGCCGTCATGGAAGCCCAGAGCGGCAACGATTGCGGAATGGTCAAGGTTGCTGCTCAGGTCTCCGGGGCCGGCACCGCTCAGAAGCTCCTGGGCCCGAAGCTCCGCGGGGTCTCCCCACAGTAGCAAGGCGGCGGCGAGCGCGGTAAGTTGGCAGACAGGGGCGCCGCGCCGGGAGGATTGTGGGAATTCGCTCATGGTAAGGGCTTGGGCCGTGGTGTGAGGGCAGGGGGGGCGTGTCCCGCTGGAGGCGGGGGCGGGCTGGCCGTCCGCATAGATAACGAGATCCGCGGCTGGACCCTATCACCGCCCCCCGACAAACCCCCGTTCTCCCGCTCAGGGCGCCCGGGAAGGAGCCTCATCCCGGGCGATCGCCTGCCTCCACGACTCCGCCTGGGCGGGCATCCCCCAGGCGGAGTAGAGTTCCACAAGGCGCCCGCCCGCAGCGTGCAATGCCGGCAGCTGCCCGGCCGGCAGTCGGCCCCTCTGGTCGAGCATGCCCCTGTATCCTTCCGTGAGCAGCGGCTCGGCCTCCGCGTACCGCTTCAGGCCGGCGAGCGCGGACCCGAGCATGCTCCGCGCGAGCGAGGCCTGCCAGGTCACCGGGAGCGCATGCAGGCGCGCATCGAGCGATTCCCGGAGGAGGGGCTCGGCCTCCGCAAACCTGCCGGACGCGAGGAGCACCTCGGCAAGCGCGTCCGCGGCCTCCCGGGCCGTTGGAGAGTCCCTGCCGCGGGCGCGGGAGCCCGTTTCCAGGGCGCCCGAGGCAAGCGCCTCCGCCTCCCCCAGGCGCCCCTGCGCCAAGCGGACCAGCGCAAGGTGCGTCATTGAGCCGAGCGTTCCCGGATGGTCGGGCCCGAGCACCCGCCTCGCAATGCCGAGCTCGGTCGTTTCCATCTCCTCCGCCTCAGCCAGCCTTCCTCTCAGGCGCAGCAGCGTGGCGAGGTTGTCCATGGTCGTAAGCGTGAACGGATGCTCCGGGCCGACCACGCGCTTTTTGGCCGCAAGGGATTGGCCAAACAACGCCTCCGCCTCGTCCCATCGTCCCTCGTCCTGGTAGATCCCCGCGAGGGTGTTCATGGTGCCAAGCGTCTCGATGTACTCGGGGCCGAGCACCCGCCTGCGGACCCCTAGCGTCTCGGCGGCTACGGACTCGGCCTCCGGCAGCTTCCCCTCGGTTCGGAGCAACTGGGCGAAGTTGTTCATCGCGTTCAGCGTGAACGGGTGCTCGGGACCGAGGATGCGCTTCTCGACCTCGAGGGTCGCGGTGTAAAGGTCCTCCGCAAGGTCGAGCTTCCGCTCGTCCTTGTAGATGTCCGCGACGTACTTCATCGTGATGAGCGTGTCGGGGTGCTCGGGACCGACGATGCGCCTGCGCAGCTCGAGGGTCCGCACGGCGAGCGCCTCGGCCTCGGCAAGCTTTCCCCGGTTGATGTATTCGACCGTGAGGCTGTTCATGGCCCGGAGCGTCTCGGGGTGCTCGGGGCCGAGCGCGTGCCCCGCAAGGTCCACCGTCTGCGACGCCAGGGCCTCGGCCTCCGCGAGCTTGCCCTCGTAGCCGTAGAGGATCGCAAGGTTGTTCATCGACTTGATCGTCTCGATGTTTCCCGGGCCCAGCGTCCGCCGCCGGATTTCGAAGACCTGAAGGTTCAGCCTCTCGGCGTCCGACCATTTGCCGTCCAGATAGTAGGTGCTGGCCAGGGAGGCCATGGTGCTGACGGTGTCCGGATGCTCCGGCCCGGGCGCGCGCCGCTGCTGCTCCAGCGTCTTCACGCCCAGGTCCTCCGCCTCCCGGAATTTCCCCTGGCTCCTGAGGCTCAGGATGATCCCGCCCATGACGCTCAGGGTCCGCGGGTCGCCCGGACCGAACGCCTCCCGCCGGAGCCTGAGCGCGCGTTCCAGGTGGGCCTGCATCAGCGGATAGTCGCCGAGCGACCCGTAGGTATTGCCGATGGTCTCCTGGATGGACGCCTCAACCAGCGGCTGGTCGTCGAACCGGCCCTCGATCCTCCCGGCGGCGCGGTCAAGCACGGTGCGCAGCTTCAGCCCCCGGTCGGGCTGGTTGTCCGGGGCCGCCTGGGCCAGCAGGTCGTTCTGGAGGAAATTGCTCACCGCCTCGCTGGACGCCGCCTCGGTCGCCGCCCTCCTCTCGGCCCGGGTTGCCCGCACCGCCTGCGCCGTGCTCACGGCCGTGGCGGCCGCGAGCGTCACCGTGAGCGCCGCGGCGACGGCGAGCGCCGCCCGGTGGCGGCGGGCGAACTTCCGGAACCGGTAGGCCGCGCTGGGCGGGCACGACTCGACCGGCTCGTCCGCCAGGTACCGCTGGGCGTCCCTCGCCAGCCCGTTGACCGTCTCGAACCGCCGCGTCCGGTCCTTCTCAAGGCACCGCATCACGATCCAGTCGAGGTCGCCGCGGACCTGCCTGACCAGCCCAGACGAGTCGGTCCCCCGGTTCCGGGCGACCGCCGCAAGGGTCCCCGCGTCCAGCGCGGCCAGAAGGGACGAGGGCCGCCGGGGCTCGTCCTCGCGGATGCGCCTCTGGATCTCGTCGGCGCCCGCCGTCAGCAGGTCGCCGGCGTCGAAGGGGGTCCTCCCGGTGATCAGCTCGTAGAGCAGCACGCCCAGGCTGTACACGTCGCTCCGGGTGTCGACGTCCTCCTCGCTCCCGCGGGTCTGCTCGGGGCTCATGTATCCGGGGGTGCCGACGATCTGCTCGATCGCCGTGAGGAGCGTGCGGTCGATCAGCCTTCCGCGCACGGCCTTCGCGATGCCGAAGTCGATGATCTTCGGGCAGCCCGGGACGCCCTGGTCCTCGCCCGTGGTGACCAGGATGTTCGAGGGTTTTATGTCCCGGTGGATGACCCCCTTCTGGTGCGCGTGCTGGATCGCCTGGCAGATCTGGACGAAGAGGCCGAGGCGCTCCCTGACCGGGAGCCTTCCCCTGTCGCAGTAGTCCGTGATCCTTATGCCGCGCACCAGTTCCATGGCGAAGAACGGGCGCCCCATCTCCGTTGCGCCCGCCTCGAAGACCTTTGCTATGTTCGGGTGGTCCATCAGGGCCATGGCCTGCTGCTCGAGCTCGAACCGGGCGATCACCGCATGGGTGTCCATCCCGAGCTTGATGACCTTGAGGGCCACGCTGCGCCGGACCGGCTGCTCCTGCTCGGCCAGGTAGACGACCCCGCACCCGCCCTCGCCGATCTTCTCGCCCAGGCGGAAGCGCCCGATCCTGTCGCCCCGGCCCTCGTCGACCGGCGCCGGCCTCGACAGCAGGACGTTCACGACGCCGGGCCCCGAGTCCACCAGGGGGACCTCCAGGAAGGCCCCGAGCCTGCTGTCATAGGCGTCAAGGAGCGCCTGGACCCCCGACCGGAGGTCCGGGTCGCCCGCGCACTCCTGGTCCAGAAAGGGTCCCCGCTCTGCCGCCGCCAGCGCGAATGCGCGGGCGAAGAGCGATTCCTCTCGGCCTGGTGACGGGGTCATGGTGTGCGGGGCGCGACTCCCCGCTCATCCCAAGAAACGAGATATGCGGGCGAAACGGATCATCCGGCGCCGATCTCGCGCGCCAGCCATGCCCGGGAGAAGGCCCACCATCGGCTGGCCGTGGGCTCCGAAATCTCCATGACCTGGGCGGCGTCCCTGAGCGTCAATCCGGCAAAGAACCGCAGCTTGACCAGCTCGGCCTTCTGAGGGTCCTCGGACGCCAGCCTCTCAAGCCCGTCGTTCACCCTGAGCAGGAGGTCGTCGTTCCCGGCGGCGGGCTCGAGGTCGACGGCGGCGACGTCGACCCGTTGCTGGCCGCCCCCGTGGCGAAGGGCGCGGCGGCGCCTGGCCCGGTCGATGAGGATGTGCCGCATCGCCTGCGCAGCCGCGGCGACAAAATGGGAGCGGGATCGCCATGCGGGCTGCCGGTCGCCGCCGAGGCGCAGCCACGCCTCGTGGACGAGCGCCGTCGGCTGGAGCGTCGGGCTCGGCCCGCCCCGGGCCATCTGCCAGGCGGCGAGCTTGCGAAGCTCATCGTAGACAAGCGGCAGCAGCTGGTCGCCCGCCCGCCGATCGCCCCGCTCGATCCTTTCCAGGAGAACGTCGATGTCGTCCACGACGACATCAACTAGCATAAATATAACAACATACGAGGCGTGAAGTGGACGCCGTGTGCCCGGGAAAAGGCCGCGATGCCGCCGGCGCCCGCCCGGGAGTCCGCGGGAGGGATCGCCGCCAGGCATTACGGCAGAGGGGGTTACAAAGACGGGGGGGAATTCCGGGAGGCCTCCCCGGCCGCGCAATTGCCCAAAGGGCTCCCGGGCCGGGCGGTGTTATGCCCCGAGACGAAGACGTGCTGGGAGCGTAGACAGGAACTTTGCCCGGCCTGAAACGTCTATTCCCATAAGGATACCATCATGAACCCGATCCGCCCGACCCGCCTGCCCTCGATCCCAACAGCCGCGAGACTGCTCAGTCCCGCGCTTCTTCTCTGCGGGGCGCTTGTCTGCGCGGCAGCGGACTCACCCCCGGGTGCGAAGACGTACACCCTCTTCGAGGGCGACAACATCTCCGTCGGCCAGGGCCAGGAACTTCATCCCGTCAGGGACGTCAACGGCGGGTCCTGGGTCGTCGCCATCGACGGCAAGGAGGTCCTCGTGTCCGCGAAGGAGGGGCCGATCAACATGAAGGTCACCCCGCTTCTCAAGCTGACGGAGGTCTCCGCGGACTTCTCCGGCATGAAGGCCGAGCGGGCGTACACCTTCATGAACGACCCGACGGTGAGGCTCACCCGCGGCATGTCCCAGACCGCCCAGACAAACGCCGGCTACGCCGCGGCGGTGAACCAGGCGACCGCAGCCCAGAACAACGCCATCTCGGCGTCGCAGATGGGCGTCAACAAGACCTCCGCATCGGGGGCGACGTCCCAGGGGACGAACGCCGACCAAACGCTGCTGGCCGGCCCGAACCAGCTCGCGAACGCCGCGGCCGCAAGCGCCGGGTCGGACCTCTTCCCCATCGACACGAGGGACACGGAGGGCGACTTCGACGCGCTGGACGTCTCCTTCGACATCTCCTCCGACAAGCCCCTCGTCGCGCCGTACCTGGTGACGATGACCCGGTTCCACGAGCGGGGCGCGCCCGAGGGCAGCTACAAGAGCCAGGTCTACGCGAAGGCGATCGACCCCGTGGGCGCCAAGGCCGGGAAGGTCAAGTTCCAGCAGGCCGGCTTCCCGCTCGGCTATGTCCTCGAGGGCTTCGAGATCCACCTGTACGACCAGGGCCGTGAGGTGGCGACGAACGTCGCCCCCAAGCGCCAGGTGCTGACGAACGACCAGGCCTTCGAATACGTCCGCGCGAAATACCTCGAGGCCCACAAGGGCCAGACCCTCTCGGCCTCGCCGATCATGGGCAGCCTCCCCGAGGACCTCCAGGCGCGCGTGGCGGAGGGGAAGTACTCCCAGCCCTTCTTCGTCCTGGTCTCCACGGACGGCTTCGCGCACCAGGCCTTCTCGGACCTCGCCTGCAAGGACCGGATCGTCGACTCCTATCTCGACCAGGTGGTCGGCGGCATACGGTTCAAGCCCGCGCTCCGCTCGGGCCAGCCCGTCGAGGGCGTCGCGATGGTGGACCTGAGCCGGCTGAGGTTCTGACCTGGGTCCCCGTCACGGGACGTGGTCGCGGTAGTGGTCCCATCCCCGGAGAAGCTCCAGGACCACCACGCTCCCGACCCGGTAGTCCGCCTCGAGCGCGGGGAGGTAGGCCACCCCGCTCGAGTCCGAGATCGTGTCGCCGAACAGGCTCCCCGCGGCCGTGACGCCCGCCGGGGGCACCGTGAAGTTGCACGCCGTCCGCAGGACGAGCAGGCGGCTGAAGTCCACCTTCCCCATCCGGGCCAGGCGCTGGAAGGCGAGGCACGCGCCCGCGTCCTCGCAGTCGGAGATGGCCAGCCGTCCCGCCCCCCTGGTGTAGAGCCTGTCCCAGTCCTCCGCCCAGCGGGCCATGATCTCCCCGTGGAAGAAGCGGTCGGAGCCGATGCTGTCGCCCATGAGGACGAACGGCGGCTTCAGCGCGACGGGATAGCCCCCGAACCTGCGGCCGAACGCGCGCAGGGCGTCGCTGTCGGGGATGCCGACGTCCTTCGTGAGGCCGTAGGCCCACTCGACAAGCGACGGGTTGAGCCTGAAGGCCACCGTGCCGATGCCCCCCGAGGAGTCGTCCGACACCCCGGCGGGCGGCACCGAGTCGACGTTCGCCGAGCCCTGGCCGGGCTTCGTCGCGCCGATGGCCACGAGCCCGATCGGCCAGTCGGCGGGGATTTCCCGGCTGTCGATCTCGAACGCGGGGTTCCCGTCGACCACCCGCTGGACCCAGACTGCGCTCCCGAGCGACATCACCCTCGGGAATCCGCCGCCGATCCCGCTCACCACGAAATACGTCCTTGTCAGGTCGAACCGCGGATCCGCGGCGAGCGCCATGATCTGGACCGCGCAGCGGGAGGAGGTGCCCGACACCATGGCGTAGAGCCCCTTCCCGTTCGTCAGGAGCGGGTGGTCGACGCCGGGAACGGGGATTGCCTGGCCCAGGTCCTGGCGCTCCGCCCAGTACTGGAGCTCCCCGGGGGCGTCGCCGCGGTCCTTCCCGGACTCGTAGGTAGCGATCACCATGACCCGGATCGGCACCGGGGCGTCCGCGCCCCGGGCGGCCGGGAGCGACAGCATCGACGCAAGGGCGAGGAGCGCCTGCCTGAGCGGGGAGGAGCGGGAGGATGTTTTCATGCCGGGTTTGCCGGCGTCCCCCTGCTTAAACCGGGCCAAGAGGGGCCCTCCCGCGCGGCCGGCTACTCCTCGGCCCGGATGTTGAACATGATCGGGACCTGCATGTGGGTGTACACCGCGTGGCTGTTCTTCCGGCCCGGGATGAACTTCCACTTGTTGACCGCGACGACGGCGTTCTCCTCGAACTCGTGCTGGGAGCTGCTGGCGGCGTGGGCGTTGCGGACGTTGCCGTCGGTGTCCACGATGAAGTCGACCACCACATGGCCGCTGACCCCGGCGCGCGACATCTCGGTCGGGTAGAGCGGGCGGGCCCGGTACTTGGCGATCGGGATCTGGTCGAGCTGGGAGATGTCGATCACGGAGAACGCCCCGAAGTTCGTGCGGGTCTCGGGGATCTTGACCACGTTCTTCGAGAGGGACGACAGGTCGGGCGGCGGGGGCTCGACCTGCTGGACGAACGACTCCGGGGTCACGACCTGGGGGACGTCGGTCTGCATCGGCGGGGCGATGTCCAGCGGCGTCACCGGGGCGGCGCCCTCCACGACCTCGGGCGGGTCGGGGTCGTACTTGGGCATCACGATCTCGACCTTCGGGGTGTCGTCGGCCGGCTTCGGCTTGGGAATGTAGTGGGTTCGGTTTCCGCCCCACGCCACGAGGAATTCCAGGGTGACCGTGGTGACGAAGCCAATGATGAGTCCATGGCGCATTGACGGGGTGGGGTTGCCCCCAGTATATCGTCCGCCCTGCCCCGCCGCCAATACCGCCAGGCCGGATATTCGCGAAGGTAATGGGCCCATTAAGGCCCCCTGGCGACCCTCCCCGAACCCCCCCCCCCCCNNCCCCCGGATTGAAGCTTCTCCTCCTCACCCTCGTCATCGCGGCGGCGCCCGCCGCCCGGTCCTCCGGCGTCGACGGGGTCTGGAGGCTTGACCAGCCGAAGGCCTGGGGCGTCACGCTCCACACCTACCTCGTGCTGCACCAGAAGGGCGCCACCCTGGAGGGGGGCGTCTACCCCAACGGGTCGGGCGAGGTCGCGATCCGGGACCCCCGCCCCGAGGGCGCGGGCTTCGTGTTCACCATGGCATGGGGCTGGACCTTCCACGTCCGCCCCGACGGCGCGAACCTCCACGTCCAGATCCTGTACGGCGGGGATGCCCATGACGAGGCGGCGGCGGTCCCCGCCTCCGAGGCCGAGATCAGGCCCCCCGTAGCGATAGCCCCGCCGGCCCTCCGGGCGCTCCCCGACAACGGCCTCCTGCGGACGCCCCCGATGGGCTGGAACAGCTGGAACCACTTTGAGGAGAAGGTCGACGACAAGACGGTCCGCGAGACCGCCGACGCGATGGTGAAGTCCGGCATGGCCGCCGCGGGCTACGTCTACGTCAACATCGACGACACCTGGGAGGCCGGGCGCGACGCCTCGGGGGCCATCGTGCCGAACCGGAAGTTCCCGGACATGAAGGCGCTCGCGGACTACGTCCACTCCAAGGGGCTCAAGCTCGGGATCTACTCCTCCCCGGGCCCGGTGACCTGCGGGGGCTACGAGGGGAGCTACGGGCACGAGGAGCAGGACGCCCGGACCTACGCCGCGTGGGGGATTGACTACCTCAAGTACGACTGGTGCAGCGCGGGCCGCATCTACGGGATCCCCGAGCTGCGCGCCATCTACCAGAGGATGGGCGACGCCCTCCTGCACTGCGGCCGACCGATCGCCTTCAGCCTCTGCGAGTACGGGATGGGGGACGTCTGGACCTGGGCCCCGCTTGTAAGCGGCAACCTCTGGCGGACGACCGACGACATCTCCGACAACTGGAAATCGATGACCAACATCGGCTTCAACCAGGACAAGCTGGCCCCCTACGCCGGGCCGGGCCACTGGAACGACCCGGACATGCTCGAGGTCGGCAACGGCGGGATGACCCCCGCCGAGTACCGGACGCACTTCAGCCTGTGGTGCCTGCTCTCCGCCCCGCTCATGGCGGGCAACGACCTGCGCACGATGTCCGACGACACCCGGGAGATCCTCACGAACAGGGAGGTGATCGCGCTCGACCAGGACCCCCTCGGGAGGCAGGCCACCCGCCTGTCCGCGAGGGACGGGGTCGAGGTCCTCACGAAGCCGCTCCAGGGCGGGGGACTCGCGGTCGGGCTCTTCAACCGCAACCCGGCCGAGGCCGAGGCCTCGTTCACATGGGCTGAGGCCGGGAGGACCGCCCCGCCGGCCACCCTCAGGGACCTCTGGGGCCACGCGGACCTGTCTCCCTCCGGGGACGGCTTCCGGGGGCGGGTGCCGGCCCACGGGGTTGTCGTCCTCGTCCTCAGGTAGGGCGCAGGCGGCGGTTTCCGGGGCCAATTCGCATCCCCTTGAAACCTATGCATCTTGTGGAGCGTCTCGACAATTTCATGCACATCCCCAATCCTAGGCGGGCCATGCGCCTCCCCAAAGACTCCAAGCGCCGCGGATTCACGCTGATAGAGATCCTGGTCGTGATCGCGATCATCACGCTCCTCGCCGGCCTCACGATCGCCAACGTCGGCAAGCTCTTCGGGGGGTCGCAGATCGACATCGCGAAGCTCTTCGTCGGCCAGAGCATGAAGACGCCGCTCGTGACCTACCGCCTCCAGATGGGCAGCTACCCCTCGACCGAGGAGGGCCTGCAGTCCCTCATGACCGCCCCGGCGAACAAGGCCGACCGGTGGAGGGGGCCGTACCTGGCGGAGGGGACCAAGGTCCCGATCATGGACCCGTGGGGCGAGGCCTACCAGTACCGCTACCCCGGGACCCACAACAAGGAGGGCTACGACCTCTGGTCGAAGGGCCCCGACAAGACGGACGCAACCGATGACGACATCGGAAACTGGTGAACCCGGCGGATTCACGCTGATCGAGATCCTCCTGGCCCTTGCGCTGATTGGTCTCCTGAGCTGGATCTTCGTCGGCGGCTCGAACGCGCTCCTCAGCGAGAGGGGCCTCTCGCCGGACGAGCAGTTCTGGAAGGTCTGCTCGGCCGCGCGCAAGCAGGCGCTCGAGGAGCACCGCAGCGTGGTCCTCACCTACGACCCGAAGGCCAGGGACTTCGTGCTCGGCGGGGACGCCCACCCGAAAAAGGTCCCGCTCACCGGCCCGGACGACCTCGTGATCGACTTCCATCCCGTCCAGTCCGACTCCAGCTCCTCGGTCCTCGTGGGGGGCACGCTCGTCGAGACCGAGCCGCTCGGCGCCGTGATGTTCTACGACGACGGCACCTGCACGCCCTTCCGGGCCCAGGTGCGCACGACCCTCGGCGCCCACATCCTCTCGATAGACCCCTGGACCTGCGCCCCCATCCTGCAGAAGAACGATGCCGCGCAATAGGGGATTCTCGCTGGTCGAGGTCCTCGTGGCCCTCATGATCTTCAGCCTCACCGCCGTCGTCCTCGGCGGCGCGTACCTGAACGTCCTCAACAGCTACGAGGCCGCCGAGCGCGCGAACGTGAACGACGAGGACGTCTCCTTCGCCCGGTCGCAGTTCCTCGCCCTGGCCGACCTCGCCGCGGCCCAGGCGGGGGCGGAGTTCGACGACGGGACCCGGCACGTCAAGTGGACCTCCGAGGTCGAGCCCGCGCCGGTGACCGACCTCTTCAATGTGACCTTCACCTGCGTCATCTCCGACACCTCGGCCGCGGCCCCGCGGAACGTGGTCGAGCACTTCATGCTGCTGCGGCCCACCTGGTCCGACCCCGCGGCCCGGACGACACTGCGCGCGGCCGCCGCGAGCCGCATCGCGCAGGCCCAGGGAAAGGCGCCCAAGTGAGGACGCGCGCCTTCACGCTGATCGAGGTCGTGCTTTCCGTGGCGCTCGTCGGCCTCGTCATGGTCGGGCTGAACACCTTCATCTTCTCGATGGGGGAGCTCTGGGGCCGGAACACCGACGTCCGGCTCTTCGACCAGCACGTGAGGGCGGTGACCCGCTTCCTGCAGCGCGAGATGGTCCAGTCGACCCTGCCCCCGTCGGCCGCCCCCAACTCGACCCCCGTCGGCGTCCAGCCGGTCTCGACCCAGGGCGCGGGCCAGGAGAACCTGGTCACCTACATGAGGCTCAACGGGGGCCGCATCCTGAGCTGGCCGGGCGCCCCCCTCCCCGAGGTCCTCTGCTCCCTCCAGGTCCGGCGCGACAAGGGCCTCTTCATGCTCTGGCACTCGGACCTCGAGAACCACTTCAACGACGACCCCGCGCGGGAGACCCTCGTCTCGCCGCTCGTCACCGGGCTCGCCTACGACTACTTCGACACCGACTTCAACAAGTGGACGACCGAGACCGCGCTGAAGACGGACTCGAGCGGCAACCCGCTCGCCCCGCAGCGCCTGCGGGTCACGTTCACCTACGCGGGCATCACCCGCGAGGCCTTCGTCTCAGTGCCCGCCGTGAAGCGCGGGCTCCCGAACCCATGGTGACGCCCGCCCCACGCCCCCCAAGGGACCCCGGCCTGCGCTCGTCGGTCATCGTGCTCGTCCTCATCTCGATGCTCTTCACGGCCGCGGCGCTCACGGCCTTCGTCGAGAAGGCCGGCAACGACCTCCTGGTCGAGGTGCGGCAGGCCGACGCCAAGCGCCTGCGGCAGGAGGCCTTCTCCGCCCTCGAGGTGACCCTCGCCGTCCTCGAGGACTTCCGGCAGGCCGACAACGGCCTCCACAGCTCCGGCGAGGGGTGGGGCGACCCGCTCGAGTGGGCGGACTGGAAGCCCTCCGAGGGCCGCACGGTCGAGGTCACCTTCAGGGACGAGAGCGGCAAGATCCCGCTCAACCGCGCCGACCTGACGACCCTCACGAACCTCTTCACCTACTGGCAGATGGCGCCGCTCGAGGCCGAGAAGCTGGCCGACGCCCTCGTCGGCTGGATGCAGAACGGCTACGTCTACTCGACCTCGATCACGCCCGGCTACGAGAACGCCCCCATCCCCTACGCCGAGCCCGGCAGGCCCATGCGCTCCTTCGGCGAGCTCGCCGCGGTCGCGATCGCCAAGGACGTCTTCTTCGACGAGAACGGCCTGCCGAACGACAATTACTGGAGGTTCGTGAACGACGTCTCGATCTTCAACTACTCCCAGCCGGACGCGAACGGCACGAACGAGGACGTCCTGGCCGCGGTCGGCCAGTACACCGACACCCAGAAGCAGCACGTGAAGGACTACCTGACCGGGACCGGCCAGTACGCCTCCCAGGGCCGGCAGTGGTTCACGAGCAGCTCGACCCTCTCGGCGATCGCCGGGGTGGGGGGGAACGCGACCCAGTTCGGGACGACGATCACGGCGCTGCGGGTCCAGGTCACGGTCCACGAGGGGCATTCCCAGTACCGGCTCTCGGCCGTCGTGGCCCCCCAGGGCGGGGCGACGATGAACACAACCAACGCGGTCAATGCAACCGCGGCCGCCTCAAGCGCGTCTCTAGCCCCCAAGACCCCGGTCACCAGCACCGCATTGCCCTCGTCCAGCGCGACGGGGGCCAAGGCGGCGGCCGCGGCCTCGCAAAGCATCAATTATCCCTTTACCCTTCTCGAAATGCTGGAAGATGATGAGATTCCGCAACCTCCCCCCCCTGTTCCCCAAACCTGAGCATGTGCGCCTCGCCGCTTGAATTCCTCCGCAAGGGCCCGCCCCCTCCCCGGGTCGCGGTCCTGCCGGACGCCGTGTTCTTCTCCCGCTCGATCCCGGTGCAGCCCGGCGCGACCCGGGCGGAGGTCGTCTCCCAGGTGGGCCTGGCGCTCGAGTCCCTCTCCCCGTTCCCGCTCGCGCAGCTCTACCACGGCTACTACTGGCCGGAGGGCGCCGACCGCGCGCTCGCCTATGCCTCCTACCGCCGGAGGTTCACGGTCGAGCAGGTGGCCGCGTGGGCCGGCGCGGAATACGTGGTCCCCGCCTTCGCCTCGGTCCTCGGCTGCGAGGTCCCGCCGGCGACGACGATCCTCCTCGCGTCCGCCGAGGGGCTGACGGCCGTCCACTGGGAGCGCGGCAGGGTGCCCTCGTCGGTCCTGTACGAGCCCCTTCCCTCCGACGCGCCCGAGCCGGAGCGCGCGCTGGCCCGCTCCGCGCTCCTCAGGGCCGCCGGCGAATCGACCAAGGTGATCGATGTCGCTGCCGAGCCCGTCCCCCTCGCCGGGGGCGGCGACCGGGTGCTCTCCTTCCAGGCCGGCGAGGTCCGCTCCACGCTCCCCCCCGGGGTCGCGGACGCGCTCGACATCCGCGACAAGGCCGACCTCGACGGACTCGCCCGGGGCCGCCGGCGGGACATGATCCTCTGGCGGACCGCGATCGCGTGCGTCCTGGCCTGCCTCCTCATGGCCCTCGCCGAGGCGGGGCTCTTCGCGACCGGGCTCTGGCAGAAGGCCCGGATCGACAAGGTCGCCTCCCAGAAGCCCACGGTGTCCCACATCATGGACGAGCAGGAGCTCGCGGGCCGGATCGACGAGCTCTCGACCAAGCGCCTCCTCCCGCTCGAGATGATCTCGGTCGTCTCCCCGGAGGCCGCCGAGCCCAAGGCCCCGCCCGCGATCCAGTTCCTGCGCGCGACGACGAGCGCCCGCGACACGATCCAGATCGAGGCCCAGACCAACAACGCCGGCGAGATCGCCGGCTACAAGGCCGCGCTCGAGCAGACCGCCGGCGTCGACCGGGTCGAGATCCGCGACCAGCGCGCGCGCGACAACCTGGTGACCTTCACCCTCATCGTGACCTTCAAGCCCGGGGCCGTGGCCCCCGCCGCCTCATGATCCGCTCCCTGCGCTCCTTCTTCCTCTCCTGCCTCCTGCGGGAGAAGGTCCTCATGGCGGGGTTCGTGGTCCTCGCGGCCGCCGTCTGGCTCTCGAGCATCTCGGGACGCACGGGCAGGGTGGTCCGCGCGGCGCGGGCGACCTCGGGCAGCCTCTCCGAGCAGCAGCTCTGGCTCTCCAACCGCGCCTCGATCGAGGCCTCCGCCCAGGCGGCGGCCGGCCATCTCGAGCCCGTGAAGACCCTCGACGCGACGAAGCTCCTCGCGGAGGTCTCGGCCATCGCCTCGGAGGCCGGCCTCAAGAGCACGACGAGCGGCGAGTCCAAGGACGTCAGCAGCGGGCACTTCTCGGTGCACACGCTCCAGTTCAACGTGACGAAGGTCGACTGGGGCAGCCTGAAGCAGTTCTACCTCAACTTGAGCAAGCGCTCCCCCTACATCGGGATCGAGCAGTACTCGATGCAGGTCGACCGGGCCAACCCGACCCTCCTCAACGCGAGCTTCCAGATATCCTCGGTGGAGATTTCGAGGAAGTAGGCCGGCCATGGCCATCGTCTCCAGGCAGGACAAGGCGCCCGAGCCGGCGCGCTCGTCGCTGGGCGCGAACCTCCCGCTCCGGAAGCTCGCCTTCCGCGCCATGGCGACCCAGTGCGAGATCCAGTACACCGCGCCGGCGGGCGACGCCCAGGCGAAGCGGTTCGAGGCGGCGGCCGAGGGGTGGGTGCACGCCTTCGAGGCGAAGTTCTCCCGGTTCCAGCCGGGGAGCATCGTGAGCAGGATAAACGACGCCGCCGGCAGGGACTGGGTCCCGGTCGACCCCGAGACGGAGGCCCTCCTCGCGATGTGCGACACGCTCCACTTCATGACGCGCGGGATCCTGGACCCGTCCGCCCTCCCGCTGATCCGGATCTGGAACTGGAAGGCCGACCCGCCCGCGGTCCCGACCGCGGAGGCGATCGCCTCCGCGCTCAGGCTCGTCGGATGGTCCAAGGTCAGGCGCGAGCCCGGCCGGGTCTTCCTGCCGGAGAAGGGGATGGCCCTCGACTTCGGGGGCTTCGGCAAGGAGTACGCGGTCGACATCGTCTCCCTGATCGCGAAGGACCACGGGATAACGGATTCGCTGGTGGACTTCGGGCACGACCTGCGCGCGTCGGGGGCCCCTCCGGGCCGCCCCGCATGGCACATCGGGCTCGAGGACCCGAGGAGCCCGGGAAAGACGCTCGGGAGCGTCGGGCTCACCGGCAAGTCGATCGCGTCCTCGGGAGACTACATCCGCTCGTTCACGATAGCCGGCCGGCGCTACGGGCACATCATCGACCCGAGGACCGGCTGGCCCGTGGCCAACGGGTGCACCCAGGCGACCGTGATCGCGGAGACCTGCCTGCAGGCGGGGATGCTCTCCACCTCCGCCTTCATCTCCGGGGTCGAGAAGGGCCTGGAGATGATACGCTCGGTGCCGGGAGCCGAGGGCATCATCCTGACGGAGCACGAGAGGGCGCAGACCCGCGGGTTCTTCAATTTCGTGGCCACGACCTAGGTCGGGGCTCCCTCGCCAGAATCACCTTTTTTTGACGGCGGGTCAAAACCCGCGTTAAGCGCTTGCCTGTCATTTAATAGCGCGCCTCCAAGAGGCGGAGCAAGGCATGGCGCTCAGAACCATTATTGACAGTGATTTGCGTATGCGAGTCGCTTGAGGGCGTCCACCGGCGAGCCCTCACGGGCCCTCCGGAATCCATAATCCAAACCATACATAAGAAGGACCCTCCGTCATGAATACCTCATCCCTGATCCCCCGCGGCCTTGCCGCTGCGTGCTGCGCCCTGTGCCTCACGCCCGTGTTTGCCTCCGGCGTCGCGTTCTACGCCGTCGGCCAGCTGCCCAATGGAAAGGCGAACAGCCAGATCCGCGACGCCGTGCTCGACGGCGACGAGATCGCCGCCGTCGGCTTCGCAACCCAGAACCCCGCGAGCCAGCTCAATCCCGGCGGTGCGGGCGACACCGCTGTCGCCTGGACCCTGAAGGACGGCCTCGTGCCGCTCCCCGCGGACGTTCCCGGCCTGACGCCGCCCGCCGTCACCCGGAACATCACGGCCTCCTCGATAGCAGGCCGGAGCCTCCGGATCGCCTATCGCTCGCTCACCGACGGCACGGGCCAAAACGTGATGGCGGCGCTCGCGACCCACCACAGGAAGGACATCACGATCCTCGGCGTCCTGCCGGGGATGCCGCAGTTCAGCGCCGCCGTCGCGGTGTCCGCCGACGGCCGGGTCGTCTACGGCTTCAGCGCCGATCCCTCGGGCCACCAGCTTGGGTTCCGCTGGACGCCGTCCGAGGGCATGACCCCGCTCGGGCTGCCGGCGGGCGCCGTCACGGGCCCGCCCGCGGGCCGCGCGACGACCGCCGACGGTGGCATGGTCGTCGGGGGCTCGCCCTCGGGGCCCGGGGGCGTGGGCTACGTCTTCCGGCACGGGCACGGCATAAGCGCCCTGCCGCTCGCCGTCGGCGGCACCTGGACGACCGCTTTCGCGATCACGCCGGGCGGCCATGTCATCGCGGGAACCGGCGACTCGGCGGGCAGCCCCACGGGCGAATTCCTCCTCTGGCGCGACGGCAAGGTCGTGCACCTGGGGCTCCCCGGCACGGAGACCGGGACCAACTTCACGAACTTCGGCGGCATGGCCTCGGCCGGCCGGGTCCTGGTCACCTTCGACAACAACAGCAGCTACCTCCACAACGGCCACGGCTGGTTCAGCATGAAGGCCGTGCTCGAGGGCGCGGGCATCGACCTGAGCGACTGGACGAACATGCTGACCTTCGGCGTCTCCTCGGACGGCCGCCTCGTGTTCGGGAGCGGGTTCAACTCGACGGGCTCCGAGGGCTTCGTCGCCAAGTTCCCCAAGGGGTACCTGCTCAACTACGGCCGGCCCGCAAAGTCGGCCGCCGAGGACGACGACCGCGACGGTGACGACACCTAGCCCGAGGAGAGACCGGGTGGACCAGGGCGGCAGAAGGCGGGACCCCGGCCCGCATGCATGAAAATTGTAAAAATTCCGGGGGGCGGGCACCCGAATCCCCATCCGCGGTCTAGGCGTCCCGCTATGCTCCCCATATTGCCGGCATGCTGGCGCGCCCTCACGCGCCCCCTTCGGGTCCCGGCGACCCTCGTCATTGCATTCCTCCAGCGCACACCCGCAGTGCAGGTCGCGGCTGTGGGCACGTGCGAGGCCCTGGAGTCCGGAATCGGCGCCATCATCAAGGCGAGCGCGGCGTCGCTCGCGGCGCTGGGAGCCGTCGACTCCGTCGCCGGGGC
The DNA here is from genome assembly GCA_003151495.1 of Opitutaceae bacterium. Taxonomy (GTDB): domain Bacteria; phylum Verrucomicrobiota; class Verrucomicrobiia; order Opitutales; family Opitutaceae; genus Palsa-1447. The sequence continues at coordinate 27,281 of PLXR01000063.1, forward strand.
CACGACCTTCGCCCTCTCGACGGGAAACCCCGGCCACCCCAGCCCCTTCGCCGTGTCCGTGGGGACCGCCATCCCGCCCGTCGCCTTCGCGCTCACCTCCAATCCGACGACCGACAGCCCCCCCAAGTCGTGGACGGTGACCGGCACGCTGCCTCCCGGGCTCGTCTTCGGAATCCCCGGATCCTCGATCACGGCCGCGCCGGGCTTCGCCAACGCGACGAACCCAACGCTCACGGGGACCCCGACCACGGCGGGAACCTACGTCATGACGCTCCAGGCATGGGAAAGCGCGGGAGGGAAGGGGCACTCGTCGAGCACGTTCACGTATGAGGTCGATGTGAGCGGGGGATCCGCGCCCACGCCGACACCGACCCCGACGCCGACTCCGACGCCCACGCCGACCGCAACACCCTCACCGACCCCAACCCCGACATCGGTCGCGCCCACTCCCGTTCCCACCCCCTCGCCCACCCCAGTTCCCACCTCGGCCCCAACCCCAGCTCCAACCGCCGCTCCGACTCCGACGCCCACGGCGGCGGGTGCCACGCCGACCCCCGTCCCCACGACCCCTGTTCCGACAACCCCTGTTCCCACAACCTCCGCACCGACTCCCTCCGCGGGACCCCCGGCGTCGGGCGCCCCGGTGTTCACGACGCAGCCGATGTCCGTCACGGTCGCGGGCGGCACGGTGGCCCTTGATGCGGTCGCGTCCGGAGCCGCCTCCTACCAATGGACGCTGAACGGGTCGGCCGCGGTCGCAGGGGCGACCAGCCCGACGCTCGTCCTCGCGGACGCAGCGGCGGCGGCCGGGACCTACACCTGCGTCGCCACGAATTCGGCGGGCTCCGCGACCAGCGACCCGGCGACCGTTGCGGTGGCGGCCGCCCCGGAGACCGGAAGGTTCATCAACATCTCGACCCGATCCCAGGTCGGCACCGGCGGCAGCATCCTTGTCGCGGGCTTCGTGATCGGCGGACCGGTGTCCCAGACGGTCCTGATACGCGCCTCGGGCCCGGCTCTCGCCGCATTCGGGGTGGCGGGCGCGCTTCCCGACCCGAGGCTGGCGCTCTATGCCGGCGCGGCGCTCCTCGCGTCGAACCAGGGATGGGGCGGCGGGATCGGGATCGCCAACACGGCGGCAGCCGTGGGAGCCTTTGCTTGGACCGACCCGTTGGGCGCCGACTCCGCCCTCCTCATCACCCTTCCCCCGGGGGCCTACACGGCCCAGGTCTCCGGGGCCTCGGGCGACGCGGGCATCGCGCTGATAGAGGTCTACGAGGTGCCCTGAATCGGTCCCCGGCTTGCCTTGGGTTCCCAGCGAGGCCGCTACTCGGCCAGGAGCCGCGCGATATGCTCCTCGAGGGTCGCAGGGTCAGGAAATGCACTGGAGAAGCGCAGGCGACCCTGCTTGTCGACGAGCAGCGTATAGGGGACGCCTCCTATGCCAAATGCCTCGCCCCATTTCCCGGGTTTCGTGCCCTCAAAATACTGCGGCCACACCACCTTCCCCTCGGCGACGAGGCCGTCCAGCTTCGCCCTGTCGCCATCCCAGCTTACGCCGATGACCTCCAGACCTTGGGCGTGGTGACGCGAATACGTATCCCCGAGCCCGGGCAGCGCCTCCATGCACGGGGCGCACCAGGTGGCCCAGAAATCGATCATCACGACGTGGCCCCTCATCGCCTTGAGGTCGATCTTCCGCCCGTCGGTCGACACGAACGCCATCTCCAGCTGCTTTCCCTCGGACGTCAGACGGTGGACAGCGCCCCTGGCCCAATTCACCATCGGGTCCCGCCCCGGTCCCCCCGCGAGCTCGCGGGCGAGCCTCAACTCCCCCTCGCGGTCGCCCTTCAATTCCAGGTTCCAGATGGAGACGACCTGGGCGATCTCCTCCGGGCTGGGGGCGGGGGCCCCTGCGGGATCCCGCGCATCCGCCGCCCGGGTCGCGCCCGTGGCGAGAGTGAGCAGAAGACACGCCGAGATTCTCCTTATCGTATCCACGGGCACTGGAGGGCCTTTGGGTCGGGGAAGAACGAGGAGCGATCGAAACCTAGCCCCCGACCTTGAAGCTCGAGCTCACCTGGAGGACCGCCATGACCATGGCGATCGCGATGAACCCGACGAAGATGAACACGGCCCCGAGGATGACGCTCGCGATCACCTTCGTGAAGAAGTTCAGCTGCCGGGATATCCTCTTCTGGTAGGTCTTCGCGATCTCCTTCAGGCTCGGGACGACGTTGCCGGTGTTCTCGCCGACCGACAGCCGGTCGAGGACGAGCTCGGGGAAGCAGCCCGTCCGGGCGAGCGCCGACGAGAGCGCCTCGCCCTCGAGGACCCGCTCGATCGCCCCGACGAACGCCCTGCGGTGGACCCGGTTGTCGATCTGCTTCTCGGTCATGCGGAGCGCCTCCGCGGCGGTGATCCCGTTCTGGAGGAGCACGCCGAGCGTCTGGCTGAACTCGAGCACCGTCTGGGAGACGATGAAGGGCCCGACCGCGGGGAACCGCAGGAGCCAGGCGTCGCTCCGCTCGCGGCCCGCCTCCGTGACCCGCCAGCGCCAGAAGGACACGATCCCGATGGCGGCCGCGAGCGCGACGAAGATGCCGTAGTGGAGCGTGAAGTTCGCGAGCGTGATCAGGATCCGGGTCGAGAGCGGCATCTTGCCGCCGAGCGACTGGAGGAGGGTCTGGAGCCTCGGCAGGAGGAAGAAGAGGAAGAAGAGGACGACGCCGAAGGACGCGACGACGATCAGGAGCGGGTAGGCGAGCGCGGTCAGGAGGGCGGTCCGCAGCTCCCGCTGCTCGGTCAGCATCTCGATAAGCCGGGCGAGGGTGTCGTTCAGGGACCCGGTGGCCTCGCCCGCCCGGATCAGGTTCGTGGTCGAGCTGTCGAAGACGGCGGGGTAGGACTCCATCGCCCGGGAGAGCGGGGCACCCTCGCTGAGCCGCCCCCAGAGCCCCTCGCAGAGGGAGCGGAGCCGGGCCTCCTTGATGCGGACGGAGAGCAGCCGCACGGCCTCGCCGGCGGAGAGCCCGCTCGAGGTGAGGTCGTGGAGCGATTCCAGGAACGGGAGGCGCTCGGCCCGGCGCGGGGTCGTCTCCGCCCCTCCGCCTGTCCCGGATTCCACGGCCTCGGCGGCCTTGGCCGCGGGCTTCCGTGCCTGCGCGCCCTGCGCCGGGGCGGGCGCGGCCGAGGGCTCGGCGACCGACGAGACGGCCAGCCCCCGGGCCGAGAGCAGCCGAAGCGCGTCCTTCCTTGTCGGCGCGTCGATCGCGGACTCGACGGCGGCGCCGGAGGGGTCGCGGGCTTTGTAGGCGAAGCGGGGCATCTGGGCTTGCCTGCGCAGCCTACTTGTCGCTGATCGTGATCACGCGCAGGACCTCCTCGAGGGTGGTGTGGCCGGCCCTGACCTTGTCCCAGCCGCTCTGGCCGAGCGTGCGCATCCCGTGCTCGCGGGCGCTGTTGGCGAGGGTCCGGGTGCTCTCGCGCTTGAGGACCTGGGAATGCATCTCCTCGTTCAGGCGGAAGATCTCGAAGAGGCCGATGCGGCCGCGGTAGCCCGTGCCCCGGCACCGGTCGCAGCCGACGGGCGCCTTGAGCTCAGTGACGCCCTCGGCCTCCGAGGGGCTGCAGCCGAGGATCGCGAGGGACTCGAGGAGCTTCACCTTGGTGACCGGCGCGGGGCGCGTGCACTCCGGGCAGAGCCTTCGGACCAGCCGCTGCGCGATCACGAGCTCGATCGCCGAGGCGACGAGGAAGGGCTCGATCCCCATGTCGACCAGGCGGGTGATGGCCCCCGGCGCGTCGTTCGTATGGAGCGTCGAAAACACAAGGTGGCCCGTCAGCGACGCGCGGATCGCGATGTCGGCCGTCTCCCGGTCGCGGATCTCGCCCACCATGATGACGTCGGGGTCCTGGCGCAGCACGTGGCGGAGCGCGCTCGCGAAGGTGAGCCCGATCTCCGAGCGCACCTGCATCTGGTTCACGCCGGGGACCTCGTACTCGATCGGGTCCTCGATCGTGATGATCCGAAGGTCCGTCGAGTTGATCTGCCGCAGGAAGGCGTTGAGCGACGTGCTCTTGCCCGAGCCCGTGGGGCCGGTCACGAGGATGATGCCGTGCGGGTAGTCGAGCACCTGCTTGATCTGGGCCTGCTCGTCCTGGCTCATCCCGAGCCTATCCATCGTGTAGGCCTCCTTCCTCTTGTTGAGGAGGCGCAGCGAGATCGACTCGGCGTAGATCGTGGGGATCGTGGAGACGCGGATGTCGAGCGTGTTGCCGGCGGCCTTGAAGTTGATCCTTCCGTCCTGGGGAAGGCGCCTCTCGGAGATGTTCAGCCGCGCCATGATCTTCACGCGCGAGATGATCGCGTCCTGGAAGCGCAGGAGGTTCTCGGGGACCGAGACCGGGACCAGGAGCCCGTCCACCCGGTAGCGGATCCGCAGCTGGCCCTCCTGGGGCTCGAAATGGATGTCGGTCGCCTGGTCGTCGACCGCCTGGGTGATGACGTCCGTCACGAACCGCACGACGGCGGCGTCCTCGTCGACGTCGGCCTCCGCGTTCCTCTGGGCCTCCGGGGCGACGTAGCCCTCGTCGCTGTCCTCGAGGGCGCCGGAGCCGACGCCGAAGTTCTCGATGATGAGCTGGTGGACCCGCTCGGGCACCGCCAGGTGCCACACGAGCGGCCTCGGCGTGAAGGTCCTGAGCCAGTCCGCCATCGAGCGGTCGGGCAGCCAGGCGCTCGCCAGGTGGAGGGGGGTCGAGGGGGTGGGCTCCGGGTCGCCGTCCCCGGCAGCCGGCGGCCCGACGCGGATCGGGATGATCTGGAAGTCGTGGACGAGCCTCGCCGGAAGGAGCCCGCGGGCACCCGGGTCGGTCTCCAAGTTCGCGGCGATCGCGAGGCCGGCCGCCTGGGCCGCCAGCTGGAGCGCCGCGTTCTCGTCCAAGGCAAGCGCGTTCGCCAGCGCCGCCAGGCGCAGGCCGCGCGGCGCCTCGAGGACCGCCAGGCGCTGCTCGTCGCTCAGGCGCGCGCCGAGGGATTCGGGAAGGGTGTCCTGCTGGGTCGCGGGCATGGCTTCGTGGGGAGCCCGGGGAGGCTCACCTCGTGTCGAGCTTCTGGAGGATCGTCTCCTTGGCGTCCGGCATCTTGTCCGGGTTCGTCAGGAACTGGTGGATCTGGTCCTTGTTCGACATCCCCTCGATCTGATTGCGGGTGTCCGCCGTCAGCTCCGCGGGACGGATGACGTGCGGGCGGATGAAGAGGAGGAGCTCGGTCCGGGTCAGGTCCCTGGTCCGGGCGCCGAGCAGGTTGCTGATGATCGGGATCTCCCAGAGGAGCCCGAGTTTCTGCTTGTCCGTCGAGAGTCCGGAGCTCTGGAGGCCGCCGAGGACCGCCATCTGGCCGTCGATCACGTTGATGAAGGCCGTGGCCTCCCTGTGGCCGATGATCGGCTGGGAGTTGCCGTCGATGGTCACGCTTCCCTGGTCGTCGTCCACGGTCTGGTCGATGTTGAGCTGGATGCTGCCGTCGTCCCCGATCAGCGGCGTCACCTTGAGCGTGATGCCGATGTCCTTGTAGCTGACCTGGGAGGAGGAGGCGAAGGAGCCGGTGGAGCTGGCCGAGGACAGGGGGACGCCCGTCGTCCCCGTGATGACGGGCTTCTGCTCGCTGACCGTGAAGGTGGCCTGCTTGTTGTGGGTCGTCGTGATCGTGTCCTGCTGGAGGATCTTGACCTTGTGCTTGTCGCCCAGGGACGAGAGGGTGGCGAGGAAGCTGAGGGGGTTGACCCCGCCGTAGGCGGCCACCGCGGAGAGCGTCCCGGTCCCGGTCCCCGTCCCAGTTCCGGTTCCCCCGGTCGCCGCCGCGACCGCGGCGGGGATCGGCCCGAAGGTCCAGCCTGCGACGCTGCTCGTCACGCCCGTGATCGAGGTCCCCCCGTTCGGGGCCTTCCCGACGGTGAGGCTGAGGGCGCTCAGGCCGTCCTGGTCGGTGTCCGTCAGGGTGACCTCCGCGATCACGACCTGGATGCTCACCTGGGCGAGGAGGACGTCGATCTTCTCGACGATCCCCTTGATCAGCCGGATGTCGTCAAAGGTGCCCGAGACCACGATCGAGTTGGTGCGCTCGTCGGGCTGGATCGTGACAAAGCTGCTGAATTCGCTGGAGGCGCCGCCCTCCTGCTTCTCCGCCGCCACGGTGGCCGCCGGGGTGGCGGGGGCGGTCTGGCCGGGGGTCAGGATCTGGCCCGGGCGGACCGACTGGGTGCTCGCCTTCTGGGTCGCGGCGTTCTGGCCGCTGATGAGGGCGGAGAGCAGCGTCGCCACGTCCTTCGCGTCCCCGTGCTTGAGCGGCATCACCTCCATGCGCGTGAAGGGGTCCGACTTGATGTCCAATTGGGCGATGATCGAGTCGAAGAGCGGGTACTCCCGCGGGTCGGCGATCACGATGATCTGGTTCGTGCGGTCGTCCGGGGTGTAGGTCGTGGTGGCCCGGAGCTGGGCCGAGGCGGGCCCGGCCAGCATCGCATGGATCTTCTGCACGACGTCGCTCGCCTTGGCCCCGTTCTTCAGCGAGTAGAACTTGGGCGCCAGGCCGTTCTGCCTCGGCTTGTCGACCTCGTCCAGGAGCCGCTCGATCCGCTGGATGTTCTCAACGGAGTCGGTGACGAGCGCCACGTTCGCCTTCTCCAACTGGACGATGCCGCCGCCGATCCCCGGCGTCATGAAGGACATGATCTGGGGCACGAACTCCGACACCCGCAGGAAGTTGAGCTCGAAGAGCTTGGTCGCGATCTTGCCGCTCGCGGGAAGGTCGAGCGACGAGCCGACGATCATCTCGGGCGCCTCGCTCTTCGCCTGGGAGAGCGCCGTCACCTTGAGGAACCGCTCGCCCATGGGCGACACGGAAACCCCGTTAAGCTCAAGGATCGTCTCAAGGGCGGTCACGAGCTCGACCTTCGGGATGGGCCTGTTGATCTTGAGGGTGTAGCTCGCGGTCGGGAGCTGGCCCGGCCGGACGACCGTCCGGCCCGTGAAGGTCTCGAGCGCGCTCAGCACCGAGTCTATGTCCCCGTCGCTCAGCTTGAAGGAGTCGACAACCGAGGAGTCGGTCTTGGAGGGGACCACGGCGGCGTTCCCCCCTTGGGGTGCAACGACGGCGTCCCCCCTGGCGGGCGGCAGCGGGACAGGCCTTGCGGGGGGCAGGGGAAGCTGCGCCTCCAGGGCCGGGACGACCGCTAGGAGACCGGTGGCAAGCCACAAGCGAGGGAGGTGCAAGGTCATGCGGATGGGGGGAACGGTGATAAGAGGGCAAAGCGCCGGATTTGTAAATGGCGTTGTATTATGACGCCAGCGGGGCCCGTTGGTTGCCTTCCCCCCGAAGATTTGTCGCTTGCGGGGCCCCTTTTCGGGGCCAACCCTCCGATTCAGCGATGCCCAACACGTTCGGAAAACTCTTCACGATCTCCACCTGGGGCGAGAGTCATGGCGCCGCCGTCGGGGTGGTCCTGGACGGGTGCCCCCCCGGGCTCCCGCTCTCCGAGGCGGACATCCAGCCCGACCTGGACCGGCGCAGGCCCGGCCAGAGCGACCTGGTGACCCCGAGGAAGGAGAAGGACCTCGTGGAGATCCTTTCCGGGGTGTTTGAGGGAAAGACGACCGGCGCCCCGGTCTCGATGCTCGTCCGCAACTCCGATGCCCGCCCGGGGGCCTATGACGAGATGCGCGAGAAGTTCAGGCCCTCCCACGCGGATTTCACGTACATGGCCAAGTACGGTCTCAGGGACCACAGGGGAGGGGGCCGGAGCTCCGCCCGCGAGACGATAGGCCGGGTGGCCGCGGGCGCCGTGGCGAGGAAGATCCTCTCGCTCGCCGGGGCGGTCGAGATCCGCGCCTATGTGGCGCGGGTCCACGACATTTCCCTGCCCCCCGGCTCCGACGACACATTCCCCTCCCTGGCGGAGGTCGAGGCGACCCCCGTCCGCTGCCCGCATCCCGCCACCGCGGCCGCCATGATAAGGCGGATCGAGGAGGCCCGCTCCCAGGGCGACTCGGTCGGCGGCCTCATCCGCTGCCGCATCCGCGGCGTGCCCGCCGGCCTCGGCGAGCCGGTCTTCGACCGGCTGGAAGCCGACCTCGGCAAGGCCATGCTTTCCCTGCCGGCGACCAAGGGATTCGAGGTCGGCAGCGGCTTCGCCGGGACCCTCCTCAGGGGCTCGGAGCACAACGACGCCTTTGTCCCGAAGGGCGGCAAGGTCGGCACCGCGACCAACCGCTCCGGCGGCATCCAGGGCGGCATCAGCAACGGCGAGGAGATCACCTTCACCGTGGCCTTCAAGCCGACGGCGACGATCATGAAGCCCCAGCAGACGGTCGACCTCTCCGGCGCCGCGGCGGAGCTGACTGGCAGGGGCCGGCACGACCCCTGCGTCCTCCCGAGGGCGGTGCCGATCGTCGAGGCCATGGCGGCGCTCGTCCTCCTCGACCACTGGATGCGCAACGCCGCGCAGAACAAGACCTTCAAATTCTGAGCGAACCGGATGACAAGCCCCTGGTGTACCTGATTCTCGGGGCCGCGGTCTCGGGACGCAGGGAGGTGCTGTCGGACCTGATCGAGTTCGGGCTGGGGGAGGCCGACCGCCCCGCGGTCCTCCTCTCCTCCGCCGAGTGGCCGGCCCCGGCCGACGCCAAGTTTCCCGACGCGGGCTGCTGGACCCTCGGCCCCGAGAACTCCGTGGAGGCCGAGTTTCCGCCGGATGCCAGCCACGTCTTCATCCTCTCCGACGGGAGGCTGAACCCCGTGGACCAGGTCGAGGCCTGGAAAACCTGGCTCGGGGAGCGCACGATCGAGGTCGCCCGGGTGATCTCCGTCGTCAACTGCAGGCTCGTGGAGGCGAACCCCAAGCTCTTCGCCTGGTACGAGGCCTGCATCTTCTACTCGGACGTCGTCCTCCTGAACCAGAGGGACAACGTCCCCAACAAGTGGATCGGCGACTTCAAGGCGAAGTTCGAGGACCGGTTCTACCCCTGCCTCTTCGAGTTCGTGAAGGACAACCGCGTCAAGAACCCGGCCCTTGTCCTGGCCCCGGTCGCCCGCCGGATGTCGCATGTCTTCGACGAGCAGGACTGGGTCGCGGTCGACGAGGAGGACGACGAGGACTCCGCGGAGGACGGCGACGAGACGGAGATGAAGCCTGCGGAGGACCACTACATGGAGCGCCGCAACGGGGGCCGCCGGGTCCACGAGATCCCGAACATCGCGGACTTCCTCCCGAAGGCGCCGGGATGACCCGGCGCCTCACCCTCCTCAGGGGATCCTGAGCACGGTCCCGATCGAGAGCGTGCTCTCGTTCGGGAGCTTGTCCCGGTTCGCCTGGTAGATCGCCAGCCACCGGTTTGCCGTGCCGTAGTACCGGTACGAGATCCGGGTGAGCGTGTCGCCGTCGACGACCGTGTGCGTCCGGACGACCGGCGCGGGGGCGGGAGCGGGCGGCGCGGGCGCCGCCGCCTGTGCGGCGACGACGGTCCCCGGCCGCAGCGGCGACGACCGGCGCAGGCGGCTGTTCTCGTCCTGCAGGAGCGCCGTTGTGCGCTGCGCCGCGGCAAGCCTGTCGGAGAGGTCGGCGACCTGCCGGTCCGATGCGGCCTTCGCGGCCGCCTCCTCGCGGTCCTTGGCCGCACCGGCGTCCCTGGCCGCGTCCGCCAGCTGGGCGCGGGCTGAGGCGAGGTCGCTCTTCGCCTGCTCAAGCTCGGCCGAGAGGGACTGGGTCTTCACCCCCGTCGTGCTTGCGGCCCTGAGCGCGGTGTCCTCCGTGTTGAGCTTGTCCGAGAGCGCCTCCTGGTCCCTCTTCGACTGCGCGAGCTGGGCGCGGACGGATTCCAGGGCGCCCCGGGCGACCTCGAGGGACGACGCGGCGGAGGAGGCCTCCTGCCTGGAGCCCGCGGCGGCCACCTTCGCGGCGTCGAGCTCCCTCCTCAGCGAGTCGACCTCCGTGGCAAGGGTCTTGGTCCGGGAGCCCTCGTCGCCCGCGGACCTGAGCGCGGCCTCGTCCGAGGCGAGCTTCGCCGAGAGCGTCTCCGCCTGCTTCCGGGAATCCGCGAGCTTGGCATTGGCCGAGGTGAGTGCGTCCTGCGCCTCCGACAGCGAGGCGGCGCTCGATGCCGCATCCCTCTTGGATCCCGCCGCGGCAGACTTTTCCGCCTCGAGCTCGCCCTTCAGCGTGGCGAGTTCCGCAGAGAGGGCCTGGGCCCTGGCGCCCGTATCCCCGGAGGACTTGAGGGCGGCCTCGTCGTCGGCCAGCTTCGCCTGGGCGGCCGCAAGGGCTTCCCTGGCCTGGGCCAGCGATGTTGAGTTTTCCTGGGAGCCCGAGGCCGCGAGCTTCGCCGCATCGAGTTCCTTCCGCAGCGAGGCCACGTCGGACTCGAGGGCCTTCGCCCGCGCTTCGGCGTCCGCCGAGGACTTGAGCGCGGCCTCATCGGAGGCAAGCCTCGAGGAGAGCGAGCCGGCGCTCACCTGGGACTCCGCCAGCTTGGCCTGCGTGTCGGAGAGTTCCTTTTGGGCCTGGGCAAGGGCGGCGGTGTCGGGCGACGCCCCCTGCCTCGCGCCGGCTGAGGCGAGCTTGGCGGCGTCGAGTTCCTTCCGGAGCGACGCCACGTCCCCTTCAAGGGACTTGGCCCTGGCCTCGGCATCCGCCGAGGACTTGAGCGCCGCCTCATCCGAGGCGAGCCTCGAGGAGAGCGAGGCCGAGCTGACCTGGGACTCCGCCAGCTTGGCCTTCGTATCGGAAAGTTCCTGGCGGGCCTGGGCGAGCGCGGCCGCGTCGGCGGAGGCGTCCGGCCTCGGGGAAGCCGCCGCAAGCTTGGCCGTGTCGCGCTCCTTCCGGGCAAGGGCGAGCTCGGATGCGGCAGCCTCGCTCTCGGCAGTGCGGCTCGCGACCTGCCGCTTGAGCGCCGCGATCGTCGCCTCGGAATCCGACCTCGCCTTTTCGGACGCCTGGTTTGCGGCAGCAACCGCCTGCTGGGACCTGGCCTTCTCGGCCTCGGATTCCCTGAGCGCCTGCGCCAGGCGCTCATCGGAGGCGGCCATGACGGAAGCGAGCTCGGCCTTGGCCTTCTCGAGCGCGGTGGCCATGGCCGCCAGCTTGGGGCCGGCGTCGCCCGCGTTGTTCTCCACGGAGGTCCTGGCGGCCTTCTCGGCCTTCTGGGACTCCATCAGCTGGTCGGAGAGCGTGGACCTTTCCTCGCGGAGCTGGGCGATGGTCTGGTCGGAGGCGGTGGCGCGGGTCTTCTCCGCCTCCGCGGCCTTCTGCGCATCCGCGAGCTGGGAGCGCACGGTTTCCAGGTCTCCCCTGGCCTTGGTCAGGTCTGTCGTCAGGGCCTGGGCCCTCACCCCCGTGTCCCGGGTGGCCTTGAGCGCGCCCTCCTCCGACGCGAGCCTCGCGGTCGCGTTCGCGAGGTCGCCCTTCGCCTGGGTGAGTTCCGCCGCCATGGCAGCGTTCTGTTTTTCAAGGCGCGCGGCATCCTCGGCCGCCATCGCCTTCTTTGCGTCGGCGATCTCCTTGTCCTGCGCGATCTGCCTGTTCGCGATCTCGAGGTCGGACTTCGCCTTGTCGAGGAGCGAGGCATCCCGGGCCGACTCCTTCCGGGCCGACGCGAGGTCTGCCATGAGGGCCTGCGCCTTCGACCCGGAATCCCCCGCCGCCTTGAGCGCCTCCTCATCGGAGGCCAGCCTCGCGGCCAACGACACGGACTCGGCCTTGGCGGTCTCTGCGGCCTTCTGGGCCTCCGCAAGCTGGGACTGGGCGAGGCGCAGGCCCGCCGTGGCCTTCTCGAGGGACGCCGCATTGGCATCAGACTCCTTCCTTGAGGCGGCGGTCGCCGCCTCGAGTTCCTTTCGCGCCGAGGCGAGCTCGGCGGCAAGGACCTGGGCCTTGGCGCCGGCGTCACTGGCGGCCTTCAGAGCGGCCTCGCCCGCGGCCACCTTCGCAGCGGCCCCGTCGGCCTCCAGGGCACGCTTGTCCAGGGCCTTCTGGAGCGAGGCGATCTGGGACTTGGAGAATTCGTCGGCCTTGGCCGCCTGGGCAAGCTGCGTGGTGGCCCGGGCAAGGTCCCCCTTGACGATCGTGAGCTCGGCCGTGGCCGCGGCGCATTCCTTTGCAAGGCGCTCGTTCTCCGCGGCTGTCGCCGCCTTTGCCGCGTCCGATGCGGCGACCGCCTGGGCAAGCTGGGTGCGCACCGAGCCAAGGTCGGTCGTGGCCTTCTCCAGCGCCGTGGCGTTGTTGGCCGCCTCCTTCCGTGCCGCCGCGGACGCTGCGGTCGCGGCATCGAGGTCCCTGCGTGCGGACGCGAGGTCCGCGGCCAGGGCCTGGGCCTTGGCGCCGGAGTCGCCCGTCGCCTTGAGCGCGGACTCGTCGGAGGCCAGCCTCGAGGAAAGCGCAGCGGAATCCGCCCTTGCCGCCTCCGTTGCCTTCTGGGCCTGTGCAAGCTGGCTCGTTGCGTCTGCCAAGTCACTGCGGGCCTTGGAGAGTTCCGCCGCCGTGGCGGCATTCTGCTTCTCGAGCCTTGCCTCGGTCTCGGCGGCCATGGCCTTCTTTGCGGCGGCGGCCTCCCCGGCCTGGGCGAGCTGCCCGCGGGTCGCCTGGAGATCGGCCTTGGCCTGGTCGAGCGACGCTGCGTTCGCGGAGGCCTCCTTCTTCGCAGCGGCCGCCGCGGAATTCGACGCCTCAAGGTCCTTCCGGACCGAGGCAAGTTCGGCCGAAAGGCTTCCCGCCTTGGCGCCGGTGTCTCCCGCGGCCTTCAGTGCGGAATCGTCCGCCGCGAGCCTGGAGGACAGGGCCTCCTGGTCCTTCTTCGCCTGCGCAAGCTGGCTCATTTCAGTGTCGAGGTCCTTCCGTGCCGCGGTCAACTCGGCTGCCAGGGTTCCGGCCCTGGCCGCGGTGTCGCCCGCCGCCTTCAGGGCGGTCTCATCCGCGGCGAGTTTCGCCGACAGTGCTTCCTGATCCTTCATTGCCTGCGCAAGCTGGCCCTTCTCGGAATCAAGGTCCTTCCGGGCCTGGTCGAGAGCCTCGGCTGCAGCGGCAGACCTCTTCCCGGAGGCCTCGGCCGCGGCGTTTGCGGCGTCGAGGGTCCGATGCGCCGCGCTCAATTCGGCGGCCAGACTCTGGGTCTTGGCTCCTGCATCGCCAGCGGACTTGAGGGCGACCTCGTCCGCCGCGAGCTTGTCATTGAGCGCTTCACGGCCCTTCAGGGCCTCGGAGAGCTGCGCCCGGACCGAGGCAAGGTCGGCATTGGACTGCGAAAGGTCCGCCGCGAGCTTGCCCGCGCCGGCCTTCGTGGATTCAGCGGCCTTGAGCGCCGCCTCGGAGTCGGCGAGCCTGGCCCTGAGGGTGCTTAGGTCCGCCGTCTGCGTTGCGAGCTCCTTTTCGAGCGAAGCCGACCAGGTGGCCTCGGCCTCCTTCTCCTTCGCGACCGCGGCATTGGCCGCCTCCAAGTCCGTGGTGAGCTTTGCGAGTTCCGCGACCTTTGCCGCCGCCTCCGAGTCGGACTGGTCCTTCGCGGCAAACGCGGCCTTCACCGCGTCGTCGGTCGCCTGCTTTGACTTGGCGAGCTCGGCCTGGGTTGCCGAGAGGTCCCTCTTTGCCTGGGCAAGTTCTGTAGCGAGGGCTTCGGCCCTGCCCCCCGTGCCACTGGCCGCCTTAAGCGCAGCCTCATCCGCCGCGACCTTTGCCGAGAGAGCCTCCGCATCCGAAGCGCGCCTGGCGAGGTCCTGCTCGAGCGCGGCTATCTTGGAGGCAGCTGCCGCCTTGTCCGCCTTTGAGGCATCGAGGGCCGCCGCGAGATCGGCCTTGGCCTTTTCCAGGTCGGCTGAAAGGGCCTGCGCGCTCGCGCCGGCATTGCCCGCGGTCTTGAGCGCAGTGGCGTCCGCTGCGACCTGGGCCGTCAGCTTTGCGACATCCGCCGAGCTCGCCTCCAGGTTCTTTTGGAGGGCCTCGATCTTCGAATCGGCTTCGGTCTTGGCTTCCTGGAGGGCGGCATTCGCGGTGTCGACTGCCTTTCGGGCCGAGGAAAGCTCCGCAGCCTTGGCCGCGTCCTGGCTCTCCTGGAGGTTCTTTAGCGCCGACAGTTGAGTCAAAGCCTGGAGGAGCGCCTGGCTCCTCTCGTCCAGCTGGCCCGCCTGCTGCTGGTTGGCGGCGGTTTGCCGGGCAACCGTGTCCTGGAGCGTCCTTATCTTGGAATTGAGCTGCTCGATCTCGGGATCCGGGGTCGGTGCGGGCGCTTGGGTCTGCTGCGGCTCCGAGGCCAGCTTGGACTCACGCTCGGGAGCGTCAGCCTTCGTCGCAGGCGTCTGCGCGGACGGGGCCGTGGGCGCCGGCAGGCTGATTGCCGATCGCTCGATCGCAAGACGGCGCCGTCCCTCTGCCAAGACGTCCTGGCTCATCCCGGAGACCAGGATGCCAAGGTCCTTGCCGGTGCTTCCCTGCTCGGTCGCGAGGCTCAGCCACACGAATGCCTCGGCTTGATCCAGGGGCGCCCCGCGCCCGGTCGCATAGGCAATGCCTAGGTTATACTGCGCGATCGAATTGCCGTTTTCGGCCTTCGCATGCAGCGCCGCGACCTCCTCCGATTCCGAATCCGCGGCAATTGCCGTAACGGCCGGGCTGAGCGCAAGAAGGGCCAGGGCGATGCGACCGTGCATGGGCATCAGGGACGTCTAGCAGTATTGAATCTGGAAACAATCCACATTCCTACAGCGAATTGCAGCTGCGGGCGTCGAGGCACCCCCTGTAGGAACCCAAGCGTCTGCGGATTTCCTAAGGCGTTGGGCCAAGTGCATAAAAAACCCATCAGGCTGTCCTTTTTGGATATATAAGCTAATGATAATCAAACGATAAAGATCTCGGCACCCGGCCTTTGCAAGTCAGAATATTGAATCGCATTGGAATCGGGCTTCGCAACGACCAGCCCGTCCCAGGGTGCCCCCTTGGTGGGGTCATAGGCGGCGGCCAGGGTCCCGTCGGTTGCAGCACGAAGGCACGGGGCAAAGCAGAGCGCTGCGCAAAACCCTATGAGCCGGTCGGGATTCATTGTCGGTCGTCGGATCGCCAAAAAGGAAGCCCGCAAGGAACGGACGCCTCCTCAGCGCGGTTCCTGCCCCGCGATCAGGAGCCCTCCTGGCGGGCGGCCATCCGCTGGAGGGTCTCGATGTATTCCCACATCGGTCCGCGCACGCCGCGCTCCCGCAGCCTGCCCATGGTCGCATGGAATTCCCGAGGCGGATCCCCGACCACCCAGTTGTGGTTCCGCTCCCGGTGCCGCCGCAGGCGCTCATAGAGGCCTCCGACGGTAAAGTGCGGCTCCACGTGAAAGCGGGGAGTCACCAGGTCATCGGAGGCGGAGTCGCCTTCCCTTGTGGGCTCCAGCTCACTCCAGAGCGGCGTTCCCGGGTAGACCCGCATGCCCAGGGTGGCAAAAAAGAAGGCTTCCGGAAGGCGCTGAGCCCGCGCGAGCGTCTCCTCAAGGGTGTCCGCCGTCTCCCCGGGCCCGCCGAAGATGAGAAAATGGCTATATTTGATCCCCAGCTCGTGCGCGTAGCGGCTGGCCTCCTCGATCTCCTCAAACGAAAACCCCTTCCCGTACCTCCCGAGAACCGGGTCCGAAAGGCTGTCCGATCCGAATTCAATATGCCTAAGTCCGGCCCGACGCATCGTTGCGAGCAGATCCCTCGTGAGCCTGCGGGGGCGCAGGAAGCATTGCCACTCCATGTCGAGTTTCGCCTCGGCAAGCGCCTCGCATATCCGGAGGACATGGTCCTCATGGGTGTTGAAAACCGAGTCCACTATGGAGGTGTACTTCGCCCCAAGTTTCACCAGGTCCGCCATTTCCCGGACGACCTCCAGGGCGGGGCGGTACCGGCTTCGCTTTCCCTCGATGATCGGATAGGTGCAGTAGCAACATTTCAAGGGACAACCCCTCTGCGTCTGGACTCCCAGAAGCGAACCCCGTGACGTGTACGCCCGGATGAGCTCCGGGTCGTGATCGGGGGCGGTGTCGAAAAGCACGGCCCGGGAATCGTGGGGGCTGATGCATATCGTCCCGCCCGCATTCCGGTGGAGCAAGCCGGGTATGGCCTCGGTCGAGCCACCGGTCTCGAGCGCGCCCAGCAAGCGGACCAGCGCCCCCTCGCCTTCGCCTTGGATCCCGTAGTCCGCCCCGGTCAACTCGAGGATCTCAAGGGGGAATATGGAGAATCCGCTCCCCCCAATGATGAGGCGCGCTGGGGTCGCCGCGCGGATCCGGCGACAGCAGTCCAGCAGATCCCCGACAAAGGAATTCGGGTTGTGGTATTGGACGTTGTCGACGTTGCGCATCGAAAGCGCGACGAAGTCGGGCCTGAACGAAGCAATACGCAGTTCCAGCGTATCTGCCGAAGCCAATCTGTCCCAGGTGGCCGTCCGGTATCCCGCGGAGCGCAATGAGCCGTTCAGATAGGCGAGGCCCACCGGATATACGGGGTAGGGCTGGTCATAGCGGTTTGGGTTAACGAGCAGTATCCGGCTGTTTCTGGCCGGCTCCGGCGCACCTTCGATCCCATTGCAGGGTTCGCCCACGTTGCATGCGGCCGCGTCCCCAGGGGTAAGGGTCAGCGAAGCTTTCAAGGGGTTATTGGATAGCGGACCTGCGGAGAAGCGGCAAGGAGAGAGGCTTGGCATACTCCACCGGCTCTATGGGACGCGCCATTTCTGCTTGCCGTTGATTTTGGCGCAGGCGTACTAATGCCCCCCCGCTCCTAGCAAGGCGGTTTGGAGGATGGGGTTCTTTGTGCTTTCCAGATGGCTCTTGTGGACGGAAGCCATTCATGGAAAGTGAGTTAATAGGCACGCCCGGGTGGTGGAATTGGTAGACACGCAGGTCTCAGAAGCCTGTGCCTTAACAGCATGCGAGTTCGAGTCTCGCCTCGGGCACCAACAAGTTACAAAAGTTATCGAGAACTGGAATTTCAGGCATTGACGGACCATTGACATTTACCTCCGGACCGGCAATCTTGCCATTGTGAGGACGCCGAAGATTCGAGTCTTACGCTGGAAGTGGGGTGGACCCCAGTCATCTTGGGTAATTGAAGGTTTGCGTACTCCTGATGGGAAAAGAGTTAGGAGATTCTTTCCATCTCGCGATGCCGCGAATGAGTGGCTCAAGAACCGGCGGCCCGAACTTAGGGACCAAGGTCGCGCAGCTATGTCGCTTTCTGACTCGCAGCGCGTTGATGCAGCCAAGGCCTTAGAGAAATTGGCCTCCTTAAATGTGAGCCTAACCAAAGTAGCGGAAGAATATTCGGGGAGAGCACAGCTCTTATTTCGTACGGTGCCGTTCAAGACCTTTAGCGAGGAGTACCAAGCTGCGAAATTAGCGGACAAGAAAACGAAGCTATATCGTTCGGATATTAGATTTCGGTTGGCTGCCTTTGGTCGCGTTTTTGATAACCGCCCCGTAGCGACCATTGAAGCCAGAGAAATTGATGATTGGTTGCGCGGCTTAGGCCTTTCACTCAGCAGCCGCAAAAATTTTCGAAAAGTTCTACATGCAGCATTTCAATTTGCAGTTTTGAGGGGTTATATTCCAGAAAACCCAGTCGCAAAAACCGCCAAGGTTAAGACTATGCCGTCGATACCGGGAATACTTACTCCAGCAGAAATCAAGGCCCTACTTGACTGCGCAGACGCCGCTATGGTGCCGGGAATCGCGTTAGGCGCCTTTGCTGGGTTGCGCGACGCAGAGATCGGGCGGATGGAATGGGGGAAAGTTGATCTCATCGGTGGCTTCGTAAAGGTTGATGCGGCAGTTGCAAAGACATCGAGTCGTCGGTTGGTGCCTATTTCAGATAATTTGCGTGCTTGGCTTGCGCCGTTCGCCAAAAAGACTGGAGATGTTCGAGAATCGGAGCGCGCCCCATATGAGCTCGTACGCGGCGTTCGAAAGGCGGCATGCAGACGATTGGCAGAATTGGGCGAGAGTTCGGCTAATCTCGAGAAGTGGCCGCACAACGCGCTTCGGCATTCATACGTGTCCTATCGCCTAGCACTCGTCTCAAACGCTGCTCAGGTTGCTGAGGAATGCGGCCATAGCGTCCAGATAATGAAGCAACATTATAGGGAGCTGGTCACGCCTGGTGAGGCGGCGAAGTGGTTCGAAGTACTTCCAAATACCTAAAGCTGCGAGGTTGCAGCACGGTCGAGGTAGCGTTCCCAATTGCCGCGCCGAATGCGACATATCCGGGTCGACAATTTCGTTGCTATGAGTCTTCCCCTGCAGATTTCTTTCTCAAGAAAGCGGCGGCTTACCCCCGCCTCACTGGCGCATTCCGCCAGTGTCAACATTGCGCGGGGCGGCACGCCTGATACCCAGGATCGCGTCCGCTCTTGATCGTTGGTTTCTGTGACGTGATTGCGCTCGTGGATGGCCGAGTCCGCTTTTGCCCCGCATCGCGCTGGGGCGAGGTCATGGGTGGCCAGGACATGGAGGGTTCCTGTAGTTGGGGGCATGCCGAACGGTGTGGGCTCTTTCCCGAGGTGCTTGGATGCTGTTAGCGCCATACAGATGTTATAGCATACCTTTTTGAGTCGCCCCGTTTCGTTGCTCCGCGCGGTTGAGAGGCGGACGAGAAAGCACTTTTCCCGGTGGCGAATGTCGGCATGGATTTAAAGGAATCGATGGTCCTCCTCCTGTTCATGCTGCGGCGGGGCCTTCTTTGGCCTTTGGCGCTTGGATTTTCTTTAAGAGGCGCGCGAGTGCGCCATCGGCATCCTTTGCTAGGTCCAAACTTATGTTTTCGACGCCGGCTTTCTCATAGGCGCCTTTCTTCTGTACCTTATCCGGCTCCTCATTTCCGGAATTGTTAGGGTCGACCTCTACTAACAGCTGCATTTCAGGTCCCGCAAAGACGATGGCGTCTGGTTTTACTGATCGATTACCCACCCAAAACATGAGATTGATGGGCTTGATATAAGGAAGGTTTTGATCGCGGCAGAATTTGAGCAACAGGTGCTCGTAGCGTCCCTGAGTCACGCTTCCAAATCTGTCGATCTGGCACCAGGCGGCCCTAAATGTTTTTAGGAGATCTCCGTCCTTTTCAACAACCGCAATGAATAGCGACTCGAGGTCATGTTGATGGTCGTCCCTGGGCATATGCGGCTCGCCAAAGGATATGCAAAGTTCGTCCCAGTAGGCCTCGGGTATGCTCAGGCGGGCCGTTTTCATTCCTGTCAAGGCGACCCTTACGGAGCGGCCGACTTTACCGTCCAACAGGCGTGTGCTAAATAGCCTCCCAATCACAATCGCGCGGTTGCGGAGTACATCTGACCGATTAGCACTGGCCGACAATGCGGCAGCCAACTTTTCGGAAAAATTCACCCCGTGCTCGACGAATACTGTGGCCGGCCCAAACGACTCTTTGAAGTCAGGGTCGTTGAAAAGGGTTCTACTGATGTGGGGCACGATCTCATTGAAACCGACCGCATAGTCCCGCAGCGGAACCCAGACATTGAGGCCGGTTAACTCCGCCAAGAGGGCCAAGAACCCTTGCAGTGTGACGGTCGGATCCTTCGATTTGAGCTTTCCAGCATTCCTCGATTTCCGCGACTTGTCTGGATTCGCGAGAATCTCCTTAGTGGCCCGTTTGAATGCCTTGGTGAGGCGCAATCTCAGGTATTTGAATTCGCCAAAGGGCTGGCGTTTCAGAAGCTTCGTGAGCAGCTTGCTATCGATAGCAAGGTGCTCGCGGGAGGGACGATCCTTGCCGAAGACAAAGCACGGGTGATTCGACCTCGGCCAGCGCGCCAACCGATATTCGAGGCCTTCGTCGAATTCCCGAACAACAACTCTTCCGGTGCAGGTGCCTTCGTCGGCTCCTTGGACGAAATGGGTGCAGCTAATTTCAAAATCCTTTCGGTATTCGGCCTGATAGGCGTGCCACTTCCTTAGCAGTTCTTGGTCTGGCAGGCTGTCGACGATCAAGATAACGGTTTTCGTATACTTGAGGGATTCATCGGTGGTGTGCAGTGTCGCGGTTAGCGTGTAGGTGTATGATTTCATAATCGAACTGATCTTAGCACATGCCCGGAAGAGGGGACGAATTCGTGGGTCGTCTCCTCGGCCCGATGTATCTGTAGGATGTCGAAACAGGCGGTCTCACGGCCGTATCGTGTTGGTTTCCAGGCCGCTTCCGCCGATGGCCTTGAGGGCGATTTCGACTTCGGCGGTGCGCTCCAGCAACGTTACCGGACCCTTTGGGGCGGGGGTTTCCATGGCCTTAAGCAGGGCCATCCGTCGTTTGATGGACGCGATTTGGCGCTCCTCCTCCTCGATCTCCTCCATGACTGCGTTGTGCTCCTTGGCTAAGTCGTTGTAAGCCCCTTCGGGAGTGCCTAGGCCTTTGCGGTCGGCCTCGGAGGCATAGGTTCCGAGGTGGAGGCAAACCAAGAAACCCGGCTTTTGGACGCTCAGCGGTGCGCAGGAAACCTTCTTTGAGCACCAGCTCGGAAGGGCGGAATTCACTGCTTGCTCCCAGTCTTTCCGCATGGCCCCAATGACCTCGGAGCCGAGCCTAGGAATGTCTAACTCACGGGTTTTCTTTCCGAATCGCTTTGCCACGTCGTCCCACACGCGACTCGAGAAGAGAATATGTCCGTGATCATTTCGTTCCGGACCAAACTCCTCCCTCTTTGCGTGGTAGGCGACGTCCCCGGCGACCCCCAGCTCCTTGCAGAGATGCTTAGCGTACCCGACCAGAAGCTCCCAGTTTTCGTCTTCGTTGAGTTCAAATGGCAGGGCTACTTTGATGCTCCTGCCGACCACGGCGTTTTTTCGTCGCTCGGCGGTTTCTGCAAGCGACCAAAGCTCGGACCGGGTCACTCCTGTCGCCCCGATAATGGCAGACTTGACGAGGTCTTCTTCCTTCTCGGCCTCCCTGAACTCAAGGTCCGTAGCAGGGCAGGTCAGGTTCTCACGGGACTGGTACGCCGCCTCGGCTACCGCATTTTCACCCCGGCCGCGGCATATGGTGTTAAGGTGAAAATGGAAAATGGCCATATTACAGTATAGCAGCATCTTTAGGCGAGGTGCCTTCGTGCCCTGGACCAAGCCCTTCCCTCTTTGCGTGGTAGGCGAAGTCCACAACCACCCTTAGCTCCTCGCTCAAGTGATTGGCATAGCCGACCAAGAGCTCCCGATGCTCGTCCTCGTCTAGCTCGTGGGGCAAAGCCACCTTGAGGTTGCTTCCGACAACTGAGTTGCCCCTCCGCTCGTGGGTTTGAGCCTGAGACCAAAGCTCTGAACGGGTGACTCCTGTCGCCCCGAGAATGGGGGATTTGACGAGGTCTTCGTCCTTATCAGCCATCCTGTACTCGAGCTCCTCAGCAGGCCAGGTTAGGTCCACACGGCCTTGATGCGAAGCCTCCGCCACTGCATTGCCTCTGTTTCGGCGCCGTAATGACTTTTGGTGAAAATGGTAGATCGGCATACCATCAGTATAGCATCAAGAAATGAAGGGGGGCCTCGCGCCCCGAACGGGGTCTGGACCGGCCAAAAAAGCACTTTAGGCCTTGGCCGTGACGGGGGGTGATTTGCCGCAAAAACGCCAAAAACCAGTCTTTGCATAGTGTGCGCTACCCAATGGCCACAGGGCACTCACTGAAATTCCCTCATCGCCAGCGATTACGTCCAATTTGACCGATCCCCCAAAGGTCCGTCTGGATGAACGACCACTGTGGAAACGTCCGCAGGACCACCAATCTGCCCTAGTGGACATCCTTACTATGCCCCGCCCGCCCTCAGATCTGCGTCGGTCGGCCTTCCTTAGTTTTTATCCAATTGGCCTGCCTTTCATCGACCATTTGACCGAAAAACCTTATGCGGCCGCTTCCAGGCCTACATCCCTTCGGCTGCTAACGGCCCCTGAAAATCCTGACTCCAAACCCCATTTCTGCCCCTCGATTCGGGACGTGCTAAACTATCAGCATGACCGAAATCGACCAACTCAGGGCCAAGCTCGGACAACGCGAAGCTGGCCTGCACCTGTTAAAGCTCCGGAAGGACCGTTTAGCCGAACAGGCGGCCTCGGCTGCGGCGCGGGCGGCGTGGCGGCTCCAGAAAAAGCTGGGCGCAATATTGCTCGAGCGCATGGCCGAACCGGAGATTCGTACCCTATTGGAGGCCATGGTGAAACAGCTCCCGGAAAAGGAAGCCGGCCTCCTCGATGCCGCCCTCCGGGCACGCCCTTGAGGCACCCGGAGGCGTCGCAGTTCAATCGAATTTGGGGATGGCTACGGTACCCATCCGAGCCTTGGGGATTGGGGCGCCAGACCGCGCCGATGGCTTCCCGAAGGCACAGGTTTGACTGCCAACGACGCCTAAAGATGGCAGCGGATTATGGGGAAACCCAACTGGGAGTCCGCCCATTCGATCTCGGCAAAGCGTGGAGTTGCCCGGCTCGAGTGGCACCCTGGGTTTACGCTAAGGGTCTGGCCGATTCGGGCCACGCTGCCGACGGGTTCGTGGACGTGGCCGCTAAGGGCGAGCCGTGGTCCAAGGCCCTGCCGGCAGAGGCTGCCCAGCTCAGAATCGCCCATGTCGGACCCTCCTTTCGTAGTCCCAGTGAGGGCTCGATCAGGCGGGCAATGGACTAGCCATATATCCGCGGCGCCGGCTGCCTCCAAGGGCTCGCACCAGCCAAAACACCGGATTCGAACCCCCATGAATTCGAAGGCGTCCCCGTCCAGCCAGGTCGTCGGGCCTCGCAGGCTTTGGAGCCAACCCGAGCCTGAACCGTCCAAGAAATCATGGTTGCCGGAGCACAGGGCCATCGGGGTTCCAATGGCTCCAAGGCACGAAGCTACACGGTCTGCCTGGGCTTCGGGGGATTGGTCGACGCGCGCATCAAGGAGGTCGCCCGTGAGGCATAGCAGGTCATAGGACCGGCTGATATCCTTTAGCCATCGAAGCCAGCCTTCGTTGGCGTGCAGGTCGGTGGCATGGAGTATCCTCACGGGCTCTATGGGTCCTCCTACGGTCGCCGGAGGCCCCCGTTGCGGCTGATCCGGCCTCGAAACCATCCGTCCCCGTCGGTCACGCTCCCGGTCTTGTCGACGGTGCCCCAATGGCTTCCGGAATACTTATTTCGGATGATGCCATTCGATTCGGTTAGGCCGTTCCGCTCGAGCCATACTCGGCTAACCTTCGGTTGTTTGTCTGATTTCATGGGTATGTTGTTTCGTTGGTTGTTGGCGGGAAATGACGGGGCCGGGTGGGGCCCATAAAGCACTTTATTACCCGGTGCCGGTCGCGATTTCGGAGTTCAGATCGGCTTCGATTCGACGAAGTTCGAAGGCCGTCAAGGCGTTTTGGACGGCCCTAAAGTTGAGCCCGCTGGCTGCAGCAGCCTCTGGGTCGAGCACCCCGGGCCCTAGGCCGAGCGCCGACACAATCCTGCGGAATTCGCCAGCGGTAAACGGGTCTAGAATGAGCCAATCCTGGTTGAACCTCGATAGAAGCTCGGTGGGGATGACCTGAGCCTTTCGGATCCTCTCGAGTTGGCTTTCCGATGCCGCGTATTCCCCCTGGAATCCGATCGGGCAGGCAGGTTTTGTCTCAAAGATGGACTGCCAGGTACCGCTGCCAATGATGTAGGCACGGCGGAGGCGCTCGAGCTGGGTTTCGGTCCAGCTTCCAAGGGGCGTGCAATCAAGGAGGCTGAGGGCCTCGGTGATCTGGGACAGGGACCACACCTCGGAGCCCACAAGGCGCAGCTTGTCCAATTCGTCGATATTCAAGATGAGGCCGTCAGGGCTGGCATCCAAAGCCCTTTGGATGCGAGCCATCGCGGAGACATCGGTCTTGGCCCCTAATGGAATCCAGTCTCCCATGCAGATTCTGAACACGGGAGTCTTCAAATGGGCTCCGAGCGCCCGAACTAGGTGAGATTTCCCGACGCCCGAGGGCCCAACGATCAAAGGCAGCGTCCTCAACCGAACGCCGGCCTTGACCGGCGATTCGGCGTGCAGCCTGGCCAAGGCCTTCATTCTGGCTAACGCCCTGAGCTGCGAGGAGGTAAAGATCTCGACGCTCGGGGCCTGGCCCTCGGCCTTGATGCCCCCAGAGCGATCCGTGGCGCCGGTGCCGGCGGACGGAGAGGGTAGGGCGTTGTCCCGCGATTTCGACCGGGATCTCTCGACGAGCTCCTGAACGATGTCGGGGTGCCCGGCCACGA
Organism: Opitutaceae bacterium; assembly: GCA_003151495.1. Lineage (GTDB taxonomy): Bacteria > Verrucomicrobiota > Verrucomicrobiia > Opitutales > Opitutaceae > Palsa-1447. The sequence goes on from PLXR01000063.1 coordinate 51,534, forward strand.
ATTCTTCGCTCCCCGTCACCGCGTTAAGGAGAGGGACATTGGCCGCGACAAATTCTAGAGCTGAAGCGTCCATAGTCCGCCTGATCTCGGGGTGCAGCGTGTGGCGATTCACCAGGAATTGGAGCAGGAGCCGGCCCAGCCGCGGGGCGCCGTAGGCTTCGATGAAGGAAGGTTCTGACATGGCTAAGAGGTACGCGCCCTCGCGCTCCTTAGCCGGCCACCTCCTTGGGGAGCTGCCGTGCATCCTCCCCGTTCGCAGGCTCCCCCATGCGCAGGATGGCGCAGCCGGCCTCCTCCTCCTGTTCTCCGAGGTAGGCCTGCGTGGTCACTATGAATCTATGACCCAACGCCGCCCTGGTCACCTGGATGTCTTTTGTGGCCTCATAGATCTTGCGCGCGAAGCGCTTTCTGAGCGAATGCGCACCCCACACGTAATCGCGGGATAACCCGGCATCCACCAGATGGCGATGGATGCAATTCCTGGCGGCTTGGCGCGTGAGCGCCTTTGCGCCCCGGCCGTTCCTGCTGGGAAACAAAGGTGACGCTGGGCTCCGTATCTCTGGTCCGCCCAGATAAGCCGCTATCGCCTCGCGGGCGCGCAGGTTGAGCGGGATGGCGCGCGATCGCACGGAATTCCCAAGGGCGCGGCCCCCCTTGAGGTTCCGTCGGGCCACGTGAAGGACGCCGACCGGCCTTCCGTCCCTCCACATCTGGGACACCGTCAGGGACAGCAGCTCCGACAGGCGCAGCCCCGTCTGGAGGCCAATCTCAATCAGCGCCCTATCCCTCGCAGGAATCCGGGGGAGGATCTGGCGGATCTGTTCCTCCTGGATGTCGTTGGGGCAATCGCAGCGGGACATGCCCCAGAGCTACGGCCGCCACGATCCAGGCTCGGACCGCCAACTTTCCATTCTATCCGAATTGGAAAGTTCGAGGGGGTGAAGCATCGGAAGTGATCGATCCAATCCCGTCAGGATAAAGCAAGGTTAACAATAAGGAATTAAACATCTTAGGGCCCTATTCCGTAAGAAGGAAGCTCTGCGGATTTAAGGTGGATATTTGATCTCAATAAGCCGTCCAAAATCTCAATAGCATCTGTGCTAAGCTCTGTGTGACTCACTTCCAATTCCGGGAGTGACGAAAGCAAACCGAGACAACCCCATGAATAACAAAATAACAACTGAATCGGCCCTCGCGCTATACCTCGCGTATTCGATCAATGCGGCCACTCGAGAAGAGTGGCGATCCTGGCTTCGCAAGGCCGATATACTCGCGAAGATGGTAACCCCGCATGTCTTCAAGAGGGCCAAGCTTCAAGCGCTCGGAATTGCAGCCGATTGGACGCGCGAAGAGCAGGCCATTGTTTCGGAGGATTCGCTATCCTTGCTCATCGCCAGGACAGGCGGCGGCGAAACGGATATACCTCAAAACTGAAGATAAGCCTTATCGGATCAGCAGTTCGGTGTGAGAGATGAAGTTGCTCTTAACCGTCGCGAATGTCGGTTGTCCGTTTGCGTCCAATGTGTCGAAGAAATAGTAGCTTCCCGGTAGTCGCGCCAATATAAAGGTCTTGAAGTCGACCTTCGGGCTAAAAGCAACGGTAGCATCGAGGAGAATCTCTCCAATCTTACGTTTGTTGATTGCAAACAAATCGGGCACCGAAAGCTCTATCATCCACATCATCGACATCTTTATTGAGCTGAGGTGGGAGAGGGTCGTGCTGTCCTCTCTGGTGTGGTCCCAGTCCTCCGCTGCATGCAGATGTTCAAGATATTGGTCGCGTGTGATGGGTACGAGACGCAGCACAAGCCGGCGAGCTAGGGCAAAAGTGAGGAGGCGATTGATCCATACGTTCGCCGAGGCCAGTGTGGCGATCTGCGCCAGCATCGAGTAAAAATAGTCCGAAGCTGCCACTTCGGCAAATAGCCCGTTGTAAACGTAACCTTTTGGCAAGAGTGCTACAACATACCCGATGAGGCCCATCCAATGTTCCATTTTCATTTTGGAGGGGGGCGAATGGCCGAACGCCGACGCAATGACCAAGGTTGTTGGGGTAAGATGCTCGAATTGACCTCGCCCCGAATTGCGCATCCACCAATGGATATTGTCTTGGCTTTAGATTTTCTTTTGTCGAATGCAGCTGGGCCTACTTGGAGAAGTTATTTTCGAAAGCAGAAAGACTACCTGAACATAGTTGCCAATTCTCAGCGACGGTTTTGGAAACCTTATGCCCGCGATATCTGGGTAAGCGTCCGACGGAGTACCCCTG
>PLXR01000156.1 GCA_003151495.1 Opitutaceae bacterium
ATCATTTGCCACGGCCTGCCTAAGACCGCGCGCCGGGAGATGGAGGAAGCAGGCGCACTCACCAATGTGTGAGGTCGTAACAAGCCTCACAGGGAGCGCCTCTGCGGCACCTGACCGAGTTGGGCAATGGATCAACAGCTCGGCGAACTCCTCGCCCGCGTTGAACAGACCTACGAGCACGAGCAGCCGACGGAAGAAGAAGTCTTCTGCCCGGATGCCCCGTAAGAGGAGCGAGTGAGTTCCGCAACATGAAGATCCATTTCCTCAATGCGGAAGAGGCACTCCAGAGCCTCCGCAGCGGCCCGAACGGGCTTTCGAACGTGGAGGCTGAACGCCGCCTGCGGGAGTTCGGCCCCAACCGCGTGGAAACTGTCCAAGGGACGCCCCTCCTGGTGCGCTTCCTCAAGGGCTTCACGCATTTCTTTGCCCTGATCCTCTGGATCGCGGCCGCTCTCGCGTTCGTTTCCGAGTGGCAGGACCCGGGGGGCGGCATGGCCGCGCTCGGACTCGTCATCGTGGGCGTGATCGTCGTCAACGCAGTATTCTCCTTCTGGCAGGAGTACCGGACCGAACAGGCCATGGCCGCGCTGCAGAAGCTCCTACCCCATACGGTGAAGGTACTTCGCGACGGAAACGTAAGGCAAGTCCCCGCAGGGGAGCTGGTGCCCGGCGACGTGATCCTGCTCGACGACGGCGACGATATCCCCGCCGACTCTCGCCTCATCGAGGGCTTTGGCGTTCGCGTCAATAACGCCACCGTGACCGGTGAGTCTGTTCCGCAGGCTCGTGACCCGCGCCCCAGCGAGGAAGTTGAGCTGCTCAACAGCCGCAATGTCCTGCTGGCGGGTACTTCTGTGGTGGCTGGCCGGGCCCAGGCCGTGGTCTTCGCCACCGGCATGCACACGGAGTTTGGCAAGATTGCCCACCTGACACAGGGTCCGCGTGCAGTTCTCTCTCCCCTGCAAAAGGAAATCAAGCGCTTGAGCTGGTTGGTGGCGGCGGATGTGCAAATGTACTGGCGTGTACTGGGGGGGGAGGGGGGTAGGCTTCCGGGGGCGATTTACCGCGATTTACCGCGCCACTGTGCGAAAGCGGGCGGTTCTGTGCCAATTCGCACACGTCTCGCCTCACCGGCAAACGGGCTCGGGTCTGTAAGTCCTGGAAGGCGCGACATAGAATCTGAGCGCGATCTCACGTTGCGCTCGCGTGCCTACGGTTCACGCGGGAGACATTTCCCCCGAATAAAGCCGCTCCAGAGAGGGGGCGACGCTCTCAGTCCGCAGTCCAATGCGGCAGTCCTCGGCAACCGGTCAGTGTGGGAGATCTACTTTCCCAGGCGTTTTTCCCCTCGGCACTGCGTTTGCTTTCCACAACCTCGTTTACACAACGGCACAAGGCCACTCTCGAAGAGATGCACCATGCGTGCGACGAGCAAACCTCTTCAGGCCCTGAGTGCAGGCGACCTGATGAACCCCGACGTGGTCCGGCTGCCGGAGGGGATGCCGCTGCGCGATGCGGCCCGCCTGCTGCTGCGGAACCAGATCGGCGGCGCGCCGGTCGTGGATGCCCAGGGGAGGTGCGTGGGGGTGTTTTCGGCCATCGATTTTCTCCGCCTGTCCGAGATGCGAGCAGACGCCACCCGGCCTACTTCCCCAGCGATCACGTGCTCCTTCCAGGCGAAGCACAGAAGCTCGGATGGCAAGGAGGTAACTCTCTGCACACTTCCGCCTGGCGTGTGCCCGATCCAAGTAAAGCAGGAGGGGCCGGGCGGGGAGAAGTTGATCGTGTGCAGCCAACCCCACTGCGTCCTGGTTGACTGGCAGGTGGTAGACGTAGAGAAACTGCCTACGGATGAGGTACGCCGGTTCATGACGCCGGACCCGGTAACCGCCCAGCCCGCCACATCCATCCGCGTCCTGGCGCGGATGATGATCGACGCCCATATCCACCGCGTCATCGTGGTGGACGAAGAGCGCAGGCCGATCGGCGTTGTGTCGAGCACGAACGTTTTGGCCGCCCTAGCCTACTCGGACGGTGAGCAGTAAGCGCTCGAAGGCGTTCGGAATGAGGCGGTCAGCGGCAAACGGGGGCCTGATGTGTGCCCCGGAAAGGTATGCTATGAAGAACCCACCAAGCGTCGAATCCACTCCCCGCGTGGTTCTTGATGCGGCAACGGCCGCGGACCTCATGGCACCGAACCCGGTGTCAATCGCGGCAGATGCGACGGTGAAAGAGGCGGCCGCGTTTCTGACCGACAAAGGCTTTAGCGCCGCTCCCGTGATCGACGAGGCCGGGCGACCCGTGGGCGTGCTGAGCCAGTCGGACATCGTGGTGCATGACCGGGAGAGCGGCCCATACGTGTCTGGCAACCCCGAATACTACGAAAGGGCAGACCTGAGCCCGCCAAGAATTATCCGGACTGACGGAGTGGACGGTGATCCCACCCAGGCGCGCGACATCATGACCCCAATCGTCTTCTCCGTCGCCCCGGATACTCCTGCCTACAAGGTGATTGAGGATATGCTGGCCCAGAAGGTCCACCGCCTGTTCGTGGTCGGTAGTGATGGCGTCTTGGTCGGCACCATCAGCACCGTAGATGTGCTGCGACACCTTCGCCCGAAGTAGCCAGCGGCAGACAGCCACCGAGCCGCCGCCCTGGGACCGTACCCCGATCCCTCGGTTATGAACCTGGTGATGTCTCGGCAATCTCAGGCCGTTCGCAGCAATCCGTCGCGCAGGGAGCGCGGTTCTGACAAGTAGACGAGCAGTCCGCGGAGCCGATCGCATGGCGGTTTCCTCCTTACCTCCTGTCCAAATCGGCGTCGAGTCGGCTGATTGTTGCATCATCGGTTCCAGCCCGGTCGTGCAGCGGATCGCCCAACTCGTCCAGCAGATCGGTCCCACCGACGCCCCTGTTTTGATTTCCGGCGCCAGCGGCACTGGCAAGGGGCTGGTCGCACGCACCGTACACTTGAGTAGTCGGCGGCGCGAGCGGCCGCTGGTGACTGTTCGTTGCGCGGGCGTAGAGGAGAGTCTGCTGGAGAACGAACTGTTCGGCCGCGAGGCGGCTGCTCCTACCGGAACGCCGCATAACAGGTGCGGCCCGATTGAGCTGGCTGAGGGCGGCACCCTGTTCCTCGATCAGGTCAGCGATATCCCCCTCGGGGTACAGGCGAGGCTGTTGCGGGTGCTGGAAGACGGCTGTTACCGACCGGCCGGCAGCACCCGAGAAGTCCGCGCTGATGTGCGCATGCTGGCGGCCACCAACCGACCCCTGGAGCGGGAGGTCGGGGCGGGTCGGTTCCGCGAGGGTCTGTACTATCGCCTCAATGTGATGACGATCGAACTGCCCCTGCTCCAGGAGCACCCCGAGGACATTCCCGAGCTGGTCGAGCACTTTCTGCGGACCCGTCCGGTCGGCTCGACCCCTCACCGCATCCAACCAGACGTCCTGGAAGCACTGGTCCGCTACGACTGGCCGGGGAATGTCCGTGAGCTGGCTAAAGTCCTGGAGCGGGCGCAGATGCTGGCCAGCGACCACCTGATTACCCTGGACGCCCTGCCGCAAGGCATACTGCAGGTGATGGCGGCCCCTGCCAGCAAATCGGCCAGTCCTCGTCACCTGCGGGAAGTTGAGCGGAGGCATGTGCTGGAAGTGCTGCAAGGGGAGAAGTGGAACAAGCTCCGCGCGGCCAACGCTCTGGGAATCAGCCGGCGAGCCCTCTACCGATTGATCGAGAAGTATGGCCTGGAGAACAACACCCTTGGAGGGTGTCTTGAGCCGCAAAAAGACCGCCGTCTGAAGGACCATTGCCCCTCGGAGGGCGCTGCTACTGTGCGAAATCGCACGGGCGAAGTCAAACCTGGAAATCGGCGTTGTGCTCTGTGACCAGTGTTAGTTTCTGCCTCCTGAAAAAACGCTGCGCGTCCGTCTGGTCGCTCCCCTCGCAGACCGGATCGCTGTCGTGCAACAACGCACCGGCCACGGGCGTGAGGAGGCGGCGCGGCGCGTCCAGATCACCGACCACGACCGTACCAACTTCGTACGCGATCACTTTCGCAAAGATCCCGCGGACCCGACGCTCTACGATCTCATCCTCAACACGTCGCGGTATACTCTCGACGAGTGCGCCGAACTGTTCGAGCAAGCTCTGCGCTGCTTCCAGTTACGGAAGCCGGCGCGAGCTGGCAATGCCGCCGCTGCTGGAGGTTGAACCTACCCCAACCGGCGAAAACATTGAGACATCCGAGTGAGAGCGGTAGAACCATCCTCAAAGCAAAGGTCTGCCGCCTCCACAGGTGCGCCGTGTTTTTCGATGACGAGCGGCCGGACCCGAGCCCATCCAATATCCGGCATCTTGATATCGGTAATCACCAGATCGGACCGGTGAGTGCGACACAATTGGTCAAGGTCGCGGTCACCCACATGTCTGAGGCGCGGCGAGATTTTCTTGAATCATTCGCGCATATCCGGCCATGTTCGACTACCAACTTTCCCTGGCTCCGGCTGGCGGTTCTCCCCATCTACTCTGAGATGGAGATCGACGACCGGGATGCAGGTGGCGGAAGCCTTCCGATTGCCGAAGGGCTGAGCACACAGGAGGCGCAGCGATGAGAGAGCTACCATTGCCGAAGGTTTTCCAATTCCTTGAGCCCGGCCCGGTCGTCCTTCTGACCACGGCCCGAAAGGGCCGAGCCAATGTCATGGCGATGTCCTGGCACACGCTGGTCGATTTCGAGCCGCCGCTGGTCGCCTGCGTCGTCAGTAGCGCCGACTACAGCTTCGATGCCCTGCGGGCGACTAAGGAATGCGTGATCGCCGTCCCGGCTGTGGAGTTGGCCGAGAAGGTGGTGCAGGTCGGTAATAGTTCGGGCCGGGACATCGACAAGTTCGAGGCGTTCAACCTGACGCCGCTCCCAGCCGAGCGGGTGAAGCCGCCGCTGATCGCAGAGTGCTTCGCCAACTTCGAATGCGTAGTGGTCGATACGCGGCTCGTACACAAATACTGCCTGTTCGTCCTCGAAGTGCTCAAGGCGTGGACCGACCCGAAACAGAAGAACCCGAAGACCATCCACCACCGCGGCTATGGCACGTTCGCCGTGGACGGTGAGATCATGCGGTTGAAGTCGAAGATGCGGTAGCCGGTTCGTCACTTCCAGGCTAATATCCGGGCCTCCTTCCGGGTCGTTGGCGGCGTTTCGCCTGTGGGCACGCCGACGATCACGGGCGCGACGGCCGAGAGTTCCGAAGGAATGCCCAGTTCGGCTTTCACATCCGGGGCATTCAGGGCCGCGAGCGAACATCCGATGACGCAAGTGCCGAGGCCCAGAGCGTGGGCCGCGAGCATCAAGTTCTCGGCCGCCAGCCAGCAGTCCGCAGTCACGAACGGTCCCGCAGGGCCGCAGATGACCACCAGTGTCCCGGCCCCATAAAAGACGTCGAAGTCGGGGTCCGCGAAGGCGTCGAGCGTGTGGCCCCCGCGGTCCAGGTGGGCGCGCTGCGCCTCCTCGCGGAACAGCACTTTCGCTCGTTCCGAGAGCCGCTTCAGCGCGGCCGGATCTTGAAGAACAAGGAACGACCACGGCTCCTGGTGGATAGCGGTCGGAGCCCGTACCGCGGCGGCTAGCAGGGCGCGGACAGTCCCCGCGTCGAGTCTTCCGCGAGTATAGGATCGTACCGACCGCCGTCCGTTGATGGCGTCCATCACGCTCATCGGCGTATCGCGATTGGTCATAGGGTTCTCCTTCGGAGTTATTGATACGCGGCAAAAGTCGATCCGGCGAACAGAGAGACGGCCGGGTACCCGGGTCATCCACCCGCCGACCCTCGAGACGGTCTGGCCGACGAAAAACAGGCGGAAGCTGCGGTGGGACAGCGCCCGCGTTACAGACCGGAGGAACCCCTTTCTCGACGGGTCGTCGTGCTCGGCAGGCATGCGTTGGTCCGGCTACATTCTGGTGTGCGTGACCGACCCGGGAAACGAGAACTGGGTGAACAGGCGCTTGAGTCCGGCCTCGTCCGGCCCGATGTTCGGGTACACCTCGCTGTAAGTGCCCTCCAGGTAGGCGTTGGCGACCAGGCCCGGCCCGCGCCGTGCCCAGGTCCGGCTACGTAGACCACGCTCAGGTCAAATTCCTTGATGACGCGGTTGAGGTGGACATAGATGAAGTTCAGACCGGGTGTCGTACCCCAGTGTCCAAGCAACCGAGGCTTGATGTGCTTGAGCTGCAACGGCTCCTTCAGCAGCGGGTTGTCGAACAGATAGATCTGGCCGACCGACAAGTAATTCGCCGCACGCCAGTAGGCGTCCATTTTCCGCAGCAGTTCCGCGGACAGTGGACTCTCGGGGTTCCGACCATCAGGGGAGGGAAAAGAGACGCTGCTCCGTGCTTCTCGCGGTTGTGATGTCTGCACCGAGGTTTGACCATTCTGTGCCATGATGCTCTCTTTCCTTTGAAGCCGGCCGCTTTCCATGCAGGCGGCACACCGACTTGGCGATCATTAACTCTTCATGCGTCCGAATAACCCAAATCCCGACCTGGTTTGTTTCGGTCGAGGTGGGAACTCATTCGCTACGTTGCAGGCGTCCTCCGGCCAGCATTGTTTGACTTGTCACCGAACACGCGGGAAAAAGCGCTACGCAGCCAGCCCATTCTCCCGGCGGGAGGGGTTGGTGGGGCGTAAGAAATCACGTCCTGTGAGTCCCCGGTCGCTTCATGACCTGTGACGTGGTCGATCCAGACCCTGTAGAAGACAGAAAGGTACGGCACGGAGGGATCGCGGTGGGCGCGAGCCGCCCAGACGGCGCAGCCCGGCTCCTGCCAAACGGGATGGGTCTTGAGGACCTGCCCGGCCCTTTCCCGCTCAGTGTCGCACGCCTCATCGTCCTGGCGGCGGCTTCTGTCAGCAGACCAAGCGGGCATCAATGGCTGCTGCTGTCCGTCCGCCACGGGTATGAGCCGGCGTACCCGCGGCTGGAGGAATTCCCGACGTCCCAGAATGGCATAAGTTTCTGACGCCCTTGTACGAGGAATTGCTCAATACAGCAGGGGGAAGAAACGTGTGGTGTCCTGAGATCATTGAACAACTTCACGCGCATCAGCGAACTCTGCGTCACGGAGCCGTCGGCGCCGACGCTTCGGGCCACCGGGTGAATCACGGCCAGATCCCGCGCTGGAGTGCCGCTGTTGCCACGCGATCGATCGCCAGCGCCAGCGCCGCCGTCCGCAAGTCCACCGGCTCCAGCTTCTCTCCCGATGACGATTTCAGCCTTCCACTATGGACCTGGTCGTTCAGCGCCGCCTGCCGGTCGATCACCGAGTCGGTTGCTCGCTCCATTTTCGCCTTTAGCTTGTCGTTCACTTGCGCCTCGGTCCAGTTCTCGTTCTCGATGTTTTGCACCCACTCAAAATAGCTCACTGTCACACCGCCCGAGTTGGCGAGGATGTCGGGCAGCACCGGAATGCCGCGGTCGAACAG
>PLXR01000115.1:0-205 GCA_003151495.1 Opitutaceae bacterium
CCACAACATGCAGCAGGCCGCCCGTTCCTCCGACCGGACCGCGTTCTTCTACATGGGGAAGCTTATCGAGTTCGACAACACCCGCAAGATGTTCACCAATCCGGGAAACCCGCAGACCGAGGCCTACGTATCGGGCCGCTTCGGCTGATTCCCCGGCGAACCCCAATCCAGCGATGACCCACTACGCCGAAGAGATGAACCAGCT
>PLXR01000115.1:247-15324 GCA_003151495.1 Opitutaceae bacterium
CGGTCGCGATGAAGATCTCCCAGAACCTCGAGCGGGTCGGGGACTCGGCGGTCACCATCGCCCGCCGCGCGATCGACCTCAACACCGAGCAGCAGCTCAAGGCCTACATCGACCTCCCGCGCATGGCCACCATGGCGCTCGAGATGCTGCGTGACGCGATCTCGGCCTTCATAGCCCGCGAGCCGGAGAAGGCCCGCGCCGTCATCCGGCGCGACACCGAGGTGGACAACCTGAACCGACAGCTCCACAGGGAGCTCTCGAGCTTCATGGTAGAGCGCCCCGCCAACATCACCCGCTGCCTCAATCTCATGGTCATATCCAAGTGCCTCGAGCGCATCGCCGACCACGCGACCAATATAGCCGAGGACGTCGTCTACCTCTACGAGGCGGTCGACATCAGGCATTCGGGACAGAAAACCCTTGAAGACAAAGATCCTGGTAGTTGACGACGAGCCCGACGCGCTCGAGGTCCTCGGCTTCAAGCTGCGCGAGGCTGGATACACCCCGATCTTCGCCAAGGACGGCACGCGGGCGATAGCGGTCGCCCGGGACGAGCGGCCGGACCTGATCGTGCTCGACCTCATGCTCCCCGAGGTCGACGGGCTGGAGGTCTGCAAGATTCTGCGCCGCGACGCCTCGACGGCGTCCATACCCATCATCATGCTCACCGCGCGCGCGGCGGAGATGGACCGCGTGCTGGGGCTGGAGCTCGGGGCCGATGACTACGTTACAAAGCCCTTCAGCCCGAGGGAGCTCGTGATCCGCATCCGCAAGCAGCTGGCCCGTGTGCGCACCGGCGACGACGCGGGAAGCCAGCTGAGGATCGGCGATATTCATATCGACGTTTCCCGGCATGTGGTTCAGGTCGGTGCAAAGGTGATCACGCTCACAGCCACAGAATTCAAGCTTCTGGAGATCCTGGCGCGAAGGCGGGGCAGGGTGCAGTCCCGCGATCGCCTGCTCCAGGACGTGTGGGGCTACGAGAACCCGATCGACAGCCGCACCGTGGACACGCACATGCGCAGGCTGCGCGAGAAGCTGGGGCAGGCCGCCCTGCACCTGGAGACAGTACGCGGGGTCGGCTACCGGTTCGCGGCGGATGCGTAGGAAGAACGGATGGAAGCCGCGCTGATTCTGCTGGTCGCAACGGTCGCGGCGCTGGTCGCCGGTTGGAGCCGGGAGCGCGTTCTCAGGAAGTCGGGCGAGGAGAGGAACCGGCGCGACCTCGAGGAGCAGCGGGCGCGCCGCGACGCCGAGCTAAGGGAGCAGGCCCAGCGGACCTCCGCCCTGTTCGACCGCATGGTCGAGGGGCTGATCGTCGTGGACGGGGGTGGCAGGATCCGCCTGGCGAACCGCGCCGCCAAGACGCTTTTCGGTTTCGACGGCCCGGGGGGCGGCAAGACGATCCTAGAGGCGACCCGCAACCACGAGGTCGCGGCGGTCGTCGCCCGCCTGGACCGGGAGCTCGAGGTGCTGGGGCACGAGCTGCGAATCGACTCCATGGACTCTCCCCGGTTCCTCCAGGTGAACGCGCTTGCCCTTCGCGACGCGGCGGGCGCGAACGACGGTGCGATCGTCGTCTTTCACGACCTCACCCGCCTGCGCCAGCTCGAGGGGGTGCGGCAGGAGTTCGTTGCGAACGTGAGCCACGAGCTGAGGACGCCGCTCTCGCTCATAAAGAGCGCGGCCGAGACGCTCATAGACGGGGCGAAGGACGACCCGGCCGCCCTTGCGCGGTTCCTGACCATAATCGACAAGCACGCGAACCGCCTGGCGCTCCTGATCGACGACCTCCTCCTCCTCTCGACACTGGATTCCGGCGGGCTACGCCTCGACAGGCAGGCCCTCCCGATCAGGTCCACGGTCCAGGACGCAATGGACGACCTCCAGCAGCGCGCGCAGGCGCGCGACGTGAAGCTGGAGAACGCGGTCCCGGCTTCCCTCCTCATGGTTGCCGACAACGACCGCATCCGCCAGGTGGTCTCCAACCTGATCGACAACGCGATAAAGTACGGCCGGGCGGGCGGGAAGACCGTGGTGGGGGGCTGCGTCCTGGCCGACGGGAGGATCGAGGTGACAGTGACCGACGACGGCCCTGGCATCGCCTCGGATGCTCAGGCGAGGATCTTCGAGAGGTTCTACAGGGTGGACAAGGCCCGTTCCCGGGAGCAGGGGGGGACGGGGCTCGGGCTCGCGATCGTCAAGCATGTGGTGCAGGCGCACGGCGGCGAGGTGCGGATCGAGAGCGAGCCCGGCTCGGGCTCAAAGTTCATCCTGAACTTCCCGGGGCTGCCCGCGCCGAGGTAGGCGCGGGAGCGAATCAGGCCGCCCTCAGGATCCAGACCAGCAGGGCCCCAATGAGCCCCGTGACGGGGAGCGTCAGCAGCCATGCCATGACGATCCGCTCGACGACCCCCCATTTGACGGCGTTCAGGCGCTTGGTCGCCCCGACACCCATGATCGACGTCGAGATGACATGCGTCGTGGAGACGGGCACGCCGAGCATCGAGGCGCCATAGATCACGCAGGCGGCGCTTGTCTCGGCCGCGAAACCCTGCACGGGCTGGAGCTTCACCAGCCTCTGCCCCATGGTCCGGATTATCCGCATCCCGCCCCCGGCGGTGCCCGCGGCCATGGTGAGGGCGCAGGCGACGACGACCCACTTGGGCACCCCGCTTGTCTCGGGTATCTCGAGGAAGGAGGCCCAGCCCGGCAGGCCGGCGAACAGCCCCTTGCGCGTTGCCGTCATGAGCGTGAGGGTGACGATGCCCATCGTCTTCTGGGCGTCGTTCGAGCCGTGGCTGAACCCCATGAACCCGGCGCTCACAAGCTGGGCCTTGCCGAAAAAGGTGGTGACGGTCCTCGGGCGCACGCGGGCGAAGGCGACCATGATCAGGCTCATGAGGAGCATGCCGCTGGCGAACCCGATGAAGGGGGACGAGATCATGGGCAGAACCACCTTGGGCCAGAGGCCCGTCGACCAGCGCAGGACCCCCCAGTTGCCGCCGGCCCCCCCTATCGTCGCCCCGCACAGGCCTCCCACGAGCGCATGGGACGAGCTCGAGGGAAGGCCGACCCACCACGTGAGGAGGCCCCAGGCGATGGCGGACAGCAGCGCGCAGAGGATGATGGTCGTGTCGACCGCGTTGGGGTCGACCAGGCCCTTTGCGATGGTCGAGGCCACGGCCGTCCCGGAGAGGGCGCCCACGAGGTTCCAGAACGAGGCCCATGCCACCGCCAGGCGCGGCGTCAGGACCTTGGTGGAGACTACCGTCGCGATCGCGTTCGCGGTGTCGTGGAAGCCGTTGATATACTCGAAAACAACCGCCGCGGCGAGGACAAGGACGAGAAGCGTCATGGGGCGCTTTCCGTCAGGAGTGCTTGAGCGCGATCTGGACGACGATGTTGCCGGCGTTGCGGCAGCGGTCCACGGCCTGCTCAACCATCTCGAAAAGCTTCTGGAGGATCACGAGCTCCTTTGCGTCGCATCCCCCGCTGTAGAGCCCGCGGAGCTGCTCGAGCATCACCTTGTCCGCCTCGCCCTCGGCAAACTGGAGCTTGTCGTTGGCCTCCCGGATCGAGTCGAGGGTGGTGCCCTTGCGCAATTGCCCGACCATGAACGCCAGCGCCTCGGCGGCCTTGCTCATGAGCTCGGCCTGCCGGCTGAACATCTCGTGGGGAACCCTGCCGGGATAGATCCCCAGCCGCTCCACGATCTTCTCCACCTGCTTGGGGATGCGGTAGAGCGCGACGGACAGCGCCTCAATGTCCTCGCGGTCAAGCGGGGTGATGAACGTTCGGCTGAGGGCTTCCGTCATCAGGTGCCGGATGCGCTTCTCCTTGCGCCGCGCCTGGATGAAGTCGTCGAGCCCCGCGGGCTGCTTGCCCTCGTCCATCTGGCGCAGGAACTTGGCGAAAAGGTCCACGCTCACCTTGGCCTCCCGGGCCCCCTCCTCAAGGAGATCGAAGAACAGCTCGCTTTTCCCGCTCAGCCTCGTGAGGAAATTCATGCCCGATTGTTACGTTCACGTTTGGGGGCTGGCGACCCAAAATATGGGTTCCAAGGCCCTCAGAATAGCCCGCGAAGCCGGATCCACAGGATTCCGATCCACTCGTGGACCGCGAGGGTGCTGTGGGACAGCGCCTCGCTGTCGAAGGCCAGGGCCGCCCAGGGGGAGGGGGCGCTGGAACCCGAGAGGTAGTCTGCAGGACAGGGGACAATGGCGACGCCCGCCCGCCTGAAGAGGAGGGCTGCCCGGGGCATGTGCCATGCCGAGGTCACCAGCGCCGTGCGCCTTCCGCCCACGAAACGGGCGACCGCGTGGGATTCGTCCTCGGTGTCGCGGGCGGTGTCGATGAGCGTGATCCTCCCCGGGCTGACCCCGAGGGACTCGGCGGCCTCTGCAAGGACCGAGGCGTGGGACGGGCGGCCCTTGGAGCCGGGCCCGCTCAAGACAAGGCGCGCGTTGGGGACCATGCCCAGGATCCTCACGGCCTCGACGATCCGGCCGAGCCCGGACGTCGAGAGCCGGCCGGTGGCCGACAGTCCCGGGATATCGTTGTTGCCGCTCCCGAGGACAACCACGAACGCGCAGCCCGAAACCGCCGCCGGGACGCCGCCCCCTGCGGCCACCTCCGGGATCGGGGGGGAACATGACTCAAGGGGACGCAGGAGCGCCACGCCGACGAGCTCGTTGGAAAAGAACAGGAGGAGCGCCGCCGCGGCGCACAGGAGTCGGCGCCCAAGGCGCGGCCAGCGGGTCGAACGCGCGAGGGCTAGGCCGGCGGCGAGCAGCACGACGCACAGCGGCAGCGGCATCAGCCAGAACGAGACGACCTTTTTGAGCCAGAACACGGCCTTTCAGCTCTGCGGCTTTAGCTGGGCCACCATCGCCGCGAAATCCGGGTTCCGCTTGAGGCCCTGCAGGTCGGGGTCGTGGGACATCCACTCGAAGTCGCGGTAGCCGAGCCCGATCGCCTGCCGGAGCGCCCGCAGGGCGTCGGAGTTGCGCTTGCTCAGCGCCAGGCTGCAGGCGAGGTTGTAGTGGGCCGTCGGGTTCGAGGGCTGCAGGCGCACGAGCCGGCGGTCCATCTTCAGCCCGTCCGCGATCCTTCCGAGCTTCGTGTAGAGGCCGCCCAGGATCTCCAACACCTCCACGCACTGGGAGTCGTGGCGGAGGACCGACTCAAAGAAGCTGACCTCGAATGCCGTGTCGCGCAGGGTTTCCTCGGCCATGGGGGGCGTCAATTCTTGCCCCGCCTCGGGCAGGTGCCGGTGTCGCGCAGGGTGTTGCAGCGCGCGCTCACCTGGAGCCGCTGGGAGACCGGGGAGAGCCCGAGCTTGCTGGACACCGTGCTGCCGTACCACTCCATGAACGGGGCGCTGATCTCGAAGATCCGGTCGCAGTCCATGCAGACCACCTGGGCGATCTGGGTGCCCTGCTCGAGGTTGGGCATGTAGAACTTCTCCCCGCTGCCGATGTCGATCTCGCGCAGGAGGGCGCTTCCCGTCATGATGGGGAGCGTGCGGTAGACCGTCGCCCGCGACACGGAGTCGTCGATCGAGCGGGCGTAGTCGAGGAGCTGCTCGGCCGTGAAGTGCTCCTTCCTTGCGAAGGCGGCGTCAAAGATGGCCAGCCGCTGGCTGGTTACCCGAAGGCCTTTTTGGGCAAGGAACTTCCGGAATTTTTCCCGGGCCGAGGGGATACTCACGGAGGGACTGTCGCCCGCGCGGGGCCGGCCTGTCAATGCGATCCCTTCCGGCTCAAAGGGGTTGCGCGCCCAGCCCGGTGCGAGCTCAATCACACCTCCCCGAGACATGATCGTTGGCGTGCATCCGCTGGCCGGCTTCGACAAGGTCCTGCACTACAAGGTGCCGGAGCCGCTGCGCTCCGCCTGCGAGGTGGGGTCGCTTGTCAGGGTCCCCATCGGGCGCTCCTCGTGCCTCGGGGTCGTGGGCGCCATCGGACCGCCGGCGGACTTCCCGCTGGACCGCCTGAAGCTCGTCTCGGAGGTGATCTATCCCTTCCCGGCCCTCACCCGGGACCTCCTGGAGCTGGCCCGATGGATGGCCGGCTACTATGCGGCTCCCATGGACTCGGTGATCGAGTCCATGATCCCCTCCGCCGTGAGGAGGGGCATGCGGATCAAGGAGCGGCGCTTCGTCAGCGTCGCGAAGAGGCTCGGCCGCGACGAGGTCGCGGCCCTCCTGCGGAAGGCCCCCGCGCAGGCCAGGCTCTACTCATTCCTCGAGCACCAGGTGCGGCCCCACCCCAAGGAGCTCGTCCTTGCGCGAACGGGCACGTCGCCCGCGTCGGCCCGCGCCCTGGTCGAGCGGGGAGTCCTTGTTGAGACCGTCACCCGCGTCGAGCGCGACGCGTATTCCGACGACCTTGCGCACGGGGAGCTTGTCGCCTCACAGCCGCACCTCCTCAACGCCGAGCAGGGGGCGGCCGTCGCGTCGATAGAGCGGCACCTTGCCGGGGCGCGGTTCGGCGTCACTCTCCTCCACGGGGTGACGGGCTCGGGAAAGACGGAGGTCTACCTCAGGGCGATCCAGACCGCGCTCGAGTCCGGCGGCGGTGTGATCATGCTCGTGCCCGAGGTCGCCCTGACCCCCCAGACGGTGGCCCGCCTCAGGTCGCGCCTCGAGGCGATCGCCCCGGGGCACAAGTGCGTTGTCTGGCACAGCCACCTCGGGGAGGGAGAGCGGCTGGACGGGTGGCTGGCGCTCGCCTCGGGCGAGGTCCGGGTCGCGGTCGGCGCCCGCTCCGCGGTCTTCGCGCCCGTGAGGGACCTGCGCCTGATCGTCGTGGACGAGGAGCACGAGCCGGCCTACAAGCAGGACGAGAGCCCGCGCTACCACGGCAGGGACGTGGCCGTCATGCGGGCCCGGCTCTGCCGGGCCCACTGCCTCCTCGGCTCGGCGACGCCGTCCCTCGAGAGCCATGCGAACGCGCTCGCGGGGCGCTACGCGCTCGCGCGCCTGACAAAGCGGGTCGACTTCCGGAGCCTCCCCTCGTTCACCGTCGTCGACATGCGCATCGAGGTCGCGCGCTCCCGCGGCGCGACCGCGCTCTCGCGCCCCCTGGCGGAGGCGATGCGCCTCCGGCTCGAGCGCGGCGAGCAGACGATCCTCTTCATCAACCGCAGGGGGTACTCCTCCTCGATGCAGTGCCGCAAGTGCGGGAGCGTCGAGGAATGCCCGCACTGCAGCATCGCGATGACCTACCACAGGACGGACGAGACGCTGCGCTGCCACCTCTGCGGCGAGCAGCGCCCGGCCCCCGTGCGGTGCCTGAAGTGCGGGGCGCCGGACATCCGGTGGCGGGGACTCGGGACCCAGCGCGTCGAGGAGGCGGTGAGGCGCCTCCTCCCGTCGGCCAAGATCGAACGGATGGACACGGACACGATGGCCAGGAAGAACCGCTTCCGGGAGATACTGGGCGACTTCCGAAAGGGCCGGATCGACATCCTCGTCGGCACCCAGATGATCGGCAAGGGGCTCGACTTCCCGAACGTGACCCTCGTCGGGCTCGTGGACGCGGACCTGTCGATGCACATCCCGGACTTCCGGGCGAACGAGAGGACCTTCCAGCTCCTGGTCCAGGTGGCCGGGCGGGCGGGGAGGGGGGACCGGGCCGGGGAGGTCGTCGTCCAGAGCTTCACGCCCCAGGCCGAGGCGATCCAGTTCGCGCGCCAGGCCGACTTCGACGGGTTCTCTGCCGCCGAGCTCGAGGTCCGGAGGAGGTTCGGCTACCCCCCCGGGCGCCACCTGATCCGCCACCTTTTCCGGGGGAAGAACCCCGACAAGCTCAAGTTCTTCTCGGAGCAGTGGGCGAAGCGGGTCGGCGAGGCCCTCGACGGCCGCGTCGAGCTCCGTGGGCCCGCGCCGGCCCCGATCGAAAAGATCCGGGATGAGTACCGCTGGCAGCTCTGGTACTTCACGGAAAGCGTGACCAAGGTCATCGGCGACCTTTCCAGGCTCCGCCATGAGTTTGAGTGGCCCGACGACATCACCCAGATGCTTGATGTGGACCCGATGAACCTCGTGTGATAGGGTCCAGGCATGCTCATCCACTCCGTCTATTTCTGGCTTAAGCCCAGCCTAACCCTCGCCCAGCGCTCCCATTTCAGCGCGGAGGTGAGGAAGCTCTCCGCAGTCCGCACGATCGACAAGGTCTACGTCGGCGGACCCGCGCCGATTGCGGAGCGCAGCGTCACGGACCGGAGCTTCGACGTGGCGCTGACGATCGTCTTCAGGGACGGCCCCGCGCACGACGCCTACCAGGTCGACCCGGTCCACCTGGCATTCGTCGAGGGCAACAAGGACTCCTGGGTCAAGGTCCAGGTCTTCGACTCGGAGGAGTGACGCCGCCCCGGGGGGCGCGGCCCGTAGCCTATGCTATGCGGCTCGCGCCCTGTTGCCATTCGAGGGAAAGGCGCTGCGCCGCCTGTCCATACCAGTCCATGTCGACGGAGTTCCGCTCCGCGATATGGGCAAAGTCCGCCTCGGAGATCGCGTAGCGGGCCGTCAGCCGGTCGGGATTTGCGTTCTCCTGCGGGACGCGGGGGATGGAACGGAATCCGAGCTCCCGGCAGAACACGTCCATGCTATCCCCAAACCGCTCGGCGATCCCCACGAACTCAAAATCCCGGAGCGGCTTGTTGGCGAGGTAGCGCGTGGCCATGTTCCGCATCCAGTCCAGGTCCGCGAACTCGCGCAGCCCGAGCCCGCGCTCATGGACGATGCGGCAGCAGTCGTCGCGCATGTCGGGAGACCTCAGGAAATGGTGGTAGTTGGAGACCAGCCTCTCGACCGGGTGCCTCACCCAGGTGATCAGCCTGCGCCCCGGGAAAAGGTCGTCGAAGGAGTCGGCAATGAAGTGCCCGTGGATGGCCCGGGCGCCGGGGGGGACGAGGCCGGGGCGGGCCTGCTCGCGGGAGAAGATAACGCCGTAGTTGTGCCAGATCCTGTCCCCGTACGCTGAGTCCAGGATCTGCCTGAAGCTCGTGCCTGCGCACTTCGGGATGTGGATGCTAATGATCACGGTTGCCCCTATGAGTTGGCTCAATGCTGGGAGGCGATTTCCCAGGTTACAATCATGTTACGAGCAATTCCCGCGCCAGCGCCGCACGGTGCGGGCCCGCCGCGGCGCGCCTAGGGCTCCCGGCTCATCCAGGCGTCGAGATCGGACGGCGTGTCGAGGTCGAAGCCGAGCTCGGGGAGGTCCTCGGCCGCTATCTTGGAGGGATCGCGGTTCAAGAGCCCGCGGGCCCCCTCCTCGCCCCTGAGCCCCATGAGGGCCGGGAATTCGCCGCGGCCGAACACCGCGGGGGTCGCGTTGCGGCCGTGGTAGCGCGCCGCGGAGGTGAGCCCCGTCTTGGCCCGGAGCTCGGCGAGCCCCATGAGGGCCCGCGCCGACAGCGCGGGTAGGTCGCACGGGGTGATGAGGACGGCCTCGAGCGCGGGCTCCGCCAGGAGAAGCGCCGCCATCCCGACCCTGATCGACGACGCCATCCCCTCGGTCCATCCGTCATTCCTAACGAGGAGGACCCCTCGTCCCGAAACCTGCGCGCCGACGGCCTCGGCGTTCGCCCCGAGGACCACGGCGACGGGCCGTGCCCCCGACTCGAGGACGGCGTCCACCGTGCGCCCGATGAGCGTGCGGCCCCCGGCCTCCAGGAGCTGCTTCACGCGGCCCATCCGCGAGGAGCCGCCCGCCGCCAGGACGATCGCGCCAAACCCGGCCGTGCGCGGGTCCGGCTTGGCGCCCTCAGGCATGGATGGGGAGGACCCTCTCCCGGAGCGGACGGCCGTCGCGGCCCGACAGGGCCGCCTTCATCTCGGAGAGGATGCTGAGCGCCACCTCCTCCGGGGCGTCCGCCCCGATGTCCAGCCCGACCGGCGCATGGAACCGGGAGAGCATCTCGGGGGTGGGGACGAGGCCCGCCACCGCGAGGTCCGACAGGATCCTCTCGGACCTTTTCTTAGGCCCAAGCAGTCCGAGGTAGGCGAGGGGCAGGGGGAGGAGGTCGTGGAGGAGCGGCAGGTCGTGCCGGTAGTGGTGGGTCATGACGACCGCGAGCGATCCGGGCTGGGGGTCGGTTGCGGCGACGAGACCCTCGGCCGGGCCGGTGGCCCGAGCGGAGGCTCCTGGAAACCTCCCCGGCGTGGGCATCGACGGCCTCGGGTCGGCCACGGTGACCCGCCATCCCAGCTCCTGCGCGAGCCGTGCCAGGGGCTGGGCGTCGTCGCCGGCGCCGTAGATCACAAGCGAGGCCGGGGCGGGGATCCGGTCGAGGAATACCCCGCCGGCAGGGGCGCCGCCAAGACGTGTGCCCAGGGCCGACCCCGGGGGGCCCCACGCCACGGCGAGGTCGGTGGGAAGGCCGGAGCGCAGGTTCTCGCAGGCGAGCATGGCCCATTCCGGTTGGGGCGCAAGGGGCTCCAGGAGGAGCCTTACGACGCCATGGCACCCGAGCCCGACCCCCCAGACGAGGTCGTTCTCCGAGGTGGTGTCGTACGTCACCACCTCGGCGCGCCCGCTTTCGGCCACCCGCCTCGACCGCTCGACCAGGTCCTCCTCGAGGCAGCCCCCGCTGATCGACCCGATACGATGGCCGGCCTCGGTGACCAGCATCCTTGCGCCGGCCCTGCGATACGAGGACCCCTCGACCGAGGTCAGCGTCGCCAGCACGCTCGGGCCCTTCGCCTGGCAAAGGTGAGAGACAATGGCCTGGAACTCCCTCATCGGCCGCCTTGCTGGGCGTCGCCGGCGCCGCTCACGACCATGAAAGGTCTGTCCTTGAGATCGGCAGCTGGCGGACCCGCTTTCCGGTCGCCGCAAAGATCGCGTTGTAGACGGCCGGCGCGAGCGGGGGCAGCGCGGGCTCGCCGAGGCCTGTCGGCGGGTAATCGGTCTTCACGAAGTGGATCTCGATCTTCCTTGGGGCGTCGGGCATGCGGAGCATGGGGTACTCGTTGAAGTTCGACTGGACGACCCGGCCCTGTCGGATGTCGAGCTCCTGGCGCCACGCCGCGCTGAGCCCGTCCGAGATCGACCCCTGGACCTGGTTCTCCGCGCCGCTCAGGTTCACGATCTGCGAGCCGACGTCGACCGCCGCAACGACGCGGTCGACCCTAAGGTCGCCCGAGCGCGAGACGGTCACCTCCGCGACCTCCGCGATGTAGCCCTGGTGGCTGAAGTAATACCCGAGCCCCATGCCGCTGCCCCGGGGCAGCGGCTTGCCCCATCCGGACTTCTCGGCGACCTGGCGCACGACGTTCCTCATCCTGGCCGCATTGTAGGGGCGGCCCTTGCGGCCGGTACCGGTGACAAGGTCCCTGTCGCCGAGGAGCGCGAGGTTGAACTCGACGGGATCCCTGGCCGCGGCGTGGGCCAGCTCATCGAGGAAGCAGCAGGTCACCCAGGCGTAGGTGTTGCTCCCGGGCGCCCGCCAGGGGCCCTGGGGGACGCCGTTCTCAAGGACGCTGGTGAGAAGGAGGTAGTTCGGCACGAACCGGGCCGGGTAGTCGTCGGCGCCCATGTTCGAGCCGAAGGAGACGTGGTGGCTTCGCCAGGCGCTCAGCCGGCCCTGGGCGTCTATGGCGCCCTTCAGGAAATGGAACCCGCCGGGCCGGTAGTGGTCGTGCTGGAGGTCGTCCGTCCGGTCCCAGACGAGCTTGACGGGAACGCCGGCTTTCTGGGCGATCGCGGCGCACTGGGCAACGGGGTCCGAGTCGAGCCTGCGGCCAAACCCGCCGCCGATTCGGGTGATGGTGACCTGAACGTGTTCCGGCGGGATCCCGAGGACCTCGGCGGCGATCTTCCTGGCCCCGTCAGGGTTCTGGGTCGGGGCCCAGACCTCGGCCCGGTCGCCCTGGACGTGCACGAGGCAGTTCTGGGGTTCCAGGTTCGCGTGGGAGATGAAGGGATAGGAGTAGGAGGCCTCGACGACCCGGGCCGAGGCCGCGAGCGCCTTGTCGACGTCCCCGTCGCGCCTTGCCTCCGCTATGCTGGGCGAGTCGGGCGACGCCGCCGCAAGCTCGCCGGCCTGGCGCGCAAAGTCATCCCAGCTGCTCTTTGCGAACCTGCCCTCCTCCCAGGTCACCTTGAGCTCGGCCCGCGCGCTGAACGCGGCCCAGGTGCTCTCCGCCACGATCGCCACCCCCGGCACCAGGCCCGTGAGCTGCCCCGCCGGGACCGTGCGGTCGATGATGAACGCGTCGCGGACCCCGGGCAGGGCCTTCACGTGGTCGAGGTTCGCCGAAAGGGGGCGCGCCCCCCAGACCGGGCTTGCCTGAAAGACGGCGTAGACCATCCCGGGGCGCCTCTGGTCGATGCCGAAGAGGGGCTGCCCGGTGACGACCCTAGGGTTGTCGACTCCCCCGACCCGCGTCCCCATGAGCGAGAAATCCCTCGGGTCCTTCAGGACGACGGATCCCTCGTCGGGCACCGGCAGCGCCGACGCCCGGGCCACGAGCTCGCCGAATCCGAGCCTCCTGCCGGTCGGGGTATGGACGACCGCGCCGGCGCTCGCCACGCACTCGCCCGGCGGCACGGACCATGCGGAGGCGGCCGCCTGGACAAGCATGGTGCGCGCGGTGGCGCCCATCCTGCGCATTTCCGCGTAGGACATCGGGGTCGACATGCTTCCCCCCGCAAACTGCGGGCCGAACGCGGGGTCTAGCTGGCCGGAGACCACCGTGACGCTCTTCCAGTCGGCGCCCAGCTCCTCCGCGACAACCATGGGAAGGGAGGTCTTGATCCCCTGGCCGACCTCCGGACGGGCCGAGAAGATCGTGACCGCGCCGTCGGGCGCGATGCGGATGAAGACATTCGGGATGAAGAGGCCGTTGACCTTCTCGGCGGCCGGCGCCGCGCCCTCGGCGCCGGCGCTCGGCAGGACGTAGTGCCCGAGCACCAGCCCGCCGCCCGCCATGGCGGTCAGCCTGAGGAACGACCTCCGGTCGATCGGGGTGTGCGCCACGGGGCTCATGCGCGGATCTCCTTGCCGGCCTGCGCCAGCTCGGCGGCCCTGTGGATCGCCGCTCGGATCCTGAGGTACGTGGCGCACCGGCAGAGGTTTCCCCCCATCGCGTCGTCGATGTCCTGGTCGGTCGGGCTGGGGTTCTGGGAGAGCAGCGCCGCCGCCGTCATGATCTGCCCGGCCTGGCAGTAGCCGCACTGCGCGACGTCGATCTCGCACCAGGCGCGCTGAAGGGGATGGGAGCCGTCCCCTGAGAGGCCCTCAATGGTGGTGATCTTCGAGGAGGCGGCGGAAGCCACCGGCGTCTGGCAGGCCCGGGCGGGATTGCCGTCAAGGTGCACGGTGCACGCGCCGCACTGGCCGATCCCGCACCCGAACTTCGTCCCCACCATGTCCAGGTTGTCCCTCAGGACCCAGAGTAGGGGGGTCTCCGGGACGACATCCACCTCGTGGGACCGCCCGTTCACCTGCAGATTGAATTTGCTCATGCGCGCCCGTGGTTGCCGCGCCCGATCAGTACATCCCGGGCAGGGCCCTTGTCAACCGCACCGGGGCCTATCCCTCCTTCGGCGGCGCGATCCATTTCATCAGCGCCGACTGCAGGTCGGCCTTGCGGACCGGCTTCGACAGGTAGTCATCCATCCCGGAGGCGAGGCACTTCTCGCGGTCGCCCGTCATGGCGTGGGCCGTCATGGCGACGATGCGCACGGGCGCCTTCCAGCTGACCCCGGCCCCCTGCTCGGCCCGCCGGATCGTCATCGAGGCCTCGTAGCCGTCCATCTCGGGCATCTGGCAGTCCATGAAGATGATGTCGTAGGGCACCTGCTTGAGGGCGCTCAGCACCTCGTGGCCGTTTGCGACGGCGTCGGCCGTGAAGCCGAGCCCCTTGAGCTGCGCGAGGGCCACCTTTTGGTTCACGATGTTGTCCTCGGCGAGGAGGATGCGCACGTGGTGGCTCTGGACGAGCTCCACCGGGGGCGGCGAGTCCGCGGCGCCCTTCTTGGGCTTGAGGAAGACGTGCTCGGCGGCCGCCCTCCCGAGCACGGTCACGAGGCAGTCGAAGAGCCGCGACTGCTTCACGGGCTTCACAAGGTAGGCGTCGACGCCCGCGGCCTTGAGCTCCTCCGTGGAGTGCATGTAGCCCATCGAGGTCAGGATGATCAGCCGGGTGGGGGCGATGGCGGGGTCCGCCTTGATCGCGCGGGCGAGCGTCAGGCCGTCCATCTCGGGCATCTGCATGTCGAGCAGCGCCAGGTCGTAGGGCTTCTTTTCCGATGCGGCCGCCCTGAGGAGTTCGAGGGCCTCGTGCCCGTTGGCCGCGCTGCCCTTCTGCATCTTCCACGCAAAGAGCTGGTGGCGCAGGATCTGGCGGTTTGTCGCGTTGTCGTCGACCACCAGGACGCGCAGGTCGAACAGGTCGCGGAAATAGATCGAGGGGGCGGGTTCGGCGGGCCCCGTCTGCTTCTCAAGCCGGATGCGGAACGCGAAGGTCGATCCCCTTCCGGGCTCGCTGTGCACGCTGATCGTCCCGCCCATCAGCTCGACCAGCTGCTTCGAGATGGCGAGCCCCAGCCCGGTCCCCCCGAATCTCCGGGTGGTCGAGTTGTCGGCCTGCGTGAACGCCTGGAAGAGCTTCGACTGGACGTCCTCGGGGATCCCTATCCCGGTGTCCTTGATCGCGAAGGTGATCCACGCGTGGGTCTCGGTCTCGCTCTCCCTCGCCACCCTCACGACGACCTCTCCGGCCGCCGTGAACTTGATGGCGTTGCCCATCAGGTTCGTCATCACCTGCCTGAGCCTGCCCGGGTCGCCCCTCAGGCGCCTCGGGAGGTCCGCCGGGAGCTCGCAGGCGAGCTCAATCCCCTTGTGCCTCGCCCTCTCGGCAAACATGTCGAGCGCGCCCTCCACCGTCTCCACGAGGTCGAAGTCGAGCGTCTCGAAGGAAAGCTTCCCCGCCTCGATCTTCGAGAAGTCCAGGATGTCGTTGATGATCGTCAGGAGCGAGTCGGCCGAGCTCCGGATCGTCTCCCCGAACTCCCGCTGGATCGGGGTGAGCTCCGTGTCGAGGAGGAGCCCGGTCATCC
>PLXR01000108.1 GCA_003151495.1 Opitutaceae bacterium
CCGAAGACGGCCGTCTTCGGATACGCGGGTGGGTCCATGACGGCGGGTCGCTGGGCGATCCGCAGGCTCTGGGAGGGCTTCTGCATGCCTCCCGCCCAGGGTGGGTTGCGCGGCCTCACGTTCAAGACGGTCAAGGTCTGGACGGTCGGCGGCACCCTCACGTTTTCCTGGGCAGTCACTGCCCCGTTCCTGACCAAGCCCTACTACGGGACCGACGTGGTGGTCACCCAGAACGGGCTCATCGCGGTGCAGGTGAGCACGCTCAATCCAGCCTTATTGCCGTTCACGCCCGCGCCCGCGCCCACCCCCACCCCGACGCCGACGCCCACCCCCAAGCCATAAAGAGGTCGCCGCCAACGAGGGCCGAAGGCGAGGGGAGTCACCAAGCCCTAACCTGAACAGCGCCCCCTACCTGCGAGCCGCCCGGTTCTCCGGGCGGCTCGCCTTATCCGGCCGAACGAACCGGGTCACTTGACGACGAACGCCTCTAGCCAGCGGTGGTAGGTGCGACCAGACTCGCTCCGCACACGGGAGGCTTGGACGCGCGNNCGGGACCGCGCCGAGCCACTGGCGAGACCAAACCGAGGGAACCACCTTGAAGGAAGGTGTGCCGTGGCGCTCGACCCGCAGGCTAAGGCGTTGCTCGATCAGGTCGCGGCGATGGGCGCGCCGCCTATGTCGACCATGGGGCCCGAGCAGGCTCGCGTTGGCTTCCGCATGATGATGTCGATGGCCATCGGACCGGCCGAGGCCCCGGTGCCGAGCGAGGACCGCACGGTGCCCGGCCCGGCGGGCGAGATCCCCGTGCGGGTCTACCGCCCGCCCAGCGAGCAGTCCCTGCCCGTGGTCGTCTACTTCCACGGCGGCGGCTACGTGATCGGCGATCTTGAGACCCACGACACGATCTGCCATCGGCTGGCCGCCGGGGTACCGGCGGTGGTGGTGAGCGTGGACTACCGGCTGGCCCCCGAGCACCGCTTCCCGGCCGCCGTGGACGACTGCGAGGCCGCCACCGCGTGGGTCTCGGCCCGTGCCGCTGAGCTGGGCGGCGACCCTGCCCGTCTGGCCGTGGCCGGCGACAGCGGCGGGGGGAACTTGGCCACCGTGGTGGCGCGCCGCGCTCGCGACACGGGCGGCCCGCCCATCGCCTTCCAGCTCCTGATCTACCCCGCCACCGACTCGACGGGCTCGACGCTCGTCATGGAGTACACCAGCGGCTACATGCTCGACCTCGACACTTTGATGTGGTTCGGCAACAGCTACCTCAGCGACCCCGCCCAAGCCGGGCTCCCCGATGCCTCGCCCCTCTTCGTCGAGGATCTTACGGGCCTTCCGCCGGCGCTGGTGCTGACCGCTGAGTGCGACCCTCTGCGTGATCAGGGCGAGGCGTACGCCAACCGCCTGCGCGAGGCCGGCGCGGCGGTGACGACGACACGCTACGAGGGCATGATCCACGGCTTCTACGGGTTCGACCGCGTCTTCGACGGGGCCAAGCGGGCCACCGCCGAGACGGTGTCCGCGCTCCGCGAGGCGCTCGGGTCGGAGTCGGCGCGGCCCGAACCCGCGCTCACCACGGCCCGCTCGGCACCGGCATCCACCCGGTCGCCCTCCGGAGGCTTAGACACGCGGCCCATCTTCGGTCGCTTCGAACCCCGCGGAGCCAACGAGACGGAGCGACCGACTGCAGGACAGGAGGCAACCGTGGCACAGGCAACCGTCCCGTCTGTCTACGAGCGAGTCGGTGGGACAGGCCCCATCGAAGCGATGCTGGACGTGTTCTTCGAGAAGGTCCTCGCCGACCCGCAGGTGAGCGGCTACTACGCCAACTCCGACATGACCCGCGCGAAGCGGAACGGGAAGGCGTTCATGGTCCACCTCTTCGGCGGACCGGATCTCTATGCCGGGCAGCCCATCCCGGCCGCGCACGCCCGCCTCGGCGTGACCGAAGCGGACTTCGACCGGTGGATGGGTCACGCGGTCGAAACGCTCATAGAGATGGCGGTGCCCGACGGGATGATCATGGAGATCGGTGCCCTCATGCTCCCCTACAAGCCGGAGATCGTTCACACCGAGGCACCTTCGACGAACACGCTGGAGCCCAAGGCCGTGGAGGTCTGCCCGCAGTGTGGCGGCCAGCACGGTGCCTTCGACCATCTCGACTACTTGGAGAGCCTGTCTCACTACGTGCCCACGGCGATGGATCAAGCAGCGCCAGATGCTCTCGCACCCGACGAACCGCACGTTGATGCGGTTGCACACGGGTGAGTCGCGTCTCCGTCGGGGACATCGTCGAGATTGACATCGCCGACGACGACTGCAGACGTTCTCGAAGGAGTCAGCGTCACGTTGCCTCCCACCGCGAAGCTCACTGCGGCGTGGTGGACCTCCGACATCGATGACGGCTACGCCACAGGCGGGTCATCCAAGCCCTCAACCTGAACAGCGTCCCGTACCCTGCGAGCCGCTCGGGTCCTCCGGGCGGCTTGCCTTACCCGACGGCGCGGCACCGACAAGGGCCACTTCACGACGAATGCCTCTTTGCCGGGGTGCCCTGTTCGACCAGACTCGCGACGCAGCGGGAGGCTCTGACACGCGACCCACATGCGTGCCCTCTCAAGACCGTGCCGAGCCACTGGCGAGACCGACCCGCGCAGGGATGCGTCCCGGGATAGGCGTCATGGCGAGCACGAGCGGACACCGGCCAAGCTCCTGGCTGGCGCTCCTGACGATCACGCTCCTTGTGGGGGCCTGCGCCAGCCCCGGTCCGACGGCGAGTCCTGCCGTGACCGCGCCCCCGCCGCCCGTGGCGACTCCCACGCTGGCACCGACCCCGACGGCCCCCGCGACGCCCGTCGTCATCGTCGCGACCCCGACGCCCCTCCCCACCGAGACGCCCAGCCCGCCGCCCACGCCCGCCCCCACCCCGACGCCGCGACCCACCTCGGGTCCCGGACTCGCGATCTCGACCGTCGCCCGGGCGCCGGCCGACCCAGCGGCCGCCAAGACCGCGGCCTCGTCGATCAACGCCTTCGGCCTTGACCTGTTCCGCGGGCTGCTCGCCGACCCGCAGCTCAAGCTCGCCCAGAAGAACGCCGTCTTCTCGCCGACGAGCATCGCCCTCGCCCTCGGCATGGCCCGCGCCGGAGCCAAGGGCGACACGGCCAGCCAGATGGACGCGGTCCTCCACACCACCGGCTGGGACGCCCTGGGTCCCGGCCTCAACGGCCTCGACCAGGCGCTTGCCTCGCGGGACGCGACCTGGGCGGACGACGACGGCACTCTGCACGCGCTCGCCCTGCGGATCGCCAACGCCGCCTACGGCCAGCAGGGCTGGACCATCGAGCAGCCCTACCTCGACGCGATCGCATCTGCGTTCGGGGCGGGGCTGCGCCTCGTCGACTTCCGAACCAACGCCGAGGCCGCCCGGAATGCCATCAACGCCTGGGTCAGCGACCAGACGGCGAAGCGCATCCCCCAGCTCCTCGGGCCCGCCTCCCTCACCCCGGCCGTGCGCCTCGTCCTCGTCAACGCGATCTACCTCAAGGCGAACTGGGCCAAGGAGTTCAACCCGAGCGCGACAGCACCTCGAGCGTTCACGCGCCTCGATGGCTCGACGGTCGAGGTGCCGACCATGTCCGTCGACGGGGGGCAGCAGATCCCCTACGCGCAGGGGACGGGATGGCAAGCCGTCGACCTCGCCTACCGCAGCGCCCCGGATCCGACCACGGGCCGGTCGTCGACACCGCTCGCGATGACGGTCATCCTGCCCACGGACCTCGCATCGTTCGAGCAGCGCCTCAGCGCCGCCCAGCTCGGACGGATCACGGCCGCCCTCGAAGCGCAGGACGCTCGGCTTCAGGACGTCACGTACAAGAACAACGGCGAGATGGATTGCGGCACCTACCCGTACTCGGTCAACGTCCTCATGCCGCGCTTCGGCATTGACACGCAGGCTCGACTGGCGGACGTGCTCAAGTCGCTCGGGATGCCGCTCGCATTCGGCAGTGCGGCCGACTTCACGGGAATCCATGTTCCGACAGGGGCGGCGGATCGCCTTTTCATCTCGGAGGTCATCCACCAGGCGAACGTCGACGTCGATGAGAAGGGGACGACGGCCGCCGCCGCAACCGCCGTCGTGATGGCCACAGGGGGCTGCACAGGCCCAGGCCCGGCCAAGGTAATCACGTTCCGCCTCGACCGCCCGTTCCTGTTCGTGTTGCGCGAC
Organism: Opitutaceae bacterium; assembly: GCA_003151495.1. Lineage (GTDB taxonomy): Bacteria > Verrucomicrobiota > Verrucomicrobiia > Opitutales > Opitutaceae > Palsa-1447. The sequence goes on from PLXR01000108.1 coordinate 4,226, forward strand.
GTCGAGACCGGGGCCGTGCTCTTCATGGGCCAGGTAACCGACCCGTCGGTGGGCAAGGGCGGCTGAGGGTGCGCTGGGACCGCGCCGAGCCACTGGCGCA
>PLXR01000131.1 GCA_003151495.1 Opitutaceae bacterium
AAGATGATCCCCGACGAGCTCAACATAACCCTGGAGCAGGCCGTCGCGAAGTCCGCGGAGCTCCGGGAGGAGGTCGCGAAGAATCCCGCCGCGAAGAGGATCTTCGAGCAGGCCCGGGTCCTGGAGGGCATGGTCAGGAACACCGGCAAGCACGCGGCAGGGATCATCATCACCGACCGGCCGCTCGAGGAGTTCGTGCCGCTGACCCTCCAGGAGGGCGACGTCACCGTGCAGTTCGACATGAACGCCGTCGGGAAGCTGGGGCTCCTGAAGATGGACTTCCTCGGCCTGAAGACGCTGACCGTGATCGCGGACGCCGTGGACAACATACGGCGCACGGTCGACCCCGCGTTCGACATCGAGAAGGTGCCGATCGACGACGCCCGGACGTTCGCCCTCCTCAACACCGGACGGACGACCGGCGTGTTCCAGCTGGAGTCCGGCGGGATGCAGAACCTCTGCCGGCAGCTCCAGGTCTCGTCCATCGACGAGATCATCGCGCTCATCGCGCTCTACCGGCCGGGCCCGATGGACTGGATACCCGACTACATCCGCGGCAAGAAGGACCCGAGCACGGTCAAGTTCCCCCACAAGCTCCTCGAGGAGGTCTGCCGGGAGACCTACGGGGTCATGGTGTACCAGGAGCAGGTCATGGAGGCGGCGAAGATCATCGCCGGATACTCGCTCGGGGGCGCCGACATGCTTCGTCGCGCCATGGGAAAGAAGGACCCGGTGGCGATGGCGGAGGAGCGCGGGAAGTTCGTCGGCGGGGCGAAGCGGCTCCACGGGATCGACGAGAAGACCTCCGACGCGATCTTCGACATCCTCAACAAGTTCGCGGGCTACGGGTTCAACAAGTCGCACTCCGCGGCCTACGCGCTGCTGAGCTACCAGACCGCGTACCTCAAGGCCAACCACCCCGTGGAGTTCATGGCGGCCATGCTCAGCTCGGAGCTCGGGAACTCGGACAAGGTCGCCCACTTTGTCGCGGAGTGCGAGTCCATGGGGCTCGGGGTGCTCGGCCCCGATGTCAACGAGTCGCGCGAGATGTTCACGCCGGTGGGGGCGAGGATCCGCTTCGGGCTCGCGGGGATCAAGGGCGTCGGCGAGCTCGCCGCCCAGAGGATCATCGCCGAGCGCGAGGCGAACGGCCCGTTCGCCGGCTTCGACGACTTCGCGACGCGGGTCGACGGGCGCGCCGTCAACAAGAGGGTTCTGGAGCACCTCGTGAAGACGGGCGCGTTCGACTTCAGCGGCGCGGGCCGACGGGCCCTGTTCGAGGGCATCGACGCCGCCATCGCCGCAAGCTCGGCGCAGGCGCGCGACCGGGCGGCAGGCCAGGACAACTTCCTCGGGTCGCTCGCCGGCCCGGCGGCCGACCGCGACGGCCCGCGCAGCGCGGGACCGGCACCCGCGCGGGAGTTCAGCGCCCACGAGCGCCTCTCCTTCGAGAAGGAGCTCCTGGGGTTCTACGTGTCGGGTCACCCGATGAACAACTATTCCGGGCTCTGGGAGGCGATCGACACGGCGCCCGCGGAGGACCTCTCGGGGCTCCCCGACCGCGGCGAGTTCCGGCTGTGCGGGATCGCGGCCAACCTGGCGAAGAAGTACGCGAAGAAGGACAACCGCCCCTGGGTCGCCTTCACGCTCGCGACCAGGAAGGCGACGATCACCCTCAACATGTTCGCCGACGCGTTCGCGGCCTTCGGGTCGGTGCTCGCCGAAAACGCCCCCGTGCTCGTCCAGGGCAACATCATCCGCGGCGCCGACGGGCCGCGCGTGAACGTGAAGGAGTGCTACCCGCTCGACGTCGCGGTCGCCCGGTGCGTGCGCAAGGTGACGTGGATCATCAGGCCCGACCATCCCGAGCTCGAGTCCTTCATGCGGGCGCTGCGCGATGCGGTCGTCCGCGACCAGGGAGACACGAGGATCGAGTTCGCCGTGCTGCTCGAGGGCGGCGTCGCCCCCGTCGCGGAGGCGAGCGCGGCGCTCTCATGGCGCCTCGCGGCCACCGCCTTCCAGGAACTCCGCTCCCATCCCGCGGTCGCCGGGGTCCGGATCGAGACGCGGCCGCTGGAACTCAAACCCGACGCGCGATGGGCGAGACGCTAGAGAACCACGCGGCCCGCGTCCTGGGATCGATCCGGCCCGGCGTTCCCGCCGACGCCGCGCTGCGGGAGTACCTTGTGTCGAACCGAACCCTCGGCGCGGTCGGCAAGCGCTCGGTGAGCCGGGCCGTGTTCACATACTTCCGGTGGATCAACTGGCTGGAGCGCGGGGAGTCCCTCCAGAAGCAGGTCGTGAAGGCCCTCGGGTTCCAGACCCGGTTCGAGCGCGACCCGGCGAGCGTCAAGGCCGAGGCCCTTGCGTCCCGCGCGGTCCCCGGATGGCTCGCCGGCGAGATGGAGCTCGACGCGGGCACGCTGCGGCAGCTCCAGCGGGAGCCCGCGCTGTGGATCAGGGCCAAGCTCGGGGGCGCCGGCGCGGTCGGCACGGCCCTGGGCTCATGCGATCCCCCGGTCCTTCCCTCCTCGCTCGCGGCGCCTGGGGAACTCTCCGCCCTCCGGTACCGCGGAGCGGCGGACCTGCACAAGGCGCAGGGCTTCCAGGAGGGCGCCTTCGAGATCCAGGACCTCTCCTCCCAGCTCGTGGGCCACGCATGCGCCCCGGCTACCGGCGAGACGTGGTGGGACGCGTGCGCGGGCGAGGGGGGCAAGTCGCTGCACCTCTCCGACCTGATGCGCAACAAGGGGCTGCTCTGGGCCACCGACAGGTCGGTCCGCAGGATCTCCGTCCTCAAGCGCAGGGCGGCCCGTGCCGGAATGTTCAACTACCGGACCGCCATATGGACGGGGACGGGACCCGCGCCGTTCAGGACGCCGTGCGACGGCGTCCTCGTGGACGCGCCGTGCAGCGGAGTCGGCACATGGCAGCGCAACCCGCACGCGCGGTGGACGACCTCGATCGACGACGTCCGCGAGCTGACGGCCGTGCAGGGCGCGCTCCTCGGGCACGCCGCACGCTCCGTGAAGCCGGGCGGCAGGCTCGTGTATTCGGTGTGCACGACGACGCGCAGCGAGACGGCCAGCGTCGCGGAGGGATTCGAGGCCTCCCATCCCGGCTTTGAGCCGGCGCCCCTGCCGATTTCAGCGGCGGGCGCCGCCCGCCTGATGCTCCAATCCCGGGAGCTCGACGCCAACGGGATGTTTGTCGCTGCATGGAAACGGGTCCGCTAGGTCCTTCCCGTGCAATATCTTCGGGCGTGGCGCCCCAATCCCACTTGCCGCGGGTTTCCCCGGCATGATCCTGTTTCCCATGCCGACTGACCTGCTCCGCCGCCCGCTGATCCTCCTGGCCGCCCTGGCGCTGCTCCAGGCCACCGGGCTCCGGGCCGACCCCGAATACCCCAAGATGGGACCTGACATCTACGACGTCCATGCCGACGGCGAGGCGCTTGTGGGCGCCGCGTTGAGGAGGGCAGCCGCGGAGCACAAGCGCGTCATCCTGGATTTCGGCGCTAACTGGTGCATCTGGTGCAGGAGGCTCCACGCCACCTTTGAGGGAGACCCCGGGGTATCGGGGGCGCTGGACCGGGGGTTCGTCGTGGTGATGGTCGACGTCAACACGCGCCACGGGCCGAAGCGCAACGCGGGGGTCAACGAGCGCTACGGCAACCCGGTCGTGCATGGGCTCCCCGTCCTCGTCGTGCTCGACTCCGACGGGAGGCAGCTGACGACGAAGGACTCCGGGGAGCTCGAGGAGGGCGAGGGGCACAGCCCCGCAAAGATCGCGGCCTTCCTCGGGGGCTGGGCCCCGCCGGGCCACCCGTAGGCTTGCCCGGACGCCTCACCCAGGGCAGCATCCCCCCTCCATGCATCTCGACCTCACCGACCGGCAGTGGCTCTGGTGCGCCGCGGGGTTCTACGCCGCCGGCTTCGTCCTGGGCACGGCCTCGACCATCAGGGGCGGCCGGGTCCGGGGCCTGCCCATCTATGGCACGATCCTGGCCGGCTACATCCTCCAGTTCATCGGGCTGGGGATAAGGGGCCACGCCACCGGGGGATGCCCGCTCGGCAACCCGTTCGAGATCTTCCAGTTCACGGCCTGGTCCGCGATCTCGCTCTACCTGGTGATCGGCGTGACGTTCCGCTCGAGCGTGCTCGGGTACTTCACGTCGTGCCTGGGTGCCGCGCTCACGATCCTCTCGCTCTCGATACCGGCATGGGACGCCGTCCGGAGGACGCACATCTTCGGCGGCAACCCCTGGATCGAGCTCCACGCCGCCCTCGCGATCTTCAGCTACGGCGTGTTCGGGCTCCTCGCCCTGACCTCGACGCTCTTCCTTTTCCGCCATTTCTCGCTCAAATCAAAGCGCCTGGGGGGCTGGTTCTCTTTCCTGCCCTCGATCCTCGACCTGGACCACATCGAGGTGCGCCTCCTGGGGGCCGGAGCCGCGCTCCTTACGCTCGCCCTCGCCTTCGGCTCGGTGTACTTCACGCGCGACACCCCGAATGTCGGGCACTTCAAGCTGGCGGCGACGGTGGCCGTCTGGGCGGTCGCCACCGTGGCCTTCGGCCTAAGGATTTCGGGCCGCCTGCTCTCCAAGCGGTTCGCATGGACGTGCCTGGCGCTGTTCGCGGCGGCGCTCCTGTCGCTCGGCGCGGTCGACGAGAGCCGCCACCCCGTCGAGAGGCCGCCCTCGGGACGGGCCGCACCATGAGCGAAGCCTGCCTCTTTGTCCTGGGCGCAACCCACCACAGCGCCCCCGTCGAGGTACGCGAGAAGCTCGCCGTCGAATCGGAGAGCGCCCTGCGCGGGGAGCTCGCCTCCGTCGCCGGCCTGCGCGAGCTGGCGGTCCTCAACACGTGCAACCGCGTCGAGTTCTATGGCGTCGCCGCGAACGAGTCCGCGGTGGAGTCCGTGCAGGCCGTGTACTGCGCCCGGCAGAAGTTCGAGGTCGGCCAGTTCGAGAGCATCCGGATCCGCCTGACGGGACGCGAGGCGGCCCTGCACCTATTCGAGGTCGCGAGCGGGCTCGATTCGCAGCTGGTGGGCGAGAACGAGATCTTCGGCCAGGTGAAGGACGCCTACGCCGCCGCCCAGGCCTCAGGCTCCACGGGCGCTGTGCTGAACCGTCTCTTCCAGAAGGCATTCCAGGCCGCGAAGCACGTGCGCACCAACACGGGCATCTCGTCGGGCCGCGTGAGCGTCGCGAACGTCGCCGTGGACCTTGCGGCCAACATCTTCGGCAACCTCGCCGACGTGAAGGTGCTCGTCCTCGGGACCGGCGAGATCGGCGAGGGCACGGCAAAGGCGTTCAAGAGCAGAGGCGCCGAGGACCTCGCCGTTTCCGGCCGCCGCATCGAGCGGGCCAGCGAGGTCGCGGGGGGCCTTGGCGCCGGCACCGTGAGGTTCGAGGAGATCGACTCCCACCTGGCCAGCTACGACGTCATAGTCTGCTCGACAGCGGCGCCCACGACGATCGTGAGCGCGGCGGCGATCTCGGCGGCGATGCGCAGGCGCCCCGCCCGCCCGCTCCTCCTGATCGACCTCGCGCTGCCGCGCGACGTGGAGGCGGCCGCGGCGGACCTCCAGAACGTGTTCCTCTACAACCTGGACGACCTGGCGAGGATCGCGGAGTCGAACCGGATGGCCCGCGAGGCGGAGATCGCCCGCTGCAGGGAGCTCCTCTCGCACCGCGCCACAGGCCTGTGGGAGCACGTCCAGCGCCACCTCTCGTCCGGGTCCAACGGGACCTCGGATCCGCATGGGCCCGGAATCTAGGGAACGTTCCTCGAGATCCAGTCCGCCTCCGTGGCGCCTGCGGGATTGACGAGCATCGCCCGGAGCTCGGCCGACTGGGCCTTCGCGCGGGCGCGGCGGGACGGGTCCCCGGTGCACGCCTCCAGCTCCGCCGCGAGCGGGCCGGGTCCGGCCGCGCCCTGGATGTACTCGGGGTACATCGGCTCCCCGAGGAGGATGTTCGCGATCCCGAGGTAGGGCACCCGGACGATCCAGCGGGCGATGAGGTACGTCAGGAGATCGGTGCGGTAGGCGATCGCCCCCGGGATTCCGGCCAGGGCGCAGTGCATCGACATCGTGCCGCTGCTGGTGAGGACGGCGCTCGCCGCGACGGGCTCCCCCGTGCGCTGGAGCGAGACGTCGCCGGGGAGCCCCGCGGCCTCGAGCTGCCCGCGGATCGCCTCGCTCGGGTACAGGATGACGGCCCTGCGGCCCGCCCCCGCCTGGGCGTATTTCCTGAAGCCCGCGAGGAGCGCGGGCGCGATGAGGCCCACGGCCCTGGGCCGGCTCCCCGGCAGGAGGAGCACCGGGCCGGAGGGGTCGCTTGAGACAGGCGCCAAGTAGTCGGGCGCGAGGAACGGGTGGCCGACGAATTCCACGGGCAGCCCCGTGTCCGCATAGCAGCCCACCTCGAAGGGAAAGATCACCGCCAGGGCGTCCAGGTTGCGGGCCATGTCGAAGCGGCGCTCGGGCCGCGAGGCCCATATCTGGGGGCTGATGTAGTAGAGGGTCCTCACGTCCCCTCCCCCCTTGGCGCTGATGCCGCGCAGCCTGAGCTCCTTTGCGATCCGGAGGTTGACCCCGGAATTGTCGACGAAGCAGACGGCCGGCGGCCTGTGCCTGCCGATCCACTGGACGGTCTCCTCTATAAGGGTCCGGAAGAACGGCAGGTTCCGCACGACCTCGCCGAGGCCGACGACCGAGAGCGCCGTGCGGTCGAGGAGCAGCTGGGCGCCCGCGGCCGCGAGCCGCGGGCCTCCCAGGGCCGCGACGCGCAGGCCCGGGCGAAGGCGCAGGAGCCCGGCGACCATCCTCGCCGCGTGCTCGTCGCCCGAGTGCTCCCCTGCGACGACGAGGAGATGCGGGGCGCCGCCCCTGGGCGCAGGCAGCGGGAACAGTGGGGCGCCCGTCATTTCTTGCGGATCTGCTCGGTGATCGCGATCGCGACCTCCAGGGCGCTCTTGCCCAGCGCCGCGCCCACCTTCGGCTGCCTCTTCCGGGCGACGCTCTCGACGAAGTGCGCCAGCTCGAGCGCCAGCGGCTCGCCCTTCTCTATCGGTATCTGGTGGACCGGCACGGAGCTGATGTCCCCCGCCTTCACCAGGCCGATCTTCATCTTCAGCCCGTAGGCGATGATGTCGCTCTTGCGGACCAGGTGCCCCGACTGGTTCATGAAGTCGAGCGACAGGTAGGCGTTGTCCTGGAAGATGCGGATCTCACGCGCCTTCTTGAGCGCCATGCGGCTGGCGCTCAGGTTCGCGACGCACCCGTTCTCGAACTGGATCCGGGCGTTTGCGATGTCCTCCGTCTTCGAGAGGACGTTGATCCCCACGCTGTCGATCTTCGCGATGGGGGACTTCACCAGGGCGAGGACGATCCCGATGTCGTGGATCATGAGGTCGAGAACGACCCCGACCTCCGTCCCGCGGACCTGGTACGTGCCGAGCCTCTCGGCCGTGATGTACTGCGGCCGGCTCGCCTCCTTCTCTAGGAACGCCATGACCGGGTTGAAGTGCTCGACGTGGCCCACCTGCACGAGGCAGTTCTTGGCGCGCGCGGCCTCAAGCACCCGCTCGGCCTCGGCCAGCGAGGCGCAGAGGGGCTTCTCGATGAGGACGTGGCATCCCGCCGCAAGGAGCGGGAGCGCGACCTTCTCGTGCAGGTCCGTAGGCACGACGACGGACACCGCCTCGCACACGGCGGCGAGGTCCTCGATCGACTCGAACCTCCTGCACCCGAACTTCCCGCTGATCTCCGCGCCGCGGGGGACCGACTTGTCGTAGATGCCCACAAGCTCGGCCCCCGGGAGGGAGGCGTAGATGCGGGCGTGGTGCTGGCCAAGCGAGCCTACTCCGACTACGCCGCAGCGGATCTTGGGGGCGGACATGGATCCAGACGGTACCGGTTGGCGACCCAGGGGCGAGCCACAAACCCGGGCCTAGCTCCCTCCCAGGGCCCCGGCCGTCAGGGTGAGGCTCCTGCGGGTCTTCGCCGCATGGGAGGCGTTGTGGGTCACGAGGACGAGCGCCGTGTCCGCGGACGCGCAGAGCCCGAGGAGGAGCTCCACGACCTCGTTGCCGGTCCTCTCGTCGAGGTTCCCGGTGGGCTCGTCGGCGACGATCAGGTTCGGGCCGTTCATGAGGGCGCGCGCCAGCGCGACGCGCTGCCTCTCTCCCCCCGAGAGCTGCGAGGGAAGGTGATGGGCGCGGTCCGAGAGCCCCACGTCCCCGAGCAGCGAGCGCGCCCGGTCCCTCGCCGCGGCGTCGATCCTCCCGAGGATGCGGCGGGCGAGGAGCACGTTCGCCAGGGCGTCCAGCTCCGGCACCAGGTAGAACGACTGGAAGACCATGCCGAGGTAGGCCGCCCTGCGCCCCGCGCCGGTGTCGGGCGATCCCCCCCAGAGGACGGTGCCGGAGTCCGGGGCATCGAGCCCCGCGATGAGGTTCAGGAGCGTCGACTTCCCCGATCCGGACTCGCCGCGGATGCTGACGCTTTCGCCCGCGGCGACGTCGAGGTTCACGTCGCGCAGGACCTGCAGGAGGGCGTCGCCGCTCCTGAAGCTCTTGCGCAGGGCGCGGGCGCTCAGAACGGGCTCACTCACTTCGAAGCGCCTCCACGGGCTTGAGGCGGGCGGCCCGCCACGCGGGGATCGTCCCCGCGAGGGTCGAGATCACGATCGTCAGGACGACGATCAGGGCGACCGTCGAGCCGGAGGTGTGGGACGGAAGCTCGCTGAACTGGTAGAACCGGCGCAGGACCTCCTGGCGCTGGGTCACGCGGGCGACCCAAAGGACGACGTCGTTGCGCACCGCGAGCGCGAGGAACCCGGCGGCGAGCCCCGAGACGGTCCCGAGGACCCCGATGAAGAGGCCCTGCGCGCAGAAGCACAGGGCGACGTGGAGCGGGCGCCCGCCTAGGGCCCCCAGGAGGCCGATCTCGCGCGTCTTGCGGACGACCGAGATGAGGAGCGAGCTCGTGACCGAGAACGCCGCCACGATGACGATGAAGAGCAGCAGGAAGAATATCATGCTCCGCTCGAGGTTCAGGACCCAGAGGAAGTCGGAGAAGCTGTCCTCCCAGGAGAACGCGCGGATGCCGTCGGGCAGCACCTTGTTCACGCGGGCGACCGCGTCGTCCTCGTTGACGCCCGGGTTCAGTCGGACGTCGATCCCGTGGACCGTCGACCCCAGGCCGTAGAGGTCCTGGGCGAGGCGGAGCGTCCCGTAGACCGTGCTGCTGTCGAGCTGCTGGTGCCCGATGTGGAGGATCCCGACGACCCGGACCTGCCTCGGCAGGAAGACGGCGTCGGCGCTCAGCTTGTTGATGATGAGGGGCGAGTAGACCTCGATCGAGTCGCCGACGTTGGCGCCGAGGCTGGAGGCGATCTGGTCGCTCAGGATGACGGAGTCGTCGTCCAGGTCGTCAAGCGACCCCACGACGACGTAGCGGCCGAGCTGGGTGACCCGCTCGATGCTGCCCAGGTCGAGGCCCCGCAGCATCGGGAACGCGGGCTTGTCGCCGAACTTGACCATCACGGCGTCCCTTGCGTAAGGGGTCGCGGCAGCCACCCCGGGCACCGACTCGACGCGCTTCACGACGGAGGCGTAGTCCGAGACGGGGCCCCGGGCCACGATCTGGACCTCGCCCTCCGTGTCGACGATGAGGTGGCGGATCTCGTAGGCGAATCCGCCCATGATGCTCATGACGACGACCAGGACCATGACGCCGAGCGCCACTCCCAGGGTCGAGATCAGGGTAAAGAAGGGAAACCGCCGCCCGGTCGGGAAAAGCTGCCTCAGCGCAAGGTGGAGGTACCAGGGCACGGGGTCAGGCGCCGTCGGCAGCCTTCGTCTCCGCGGGCCTGAGCTGCGGGAAGAGGATGACGTCGCGGATGCTCTCGGCGCCGGTGAGCAGCATGCAGAGCCGGTCGATCCCGACGCCCATGCCGCCCGCAGGCGGCATCCCGTGCTCGAGCGCGAGCAGGAAGTCCTGGTCGACGCTCTGGGGCTCGCCCCCGGCCTGCTTCTCGAACATCTCGCGCTGGACGTCCGGGTCGTTCTGCTCGGAATACGCAGGCGCGATCTCCATGCCCCCGATGCACAGTTCGAAGACGTCGAGCGTCGAGGGGTCCTCCCGGTTGATCTTCGCCAGCGGGCACAGCTCCTTCGGCAGGTTCAGCACGAACGTCGGCTGGATGAGCCCCGGCTCGATCTTCTTGGAGAAGATCTCGTTGGTTACCTCGAAGTCCTCCCATCCCGCCTCGACCTTGAGCCCCATCGCCTCGGCCGCGGCTATGTGGTCGACCTTGCTCCTGCCGAACCAGCCGTCGTCGTTTGTCTCGGCCCGGATCAGGTCCTTGTAGGTCACCTCGCGCCAGTGGCCCCCGAAGTCGATCGTCTGGCCGCTCGCGGCGTGGGGCATCTTGTCGGTCCCGAGCACGTCCCGGCACACGGCCGCCAGCATGTCCCGGATGAGGGCCATCATTCCGCGGTGGTCGCTGTAGGCCTGGTAGAGCTCGAGCATCGTGAACTCCGGGTTGTGCTTCCGGGAGATGCCCTCGTTTCGGAAGTTGCGCCCGATCTCGAACACCCGGTCGAGGCCGCCCACAAGCATCCGCTTGAGGTAGAGCTCGAGCGAGATCCGCAGGAAGAAGTCCACCCCGAGGGCGTTGTGGTGGGTCGAGAACGGCTTCGCCGCGGCCCCGCCCGCCACCGACTGGAGGATGGGCGTCTCGACCTCGATGAACTTCCGCTCCTCCAGGAACTTCCTGATGGCCAGGACGACCCTGGAGCGCAGGAGGAGCCGGTCGCGCGAGGCCCGGTTCACGACGAGGTCGAGGTAGCGCTGGCGGTAGACCTGCTCGGGGTCGGCCAGGCCGTGCCACTTCTCTGGGAGGGGCCTGAGCGCCTTTGAGAGGAGGTCGAAGGACTCGACCCGCACCGTGGTCTCGCCCGTCTTCGTCTTGAAGAGGGTCCCCCTGGCGCCGATGATGTCGCCCAGGTCGAGCTTCTTGAAGGCAAGGTAGGCGTCGTCTCCGACGACGTCCTTCTTGAGGTAGAGCTGGATCTCGCCCTGCTGGTCGAGGACCTTGACGAACTGGCTCTTACCCATGTCGCGGATCGTCACGAGGCGCCCCGCGACGGCGACCGCCACGGCGTTGTCCTGGCCGTCGACGTACGCCCCGAGCGCCTCGCCCGAGAAGTGGGTCTGCTCGAATGCCGCGCGGAAGGGGTCCGTCCCCGCCGCCCGCAGCTCGGCAAGCTTCTGCCGGCGCACTGCGTGCTGGTCGTGGGTGATGTCGGCCGGGATGTCGCTCATGGGAGCGGGTCAACCTGCCGCAGCGCCGCCCTCGGGGCAAACGGAAACTTCCGGGGGTTCCTTGCTTGTGATCCGCGGGCGTTCGTGTCCATTTTGGGGCATCAATCCGGACACCATGACGACAATGGACACGACCCGCAAACCCGCGTGGCTCAGGGCCAAGCTGCCGAGCGGCCCGGCCTACAACGCCGTGCGCGGGCTCGTGGACGGCCACAAGCTCCACACGGTCTGCCAGAGCGCCCAGTGCCCGAACCTCGGCGAGTGCTGGTCGCGGGGGACCGCCACGGTCATGATCCTCGGGAACATCTGCACCCGGTCCTGCAACTTCTGCGCGATCCAGACGGGGAAGCCGACCGAGCTGGACCTGGGCGAGCCGGCCCGGGTCGCCGACGCGGTGGCGACGATGGGCCTTCGGCACTGCGTGATCACGAGCGTCGCCCGGGACGAGCTCGCCGACGGCGGGGCCTCGGTCTGGGCCGCGACGATCCGCGCTATCCGGCACCGGAACCCCTCGACCGCGATCGAGGTCCTTGTCCCCGACTTCAAGGGGAGGACCGAGGACATCGACACCGTGCTCGGGGCCCGGCCCGACATCTTCAACCACAACGTGGAGACCGTCGAGCGGCTCCAGCGGCCCGTGCGCGTCCAGGCGCGCTATGACCGCTCCCGCGGGGTCCTCCGGCACGCGAGGGGCAGGGGTTTCACGGTCAAGACGGGGATCATGCTCGGGCTCGGCGAGCGCCGCGAGGAGGTCGAGCAGACGCTGCGCGACCTGGCGGGCGACGGGGTCAGTATCCTCACGATCGGCCAGTACCTCCAGCCCACGAAGCAGCACCTGCCCGTGGACCGGTGGGTCCCGCCCGAGGAGTTCGTCCACTGGAAGCAGTTCGGCCTGTCGGTCGGGTTCGGGGTCGTCGAGAGCGGCGCGATGGTCCGCTCGAGCTACCACGCCGACGAGCAGTCGCTCAAGTACACGGGCGAGGAGCACCTCAACACGCATAACGCACTGTCGGGCGCCTGAGACGGCCCATCCCCATGTGCGCCCTCGCCACCCGCCAGGAGATCGTCAAGAACTGGCTCCCGCGCTACACGGGTCTGCCCCTCCACAAGTTCGGCTCCTACATCCTCCTCACCAACTTCCAGCGCTACGTCGACCTGTTCGCCAGGGCGCACAAGGTGCAGGTCCACGGGCGGGACAAGCCGATGCCGACAGCGACAGCCGGCAAGATCACGATCATCAACTTCGGGATGGGCAGCGCCAACGCCGCGACGGTCATGGACCTCCTGAGCGCGATAAAGCCCAAGGCGGCCCTGTTCCTGGGAAAATGCGGCGGCATCAAGCACCGCGCCGAGGTCGGCGACCTGATTCTCCCGATCGCGGCCATCCGCGGCGAGGGCACGAGCAACGATTATTTTCCGCCCGAGGTCCCGGNNGGCGAGGGCACGAGCAACGACTATTTCCCGCCCGAGGTGCCCGCGCTCCCCTCCTTCGCGCTCCAGAAGGCGATATCGACCACGATCCGGCTCCATGCCCGCGACTACTGGACGGGCACCGTGTACACGACCAACCGCCGGGTCTGGGAGCACCACGAGGAGTTCAAGAAGTACCTGAAGAAGATCCGGGTCATGGCGGTGGACATGGAGACGGCCACGATCTTCATGGTCGGATTCGCCAACGGGATCTCGACGGGGGCCCTGCTCCTGGTGTCGGACCAGCCGATGGTGCCTGAGGGCGTGAAGACGATCGAGAGCGACCAGAAGGTCGACGACTCATTCGTCGGGGATCACCTCAAGATCGGAATCGACTCCCTGAAGCAGCTGATCAACAAGGGCGTCACGGTGAAGCACCTGAAGTTCTGAGCTACCGGGCGACGTCGAACCAGAACGGGGCGTACGTCTCCCGGCCCCCGAGGTCCACCTGGCTCCACATGACGTAGCGGCCCGGGCCCGGGATCGTGAGGCGGAAGGTGAACGACGGCCTCACCGGGTCGGGGGGCCGAGAGGTGTCGGACTCGTTCGGGTGGATGTGCGCGAACCCGCTTCGGCCCGCGTCAAAGGCCACCAGGTGGGCGAAGGCGTTCATGACGGGCTGGACGGGCACGGGCCCACCGGCGACATTCCTTATCGAGAGCCGCAGGCTCGTGGGCGCGCCGGCGCGGATCGGGAGCGACGAGGGCGAGAGCGTGAATGCGAAGCCCTCGCGGACCGCGGTCCAGGAGGGCGCCTGGGATCCCGCCGCGACCGGGTTGGGCGGGCCGTCGACCGCGATCTCCGCCTCGGAGTAGAGCCCGCGGTTCGTCGCGACCGGCGTGAAGTCCGCGAAGACCCGGTAGACCCCGCCGAAGCGCGGGTGGAAGCTGAAGACCCACTCGCCGGGGCGGCGCCCGGGCTCCGGGTGCACGTGCTGGTAGTCGTCGAGCGACGGGTCGACGATCAGGAGGTGCATCCTCCTTGTCTGGACGACCTGGAGGTCCTCCGGCGCTATCGGCTTCCCGCTGAAGGTCGTCAGGGTGAGGGTCGCGGCGACGTCGTGGTTCGCGCGGGCCGGGCCGGACGCGGCCACGGCGAGCGTGACGGGCGAACGAACCGCGACCACGGGCAGGAACTGGGGGTTGGCCGGGTCGCAGAACTCGATCACGTTGCCCCCCTCCACCCGGAAGTCCATGTGGCTCAGGCTCGTCCCCGTAGGGAGCTCGCGGACGGTGACGAAGAGGGCGAGTGCCGCCCCTGTGATGACGGCGATCCGGCGCCATTCGGGGCGCCCGAGACCAGGGTTTCCGGTCCCGCCCTTCACTTGTGCATCCGTTCCACGAACTCCTTCGGCTCCCACTCGGCCCCGTCCGCCCTCCACGCGATCGCGCCCTTCTCGTCGATCAGGAGCGTCGCGAGCGTGTGGTTGAGGAATCCCCCGTTGAAGACGGCGATGACCCCGAACTGGGTCAGCAGGTCCTGGATAGCCGGCTCCGGGCCCGTCAGGAACGAGAAGTTGCCGGTGTCGATCCCCCGCGCGTCGGCGTATTCCCTGAGGACTCCCGGGGTGTCGTAGGCCGGGTCGAGCGTCACCGACACGAACTCGATGTTGGGCACGCCGGCCTTGGCCGCGAGCTTCTGGGTCGCCATCATCTTGGTCGTCGAGAGGGGGCACATGTTCGCCACCGGGCACCTCGAGTAGATGAAGTTGAGCATGACCTGCTTGCCCCGGAAGCGGGCGCTGTCAACGACGCGGCCGTTCTGGTCGTAGAGCACGAACTCGGGGGCCTTGTCGCCCACCTCCCGGTAGGCCTGCTTCCCCTTCTCGATCGTGTCCTGGTGGAGCATGCGGGCGCCCGCGTCCACCGAGTCGGTCGCCGCCTTGTCGTCGGGCCAGACCTTCTCGAGCCGCACGTCGCCCGCCTTGTCGACCACGAGCTCAGCGCGGATCCGCTCGCCTGCGGTGGCGGCCGCGGCGTCCCCGGCCGAGACGGGGAACTCCATGGTCATGGCGGGCATGTAGCCCGCCACCTCGTTGTGGCGCACCACCAGGACATGCCGCCTCGCGTCCGCGGAGACCACCAGGCCCGTGAGCGGGAACCGGCGCTCGGCCGTCGCGGCCGCGACTGCGGGCGCCGCGATCGCCGCCTGCCTGCGGCACCCCCCGGACGCCGCCAGGGCGAGGGCCGCGGCGCATGAAACGAGGCGGCGCATGCCATAAGTTCTCATGGTACCACCAATCCGGCGGAGGAAAAAATTGTCAAAGCCATAGGTGCGGGCACCATGATACCCTCCTTCCCGGAATCCTCCAGCCCATGGCAGCCCTTCCCCTCCCCCAGCGAACCCCCGGCCACAAGCCGGGGCTTGCCGCCTTCTCGGTGGCGGCCGCCATCTGGGTGTTCGTCCTGGTGACGCTCGGGGCGTTCACGACCAGCATCGGGGCCGGCATGGCCTTCCCCGACTGGCCGCTCTCGAACGGTTCCCTCAACCCAAAGGGATGGCTGACCAACGTGGCGATGTTCGCCGAGCACTCGCACAGGCTGAGCGCGGGCCTGATGACGATCCTGACCGTCGCCCTCGCCGCGTGGATCTGGCGGACGGAGGAGAGGAGGTGGCTGCACAGGCTCTCGTACTTCGCGGTCGCGCTCGTGGTCGTCCAGGCCGTCGTGGGCGGGCTGCGCGTGCTGTTTGAGCCGGTGCAGGTGGAGGCCGTCGACACGAGCCTGGGCCGGCTCTTCGCCATGCTCCACGCGTGCCTCGCGCAGGGGCTCGCCTGCACGCTGCTCGCGATCGCGGTCTCGTGCTCCTACGCGTGGATCGGCAGGCCGATCCCCGTCGGCGCGGGGGTCCGGCGCCTGGGGACCCTCTGCTGCGCGCTCCTCTTCATCCAGCTCGGCGTCGCAGCCGTGATGCGCCACAGCTTCGCGGGCCTGGCGATCCCGACCTTCCCCTGGTCGACCCCCGACGGGGGCCTGCTTCCGGACACCTGGAACTTCCGGATTGGGATCCACTTCGCGCACCGGCTTCTGGCCTGCGTGATCGCCCTGGCGGTCGTCGCCTTCGCCGCCTCGATAAAGCGCGATCCCGCCGCGACGCCCGCAATGCGCTCCGGGGTCGCGAGCCTCGTGGGGCTCCTTGTCCTCCAGGTCATCGTGGGGGCGGCGATCATCCGCACCTACCGCAACCCGACGATCACGACCGTGCATGTCCTGGTCGGCGCCGTGACGCTCGCCACCGCATTCTGGCTCACATGGCTTGCACACCGGGACTCGATCGAGAGGGCCCCGGTCCCATGACCGACGAATCCCCGCCCCCGGACGCCCGGTTCGCCGACTACCTCGAGCTCACCAAGCCCAGGCTGAGCCTTCTCTCCGTCCTCACGGCCCTCGTGGGCTACTTCGCGGCGCGGCCCGCCCACGACCCCGCGCGCGTGGGCTTCCTGGCGCTGGGCGCCTCGCTCGCGGCCGGAGGGGTCGCCGCCTTGAACCAGTGGATGGAGAGCGACACGGACGCGCGGATGCACCGGACCGAGCAGAGGCCGATCCCCTCGGGGAAGATCCCCGGCGGGTCCGCCTACGTGCTCGGCTGGGGCATGTGCTTCGCGGCCCTGATCATCATCTTCACCCAGGTGGGCAGACTCTCGGCCCTCTTCACGCTCCTTACGATCGCCTCCTACCTGGGCTGGTACACGCCCGCGAAGCGCTCGAGCCGGTGGAGCACGGAGATAGGCGCGGTGGCCGGGGCCTTCCCCCCGCTGATCGGCTGGTCGGCCGCCGAGGGCGGCGTCTCGGCCCTGGGGTGGATCCTCTTCGGGGTCCTCTTCTTCTGGCAGATCCCCCACTTCATGGCGATCGCATGGACCTACCGCCGGGACTATTCCATCGTCAATTTCCCGATGCTCCCCGTGCGCGACGAGTCCGGCGGCAAGGTCGCGGGCTGGTCGCTCGCGGCCACGATCTCGCTGGTCGCCGTGAGCCTCCTCCCCGTGTTCCTCGGGCTGGACAGCGCATGGTACGGGGCGGCGGCCGCCCTCGTGGGGGCCCTGTTCCTGTCGAGAGCGGTCGCGTTCCTGCGCGCCGGCAGCCGCGATGCGTGCGCACGCAGGCTCTTCTTCTTCTCCCTGGCCTACCTCCCGATCGTGCTCGGCTCCCTCGTGGCGGACCGGCTTCTCCTCCATCACCCGTGACCGTCCACGACCTGCCCGCAATAGAGGCCACCCTCAATGCGACCGCCACGGTGCTCATCACGGCGGGCTTCGTCTTCATCAGGAGGGGTGACCGGTCCCGGCACCGGGCATGCATGCTGGCCGCCGCCGTGGCGTCGGCGCTCTTCCTCGCCTTCTACCTGACCTACCACGCCCTCATGCGGGGGGCCCACACGCCCTTCGGCGGGACGGGGGCCATCCGGACCGTCTACCTTATCATCCTCTGGACCCACATCCCGCTGGCCGCACTCATCGCGTTCCTCGTGCCAAGGACCTTCATCCTCGCGCTGAAGGGCGACTTCGAGCGGCACCGCAGGTGGGCCCGGGTGACGTTCCCGATCTGGTACTACGTCTCGGTGACGGGGGTGCTGGTCTACCTGTTCCTCTACCGGTGGTGGCCCGCAGGCTGACGGAAGGGGCAAAAGGAAATTGCCCGCCCGCCGGGCGGCGGAGCGGGCAAGGGTCCCGGGAAGATTCGGAAAGCCGGTCCTACTTGACCGTGAGGGTGCCCCTCATCCCGGTCTGGTAGTGCGCGGGGAAGGTGCAGAGGAAGGGGTACTCGCCGGGGGCGGTGGGAGCCTTGAAGGCGACCTCGCCCGACTTGCGCGGCCCGAGGAGGTCGATCTTTGCAATGATCTGGCTGCTGAGCGCCGCCGGAATGTAGTCGGTGTCCTTGGACATGAGCGCCGCCGCGTCAAATGCCGCGACATCCGTCCCCGCCTTCAGGAGCACGAAATTGTGGCCCATGACCTCCTTGGGCTGGCTGCCGTTATTGGTCAGGACGACCTTAAGATCCTCTCCTGGAGTGGCTTCTATCGCCGTCAGGCTGTATTTCATGGTGTCGCCGGCCGTGATCTCGATGGTGCGGGGACCGGCGGGGGCCGGGGCCGCCGCGGCGGTCGAGGCGTCCTTCTGGCCGCAGCCCGAGGTGGCGAGGGCCACGAGGGCCGACATTAGGAAGATGCGGATTTTCATGGGACGCAGAACCTCGCCCAAGTCCCCCGGCAGGGCAAATCGAAACACGTCATGGCGCGCCGGGGGCGAAAAAGGACCCAAATCCGGGGAATCGGGTGACTTCCGAACCCGCCGTATGATAGACGTTAATCCCCTGGCTAGGAAATGTAATGGATTATGGCTTGAAATGGCCGGGTGTTCCCTGACTGTACCCGGGGACTGCCGGCTGTTTTCGGGCCGCGGTCCCCACCGTCCGCACTCATGAGTTTGTCCAAATATTCCTCGAGATTTTCACGCTTTCTGGGCGCCGCCGCCGCGGTGGCCGGCACCCTGCTGCTATCCGGTTGCTATTGGTTTGACGGGCCCCAGTCGACGTTCGACCCGAACGGGCCCGTCGCGCGCAGCCAGATGGACCTCTTCTACCTCACCTGCTGGGTGTCGCTGTTCATCTTTGTCGTCGTCGGGGGGGTCCTGGCCTACGCCATGGTCAAGTTCCGCGCCCGGGGCGAGGCCGACGAGCACGCCGAGCCGCCGGAGCAGTCGCATGGAAACCCGCTCGTCGAGATCAGCCTGATCGGGGCCTCGGTCCT
Organism: Opitutaceae bacterium; assembly: GCA_003151495.1. Lineage (GTDB taxonomy): Bacteria > Verrucomicrobiota > Verrucomicrobiia > Opitutales > Opitutaceae > Palsa-1447. Next base: position 18,559 of record PLXR01000131.1, read on the forward strand.
GGCTCTGGTGATCATCGCCGTGCCCACCCTCGCCGGGATCTGGTACTCGTTCGACGTGCCCGCGGAGAACAAGGCGGATTCCTATGGGATAACGGCCACGGGCTACCAGTGGTGGTTCAAGTTCGACTACCCCGGCGAGACGGCCCAGACGCTCGACCCGACGGGCAAGTCCATGAACGCCCCGTTCTCCGTCGCGAACGAGCTTGTGATCCCCTCGGGGAGGCCGGTGCGCATCAACCTGCGGACCGTGGACGTCATCCACAGCTTCTGGATACCCAAGCTGGCGGGCAAGGTGGACATGATGCCCAACCGGGCCAACCACCTCTGGCTGCGCGCCGACCAGCCGGGGTATTTCTGGGGCCAGTGCGCCGAGTTCTGCGGTGAGTCCCATGCCGTGATGCGCTTCCGCGTCATCGCGCTGGGGCCGAAGGAGTTCAACGACTGGGTCAACGCCCAGATGGCCCCGGCCCGCAAGGTGCCGGCCGGCGGCGCGGGGGATGCGAAGGCCCAGTTCGCGGCCTACCGCTCCTTCCACCGGAACGAGGCGGGCTACACCGGGAAGTTCGACGTCTCCCCGCTCGACGCCTGGCGCGCCAAGCAGTCGCCCGAGACGGGCGAGGACCCCGCCAAGATCGCCCGGGGACGCGAGCTCTTCGCGGCCAAGACCTGCTCCAGCTGCCACACGATCCGCGGCGACGGCTTCATCGGGGTCGTCGGGCCCGAGCTCACCCACGTGGGCGCGCGCACGACCATCGCCGCCGGCCTCCTCGAGAACGACCGCGACGAGCTCCACCGCTGGATCCACGCCCCCAACGAGGTGAAGCCGGGCAACACCATGTGGGTCGCGGGCTACCTCGCCAACAACATCAAGCTGACCCCCGAGGACGAGGACGCCCTGGTCAACTACCTTCAGAGCCTCAAGTAATCCGCACAATGGAAGCACTGGCAAAATCCGATTTCCTCGCAAAGGGGGAGCATGCAGCGAAGCCCCTCGTCCTCTGGCGCCCCTCCGCGAAGACGGGCCTCATGAGCTGGCTGACGACCGTNNTCACGATGCACGGGACGACGATGATCTTCCTGGTCGTCATGCCGATCGGCGCCGCGTTCTTCAACTTCATCATGCCGCTCCAGATCGGGGCGCGCGACGTGGCCTTCCCGCGGCTCAACGCCTTCTCGTTCTGGACGTTCGCCGTCGGCGCGGTGATCCTGAACCTGGGATGGTTCATGAGGGACGGCGCCCCCGACGCCGGCTGGTTCGGATACGCCCCGCTGACGACAAGGCACTTCAGCCCGACGCATGCGATAGACATGTGGGTCATGGGCCTGCAGCTGCTGGGCGTCGCCTCGATCGCGGCGGCCCTCAACTTCATCGTGACGATCATCAACATGCGCGCCCCTGGCATGACGATGATGCGCCTGCCGGTCTTCACGTGGATGACGCTCTTCACCTCCTTCCTGATCGTCCTCTCGTTCCCCGCGATCACAATCGCCCTGGTCGAGATCATGATGGACCGGCTCTTCGGGACCAACTTCTTCGAGGTGTCGAACGGCGGCCTCCCGATCCTGTGGCAGCACCTCTTCTGGATCTTCGGGCACCCCGAGGTGTACATCCTGATCCTGCCCGCCATGGGCATCATCTCGGAGATCCTTCCCACCTTCTCGCGCAAGCCCCTCTTCGGCTACCCGATCGTCGTCTTCTCCGGCGCATCGATCGGCTTCCTCGGCTTCGGCGTGTGGAGCCACCACATGTTCACGACCGGCATGGGCACCACCGCGACGGCCGCCTTCGCGCTGATGACGATGGCGATCGCGGTCCCGACCGGCGTCAAGATGTTCAACTGGATCGGCACCCTCTGGGGCGGCCACCTCACGATGCGGACGCCCATGATGTTCGCGATCGGCTTCCTCTGGATGTTCATGATCGGCGGGCTCTCCGGGATCATGCACTCCGCGGCCCCGTCGGACGCCCAGCAGCATGGCAGCTACTTCATCGTCGCCCACTTCCACTACGTGCTGATCGGGGGCTCGCTCTTCGCCCTGTTCGCGGGGATCCACTACTGGTTCCCGCTCATGTTCGGCCGCATGGTGAGCGAGTTCTGGGGCAAGATGTCGTTCTGGTTCGTCTTCATCGGCTTCAACGTGACGTTCTTCCCGATGCACTTCCTCGGGATGGAGGGGATGCCGCGCCGCACGTTCACCTATGACGGGAACATGGGCTGGAACCTGGGCAACATGGTTGCGACCGTGGGCGCCTTCATCCTGGGGATCGGCGTCGCAATCTACTTCGTCACGATGGTCTACACGTACCTCAAGGGCGCACGGACCACCCGGGATCCCTGGGACGCGCGCACGCTCGAGTGGAGCCTGCCGAACCCCCCTCCCGAGTACAACTTCAGGGTGATCCCGACGGTCCACGCGCGCGACGGCTGGTGGTACGAGAAGCGCCACAAGGAGGAGATCGACCGGGAGGTGGCGGAGCACGCCAAGGCCGAGGACTCGCACGGCGGGATCCACATGCCCTTCCAGTCCATCTACCCGTTCCTCGCGAGCTTCGGCATCCTGATCGGTGCCATCGGGGTCGCGGTCATCGACCCGGCGAACACGGCGCAGTACCCCGGCTTCTGGGGCCCCAAGGTCGCCGTGTGCATCCTGGGCGCCGCGTTCATGTTCGTCTCGGTCGTCCTCTGGTCCCTCGAGGGCAACGAGGGCTACCACATCCACCTCAATGAGGACGGGAGCATCAAGCCCGGCGACGACCACTCGGGGCACTGAGGCGCAGGCCAACAAGGAACCATCTCCATGAGCAGCAACGCCGCCGCAGGCACCATTGACCACCACCTCGACCCGACGACGACGACGGGCATCCCCAACAAGAAGCTCCTCATGTGGGCGTTCCTTGCCTCGGACTGCATGTTCTTCGGGTGCCTGATCTCGACCCACCTGATCTACCGGCTGCACCCGCCCCCGGGCACGCTGCCGGCGCGCCAGGTGTTCTCGATCGAGCTCACGTCGTTCTCGACGTTCATCCTGCTCATGTCGTCGCTGATGATGGCGCTCGCCGTCAACGCGATCCAGAAGGGCAACCTCAAGAGCCTCAGGTGGTCGCTCCTGACGACGATCTTCTTCGGCTGCATCTTCCTCGGCTGCCAGGTCTACGAGTTCAGGAACTTCGTCTTCGAGAAGCACCTGACGATCACGAACAGCATACTCGGCACGACCTTCTTCACGCTCACGGGAACGCACGGGCTGCACGTGCTTATCGGGGTCATCTGGCTCTCCGGGATGCTGATCTACTCGTTCACGGGCCGGCTCACCGAAAAGGACGCGATCGACGTCGAGTCGA
>PLXR01000017.1 GCA_003151495.1 Opitutaceae bacterium
CAAGGAGCGCTACATCGAGGCGAAGCAGAGGTGGGCCGAGAAGCAGAAGGCGCGCGGGGTCACCGCGCGCGCCGTCGCCTCGCGCGACCGCCTCCCCCCCGGCCAGAGGCTGACGGAGGGCTTCCCCGTGCTCGATCTGGGCGTGCAGCCGGAGATCCCCCTTGCCGAGTGGGCGCTCAGGCTCGACGGGCTGGTCGAGAGCCCCGTGACCCTCAGCTGGGCGGACTTCAACGCGCTCGCGCAGGTCGACGACGTGAGCGACTTCCACTGCGTCACGACCTGGTCGAAGTTCGACTGCCGCTGGGGGGGAGTCGCCCTCACGACGCTCTACGAGCTCGCGCGCCCGAGGCCCGAGGCGAGGTTTGTCTATTTCTCGAGCTACGACGGCTACTCGACGAACGTGGCGCTCGACCACTGCCTGGACGACGACACGCTCGTCGCAACCTCCTTCGGCGGGGAGCCCCTGGCCCGCGAGCACGGGGGGCCCGCCCGGGTGATCATCCCCAAGCTCTATGCCTGGAAGGGCGCGAAGTTCGTGAATGCGATCACGTTCCTCGCCGAGGACAAGCTCGGGTTCTGGGAGGTGCGCGGCTACTCCAACACCGCGGATCCCTGGACCGAGGACCGCTACGCCTAGCCGGGCGCAATCGCACTCGCATTCGCGGGCGGCACGGGGCAGTGTCGCCCACCGTCCCGTTCATGGCCCCGACCCCCGCCCCAGCCCAGGAAGACGCGAACAACGCCGATGCCCCCCTCAGGGTGGACGGCTTCACCGGGACGCCGGAGGAGATAGAGCGCCAGTGGTTCAACGAGGTCTACAGGGGCCGGGGGGACACCCTTCCGCAGCTGACGTTCCGCGCCGTGGTCATGGGCATGCTGCTCGGCGGCGTCCTCGCCCTCACCAACCTCTACATCGGGCTCAAGGCCGGCTGGGGGATCGGGGTCTCGATCACCGCGTGCATCGTCTCCTTCATGATCTCGTCGCTCCTGGCGCGCATGAGGATCTCCAAGGGCCCGATGTCGATCCTGGAGACCAACTGCATGCAGTCCGCCGCCTCCTCTGCAGGCTACTCGACCGGAGCCACCATGGTCTCGGCGTTCTCGGCGTACTACATGATCAACCAGCAGGCCCTGCCGCTGGGGCTCTCGCTCGCATGGGTGTTCTTCATCGCGGTGCTCGGGGTCACGATGGCGATCCCGATGAAGCGNNTGATCAACGTCGAGCAGCTGCGCTTCCCCACGGGGATCGCGACGGCCGAGACCCTCCGGGCACTCTTCTCCAAGGGCAAAAGCGCCGGCCAGTCCGCGCGCGGCCTGACCATCGCCGCCATCGCGTCGGCGATCAGCCAGTTCTGGAACGACGGTCTGGGTTTCATCAGCTCCCGGCTCGAGCCCTTCGGCCTGGGCAACCTCGTCGAGCGGGTGGACAAGGTCGTGTTCGGTCCCGCATGGATGGGACGCACGGTCACCTTCATCTGGGATCCCGTCTTCCTGGGCGCGGGCGCCCTCATGGGGATACGCGCGGCCACCAGCATCCTCATCGGGGGCACCCTCTGCTGGGGGGTGTTCGTCCCGATCATGCAGGCCAAGGGCGTCATCGTGGGCTCCGGCTACCGCGCGATCGTCCCGTGGACCCTCTGGGGCGGGGTGTCGTGCATGGTCGTCTCGGGCCTCCTGGCGTTCGCGCTCAACTGGAGGGTCATGGCCCGGGCCTTTCGCGGGGTCACCGACCTGTTCGGGAAGGCCAAGGAGACGGTGGACCCGATGGACGCGATCGAGACGCCCACATGGTGGTTCTTCATCGGCCAGGCCTTCTCGCTGGTCGGCCTGGCCTGGCTCGCCAAGGTGAGCCTCGGCCTGCCCGTGTGGGAGACGGTCCTCGCGGTGCTCCTCTCGTTCGTCCTCGCGCTGGTCGCCTGCCGGGTGACCGGCGAGACCGACACGACGCCGATCGGGCCTCTCGGCAAGGTGACGCAGCTGCTCTTCGGCGCGCTCAACCCCGGCAACATGAACATCAACCTGATGAGCGCCAACATCACCTCCGGCTCGGCCATCGCCTCGGCCGACCTGCTGACGGACCTGAAGAGCGGCTACCTCCTCGGGGCCCACCCGCGGAAGCAGTTCCTGGCCCAGTTTTTCGGGATATTCGCGGGCACCGCCGTGACGGTGCTCGCATACCGCGTGATGGTCCCGACGGCCTCGGTCCTCGGGTCCGACAGGTTCCCGGCGCCGGCGGCGCAGACGTGGCGCATCGTGGCGCTGGCCCTCAGCAAGGGTTTCGGCGCCCTTGGCACGGTGAACGTCTGGTCGATCGTGATCGGCGGGGCGGTCGGCGCGCTCCTGACGCTGCTGCCGCTCTGGTTCCCCCGAAACGCCAAGTGGATGCCCTCCGCCTCGGGCATCGGGCTCTCATGGACCTTCCACTGGTTCTACGGGCTGCTCTTCTTCCTGGGGGCGCTCGCCGCCTGGATCGTGGAGCGCCGGGCCCCGGAGAAGGCCAAGCTCTACAACTTCCCCGTCGCGGCGGGAGTCATCGCCGGCGGGTCGCTCATGGGAGTCGCGCTCATCTTCTGGGAGAACATCCCGATCGTCTACCACCAGCTCTTTGGGCCGTAGGTCCGGCCCCGGGCGTCAGGCGGGGTCGACCCTCTTCACGTCCTTGATCGCCCACTTGGTGACCGTGAGGCCCCGGGCCGCCCTCGCGCTCAGAGGGACGGCCCCCAGGTCGAAGTCGAACTCCCTCACCCGCGCCTTGCTGCGCCCGTCGAGCGAGATGTGGAGCGTCTTCGGCATCGCCTTCTCCTTCGGGCACACGTCGAGGTAGACGACCTTGGACCCGTCCGACTTCGTGAGGGGGTAAAGCTTGTCGCGGGTCACCCCGCCTATCTGGAAGCGTTTCGCGTAGGCCTTCCCGCTCGCCCCGTCCTGGTAGACCATCGTGTAGAAGGAGGCGTCGCCGTCCTTCGGGAACACGGTGCAGTGGATGATGCCCAGGCCCATGAAGACCTTGTCCGCCACCTTCGACACCTTCATCGAGCCGTCGGCCATGATGCAGAGCACGCTGTCCAGGATCGTGCACTCCTGCACGAATTCGTGCTGCCTCCAGTTGAGGCCGATGAAGCCCTCCTCGCGGTTCACGTAGAGCCTCTGGTTGGCGGAGACGACCTCGGCGGCGCTGATCTGCTCGATCTCGTCGTACTCGGTGCGCCGCTTTATCCCCTTCCCGTACTTCTCCTGGAGCATCTCGAACCACCGGACCGCGTAGGCCGTCAGGTTCTTCAGGTCGTGCCTGACGGTCTTCATCTCCTCCTCGATCTTCTTCAGCTTCTCGTCCGCCTCGAAGCGGTTGTAGGCCGAGATCCGCTTGATGCGGATCTCGGTCAGGCGCGCGATGTCGTCGTCGACGATCTCGCGCCGCAGCTGCTTCACGAAGGGCTTCAGGCCCTCGCGGATCTCGGAGAGCACGCTCTCCCAGGTCTTCGACTTCTCGATCCTGCGGTAGATGCGCTCCTCGATGAAGATCCTCTCGAGCGAGTCCCAGTGCCACTGCTGGTCGAGCTCCCCCTGGCGGATCTGGAGCTCCTTCCTGAGGAGCTCGACGGTCTTGTTGACGCTCCGCTTGAGGATCTCGCGGACCCCCATGAAGACGGGCTTGTCCCCGTCGATCACGCAGGCCGACGGGGATATCGCAACCTGGCAGGCCGTGAACACGCACAGCTGCTGGATCACCTTCTCGGGCTCCGCGCCCTGCGGGAGGTGGACAAGGATCTCGACCTTGTCGGCCGTGTTGTCGTCCACCTTCTTGACCTTAATCTTTCCCTTCGCGTTGGCCGCCAGGATCGACTCGATCACGGACTCGGTCGTCGTCCCGTAGGGGAGCTCCGTGATCGCCAGCACGAGCTTGCCCTGCTGCTCGATCCGGGCGCGAACCTTCACCTTCCCGCCGCGCTCGCCGTCGTTGTACTCGGAGAAGTCGGCGATGCCCCCCGTGGGGAAGTCCGGGAAGATCCGGAAGGTCTTCCCCTGGAGGTGGTTGATCGCCGCCCGGCACAGGTCATTGAAGTTGTGCGGGAGGATCTTCGTGGAGAGGCCCACCGCGATCCCCTCGGCACCCTCGAGGAGCACGATCGGGAACTTGGCGGGGAGGGTGATCGGCTCCCTCGCGCGCCCGTCGTAGCTCAGCTGCCAGGGCGTCGTCTTCGGGTTGAAGAGGACCTCACGGGCGAAGGGGGTGAGGCGCGCCTCGATGTAGCGGGGCGCGGCGGCCTCGTCCCCCGTGAGCGTGTTGCCGAAGTTGCCCTGCGGCTCGACGAGCCATCCCCTCTGGCCCATGCCGACCAGCGCCGCCCCGATCGAGGCGTCGCCGTGGGGATGGTAGCGCATCGTGGCGCCGACGACGTTGGCTACCTTGTGGAAGCGCCCGTCGTCCATCTCCCAGAGGGTGTGCAGGACGCGCCGAAGGACGGGCTTCAGGCCGTCGGCGATGTGCGGGACCGCGCGGTCCAGGATGACGTAGCTCGCGTAGTCGAGGAACCAGGTCGTGTAGTTCTGGCCGAGCGGCGCCACGGGGCCCTTGCCGGATCCTGGGAAGAGGGGTTCTTTGGCCATGCTGGGGTGCGGCGGGCTCAGGCCTCCACGACGTCCTTCTCGACGCGGAGGTTGTCGATGATGAACTCCTGGCGCTCGGGGGTGTTCTTGCCCATGAAGAAGGAGAGGAGTTCGTCGCTGTCGTGCAGGTGGTTCAGCGAGAGCGGCTCGAGCCGGATGTTTTCGCCGATGAAGTCCTTGAATTCGCCGGCGGAGATTTCGCCGAGACCCTTGAACCGGGTGATTTCATGGGTCGAACCGAGCTTGCCGACCGCCGCCTGCTTCTCCGCCTCGGAGTAGCAATACATCGTCTTCTTCTTGTTGCGCACGCGGAAGAGCGGCGTGTCGAGGATGAAGAGGTGGCCGTTGCGGATCAGGTCGGGGAAGAACTGCAGGAAGAACGAAATCAGCAGCAGCCGGATGTGCATGCC
>PLXR01000150.1 GCA_003151495.1 Opitutaceae bacterium
TACGGTTTGCTTGGTGTTAGGTCACACGGGCCGCTTCGAAAGGAGCGGCTCTTGTGTTTACAGGGCCCGCGGGTGCCGGGGCGGGCGGGTTTCACCGCACTTGCGCCAGGGCGGGGGTGAGTTATATATACCGCTCCCGTGGCCCGCATCCTCATCATAGACGACAACGCAGCCTTCCGGGACCTGCTGGGGGAGATGCTCGCCTCCACCGGGCACGTCGTCGAGACGGCCCCGGACGGCTTCGAGGGCACCCAGCTCTACCGGGCGAGCCCGTCGGACCTGATCCTGATGGACATGATGATGCCCCACAGCGGGCTGTCCGCGATCCGGGTCCTGCGAAGCGAGTTCCCCAAGCTGAAGGTGATCGCGATGTCGGGCGGCAGCCGGCTTCTCGCCTATGCGAAGGACGTCGGCGCGGTGACGACCCTGATGAAGCCCTTCACGCCCGGCCAGCTCGCCGAGGCGATCGCCGCGGCACTCGCCCCGGATGCGCCGCCCCCCCCAAGGGAAGCCCGGTCCTAAAACCAGGCCCGGTCGCCCTTCCTGTAGGGATAGTTGCCGTTGAACGAGCCCGGCACCTCGATGTAGCGCAACGCCCGGGTGCACCCGATCTCGGACGAGAAGAAGCCGAGCACGCTGAGCTCCTTCATCATCCGGAAATAGTGCGGCGTCGCGTCCTTGCCCCGCTTCCCCTGGTCGGCCCTCTGCTCGGCGTCGAGCGCGTTGGCGAGCGCGGTCCGCTCCTCCCGCGAGCATTCGAGGAAGGGCTTGCGGCACCGCTCCCGGGCGGCGGCTTCGATGCCCGAGAGGCCCTCCCTGAACGCGGCATGGTGCCGGTCGTCGTAGCAGTCGGTCACCATCATCGCCATGAAGGCGCCGATCCCCGCCGCCTTGGCGCCCGGGATGTCGGTCGCGGGGATGATGGTCTCGCCGATCTCGTCCATGAGCGCGAGTTCCCCCTGCGTGAACCCGGGGGACGCCTTGCCGGGCACCGGCTGGCCGCTCAGGTAGGCCTGGGAGCCGACCATGGCGCCGCCCAGGAGGAGCGCGATCCTGCGGACCGCCTCCCTGCGGCTAATCGCCGCGGGGTCCGCGCGGCCGCCATGGGCCCGACCGGTGCCCGAAGCGCTCATACGTCCCCCTTCCTGAGGGCCCCGATCGCGAACGCCGCGGCGCGCGCCGTCATCGCCATGTAGGTGAGGGAGGGGTTGACGCACGACGACGAGGCCATGCAGGCCCCGTCGGTGACGAAGACGTTCGGGGCGTCCCACACCTGGTTGTGCTTGTTGACGACGGAGGTCTTCGGGCTGTGGCCCATGCGCGCCGTCCCCATCTCGTGGATGGCCTGGCCCATGGCGTAGCCCCTGTCGTAGGGCTTCACGTTCCTCACGCCTGCGGCCTCGAGCATCTCGGCCGCGTCGTTGGCCATGTCGACGCGCATCCTCTTCTCGTTGGGCCCGATCTCGCAGTCGAACGAGAGGATCGGAAGCCCCCACTTGTCGGTCCGGGTCCTGTCGAGCTCCACCTTGTTGTCGTGGTTGGGAAGGATCTCCCCGAAGGCCGTCATCCCGATCTCCCAGGCGCCCGGCTCGCAAAGCGCGTCCTTGAGCGGCGCTCCGATCCCCACCTCGGCGACGTCGCGCTCCCACCCCTTGCGGCTCGCGGTGCCCTGGTAGCCGAAGCCCCGGGTGTAGTCGCGCTTGTCCCCGAAGAGGTTCCGGAACCTCGGGATGTAGAACCCGTTCGCCCTGCGCCCGAAGACGTATCGGTCCTCGAAGCCCTCCACCTCGCCCCCGGCCCCGGCACGGAAGTGGTGGTCGATGATGTTGTGGCCGAGCTCGCCGCTGCTGCTCCCGAGGCCCCCGGGCCAGACGTCGGTCGCGGAATTCATGAGGACCCATGCCGAGGCCATCGCCGAGGCGCACAGGAAGACGACCTTCGACCGGAACTCCGTGGTCTGGCGGGTCTCGGTGTCGAGGACCTCGACCCCGGTGGCCCTCCGCCTGTCCCTGTCGAAGAGGATGCGGGTCACGATCGAGAGCGGGCGCAGGGTCAGGTTGCCCGTCCTGACGGCGGCCGGGAGGGTGGAGGACTGGGTGCTGAAGTAGGCCCCGAAGGGGCAGCCCAGGTCGCACTTGTTGCGGTACTGGCAGTTGTTGCGGCCGTTGTGAGGCACGGTCAGGTTGGCCACGCGCCCTATGATCATGCGCCGCCTGTCCTGGTAGTGCGCCTTGATCCTCGCGGCGACGTCCTTCTCCACGCAGTTGAGCTCCATCGGGGGGAGGAACTTCCCGTCCGGGAGCTGGGGGAGTCCCTCGAGCGAGCCGCTTATCCCCGCGAACGACTCCACGTGGTCGTACCAGGGCGCCATGTCCTCGTAGCGCAGGGGCCAGTCCACGCCGACGCCCTCCTTCTTGTTGGCCTCGAAGTCGAACGGGTTCCAGCGGTAGCTCTGCCGCCCCCACATGAGCGAGCGGCCCCCGACGTGGTACCCCCGGAACCAGTCGAACGGCTTCTTCTCGACGTAGGGGGACTCCCTGTCCTTGACCCAGTAGTTGGCGTTGGACTCCTGGATGACGTAGTCCCGCGCAGCGACCGGCTGCTCCTCGCGGATGAGGTTCGTCAGCGTGTCGCGGTGGGGGATCTCCCACGGCGCCTTCAGCGCGTTCACGTAGCCCGTGATGTGCTCCACGTTCTCGCCGCGCTCCAGGAGGAGGACCTTCATGCCCCCCTCGGCGAGCTCCTTCGCGGCCCATCCGCCGCTGATCCCGGAACCCACCACTATCGCGTCGTAGTTCTGTTCTATCATTCCGTTTTGGGGGTGGGTCGGGAGGGGCGGGGGGCGAAGGCTTGGGACCGGTGCGCGGGGGTTCAAGTTATTCCTTTCCCGGGAATTGCCGGGATCGCCCTCTCCAAATCGGCTTCCTCCCGAAGGCGCCCCGTGCTGTAGTCTTGGCCCCCAAGATGAATCCCTCACCCAGCAGGATCCTTTGCGCCGCGGCCCTCGCCGCAGCCCTTTCCGCGAGCGCCGGCGGGCTCGGCCTCTTCACGGACCAGGGCGACGTCGGCAAGGCGGGACGCCCGGGGACGGCGGCCTACGACCCCTACCAGGACGCCTACACGGTCGGCGCCAGCGGCGCCAACATGTGGTTCAAGGCGGACGCCATGCACTATGTGTGGAGGAGGGTGTCCGGGGACGTCTCGATCGCGGCGGACATCTCGTTTGTGGGGACCAGCGCGCAGGGCCACCGGAAGGCCTGCCTGGTCATCCGCCAGGACCTGAGCCCGGGCTCCGCCTACGTGGACGTGGCCCGCCACGGCGACGGGCTCACCTCGCTGCAGTTCCGGGCCGAGCCGGACGGGATGACCCAGGAGATCCAGAGCAGCGTCCCGGCGCCGCGGCGCGTGCGCCTGGACAAGGTCGGGGACACGGTCTACCTCTCGGTCGCGGGCGGGGACGGCGTCCTCCGCCCGTCGGGGGCCTCCTTCAGGCTGAGCCTCGCCGACCCCTTCTACGTGGGCCTGGCTGTATGCGCGCACGACGACGCGGCCTTCGAGACCGCGGTGTTCTCCGCCGTGGCGGTGGGCGGGGCCTCGGCGGAGGCGGCCGCGCCGCAGCCCGGGCTGAGGATCATCACGCTTCCCTCCGGGGACCGGCGGGTGGCGGACCATTGAGAAACCCGGCCGGCGCAGGCCCGCGAGGGCCGCGCGGAAACCCCCCACGATGATATCAATGCAAGAGGGCAAGGGGCCGGGAGCCAAGAGGCCCGCGGAGCGGGTCCTCTGCCTGCGGATGGTGGTCGCCGGGACCCAGCCCAAGGTCTGGCGGCGGCTCCTTGTCCGCGAGACGATGTGGCTCTCGAGGCTGCACGACGCCATCCAGATCGCGTTCGACTGGTTCGACTACCAGACCCACACGTTCGCGCTCGACGAGCTCAGGTTCGGCAACCCCGTGAAGCGCGACGACCTGGTGGTCGAGGACGACCGCGACGTCACGCTGAAGGACCTGAACCTGGCGCACCGCGACCGGATGGCCTATGACTACCACATCGGCGAGGGGTGGCACGTCGACGTGCGCGTCGAGAAGACGGCGGCCCCGGCAAAGGGCGTCCGCTACCCGGTCTGCATCGCAGGGGAGCGCGCGGGCCCGCCCGAGGACTGCGGGGGGCTAGAGGCCTTCCACGACATGCTCGCCTGCCTGAAGGAGCCCACGTCCGACCTCGGCAAGGAGTGGATCTCATGGCTCGGGCCCGAGTTCGAGCCGGGCGCCTGCGACCTGGACAAGGTCAACCTCGCCCTCAGGAAGATCGGGAAATGAAGGCCCTCCCCCGATCGGAGCCCGCATGAGACGCCTGGCCTCGGCTTTCACCGCGCTCGCCCTCGCGGCCGGCTGCGCGGCCTCCGGGGACGGGAGCCGCGAGTACGCGGCCACGCAGGAGCGCCTGTGCCGCGGATGGAACACGTGGAACACGAACTCGGTGTTCTCGCAGGTCCTGCTCCCGGAGGGGCTCTCCGTGACGGTCGGCCTCCACAGCCTGTCGCTCTTCGGGGGGCGCTACCTGAGCCTGGCCCAGCCGGGCGGGACGGCGAAGGACGGGCCCAGGGTGGCGCCGGGCCTTCACGCCCTGGACGGGGACTACACGGACCTGACGGTCGAGTGGATGGGGATGCGCGTCCGCATCCAGAGCGCCCATTCCGGCGGGGACCTCCTGCTCCTCGTCACGCCCCTCGAGGTCCCCGCATTCGCGCCGATCGCCGACTTCGAGGTGGGGATGCTCTGGAACCGCCCCGGTGGGGTGGGAATCGAGGGCGGCGTCATCACGGCGGGGCTGCCCTCGCGCAGGGTGAGGGTGTTCGGGGCCGGGATCCCGGCCGCGGACCTGTCGATCCCGGCCTCGACGCCCTTCCTGTCCTACTCGCTGGCCGGCGAGGCCGGGGTCAGCACGGGCCGCGCGCGCTCCCTGGAGGAGATAAGGCGCGGGATGGCGGCGGCACGGGGCCGGCTCGAGGCCGGGCTTGCCCGCCCGGGGGTCTCGCCGGAGACGGTCGGGGCGGTCGAGGCCGCGCTCGGGTGGGACACGATCTACGACCCCCTGCACGCGCGCGTCATCTCGCCGGTCAGCCGGTCGTGGAGCGTGGGGTGGGGCGGCTACGTCCTCTTCGACTGGGACACGTTCTTTGCGGGCTCGATCGCGGGCCTCTTCGGGCGCGACCTGGCCTATGCCAACCTGGTCGAGATGCTCAGGGAGGAAACCCCAGGCGGGTTCGTCCCCAACTATGCCGGTGCCCGGATCAGCAGCCTCGACCGCTCGGAGCCGCCCGTGGGCTCGATTGTCGTCCTGGACACCTACCGGCGGTTCCGCGACCGCTGGCTCCTCGAGGCCGCGTTCGGCCCGCTGTTGCGCTGGAACCGGTGGTGGGACGAGAGGCGGCAGGTGGACGGCTACCTCGCCTGGGGAAGCGACCCCACGGGCACGGATTACGACCGCCAGGACGGCGCCGTGAACACGCTGCAGGGCGCCAAGTACGAGTCGGGCCTCGACAATTCCCCGATGTACGACGGGGCGACGTTCGACGCCGCCACCCACAGGATGCAGATGGCCGACGTGGGGCTCATGAGCCTCTACGTCGCCGACTGCGACGCCCTCTCCGGGATCGCGCGCGTGCTGGGCCGCGGGGCCGAGGCGGCCGAGCTGACCGCGAGGTCGGCGCGGTACCGCTCGAGGCTCGCGACCCTCTGGTCGCCCGGGAGGCACCTCTACCTCAACCGGGACCTGCGGACCGGCATGCCGAGCCCCCGGGTGTCCCCCACGAATTTCTACCCGCTGCTCGCGGGGGTGCCGACCGCCGAGCAGGCCCGCCAGATGGTGGACGAGCACCTGATGAACCCCGATGAGTTCTGGGGCGAATGGGTCCTGCCGTCCGTCCCGCGGAGCGACCCCGCCTTCGGCGACCAGCAGTACTGGAGGGGGAGGGTGTGGGGCCCGATGAACTTCCTGGTCTACCTCGGCCTGCGCAGGTACGACCTCCCCGGGGCGAGGGCGGCCCTTGCGCGGAGGTCGGAGGCGCTCCTGATGAGGGACTGGCGGGCCCGGGGGCACATCCACGAGAACTACAACGCCTCCACGGGCGAGGGCGACGACGTCACGAGCAGCGATCCCTTCTACCACTGGGGGGCGCTCCTCGGCGCGATGGAGATGCTCGAGAACGAGCCCCCCCGCGGGGACTAGCGCTGCTGCTCGGCCGCGAGCTTCTCGCGCAGGTGGGTGACGCGCAGCTTCGACTCCCCGTTCCTGACCGCCATCGCATACGCGGCGGGCTCGCCCACGATGAAGACCTTCCTCCTGCCGCGCGTGATGGCCGTGTAGAGCAGGTTGCGCTGGAGCATCATGAAGTGCGCCTTCAGGAGCGGGACGATCACCACCGGGTACTCGCTGCCCTGGGACTTGTGGATGCTGATGGCGTACGCGAGCGCGAGGTCCCCCGTCTCCCCCCGGGTGAAGGTGTGCCGCTCGCCGTCAAAGTCCGCCTCGATCGTCCCCGCCTCCGGGTCGGTCGCGGTCACCGCCCCGATGTCCCCGTTGAAGAGGTTCTTGTCATAGTTGTTGCGCAGCTGGATCACCTTGTCCCCCGCCCTGAACTCCCCGGAGAGCGTGCGGATGCCGCGCCCCCGCGGGTTGAGCGCCGCCTGCAGCTGGAGGTTCAGGTTGGCGACGCCGGCGAAGCCCTTGTGCATCGGGGCCATGACCTGGACGTCCCCGACGGGGTCGCAGCGGTCGTAGGCCCTGGGGATGAAGTCCGTGCACAGCTCGATGACCTTGCGCACGCAGTCCTCGGCGGAGTCGGCCATGATGAAGGTCAGGTCTGCCGACCCCTGGACCTCAGCGACCGAGGGGGCGACGGGCGGCAGCGACGCGTCGCCCGAGTTGATGGAGTGGGCCGTGGTCACGATCCCGCTCTGGCCCTTCTGGCGGAAGATGACCGAGAGCCGCGTGACGGGCGCCCGTGAGGCCGCGATAAGGTCCTGGAGGACGTTGCCGGCACCCACGCTCGGGAGCTGGTCCGTGTCGCCGACCAGGAGCAGGTGCGCCCGGGACGGGACCGCCTGGAAGAGCGCCGAGGCGAGGCGCGTGTCGAGCATCGAGACCTCGTCCACGATCAGGAAGTCGGTCGCCAGCGGGTGGGACTCGTTGGCCGTGAAGCCCGCCCCCGGGTCGTACTTGAGGAGCCGGTGGATCGTGGACGCGTACCCGCCCGTGGTCTCGGCCAGCCTCTGTGCCGCCCGCCCCGTGGGGGCGGCAAGGTGGACCCGAACGCCCTTCGCCTTGAGGATGTTCACGAGCGACCTGAGCGTCGACGTCTTCCCTGTCCCCGGGCCGCCCGTCAGGATCGAGACCTTGTTGCCGAGGGCGTTGCGGACGGCGAGCTGCTGGAGCTCGTGGAACTGGAATCCGGCCTTCGTCTCGGCCCACTCGAGCGCGGCGTCGATCCTGATGGGCGGCAGGCCGCTGGACACTTTCAGGAGCCTCGAGACCACCTCGGCGATCTTGCGCTCGTAGCGGTCGTTGGGGGGGAGCTGCACGAGGCCCGAGCCCGGGAGCGGGTCCCCCTGCGCCGCCGGAAAGTGGCGGACGAGCTGCCGGGAGGCGACCAGCGCCTCGATCCGCGCGGTCACGAGCGCGGACGACGTGTCGAGGAGCTCGGCCGAGTAGTCCCTCAGGCGCTCCTCCCCGAACGCCGTGTGGCCCTCCTCCTGGAGGCACTCGAGCGCGAACAGGATCCCCGCCTCGAGCCTCGGCGGGGCGTCGTTGGCGAAGCCCAGGTTGATCGCTATCTTGTCGGCGGTCTTGAAGCCAATCCCCTCGATCTCGCGGGCGACGCGGTAGGGCTCGGTCGTCAGGACCGACTTCGCCTGGGCACCGTACTGCTTCACGAGCTTGACGCACTGGCTCGGGCTGACGCCGTAGGTCTGAAGGAAGATGTAGAGCTCGCGCTCCGTCCGCTTCCCGTCCCAGGCCTGCTTGATCGCCGTCGCGCGCTTCTTGCCGATCCCCGCGACGTCGCGGAGGCGGCCGGACTCCTCGCTCAGGACCCGGAAGGTGTCGGTCCCGAAGGCGTCGACGATCTTGTTGGCGTACACCCGCCCGATCCCCGGGACGAGCCCGCTGCCCAGGTACTTGCGGATGCCGTAGACGCTCGCCGGGAGCTCGCTCCTGAAGGAGGCGATCTTGAACTGGGCGCCGTGCTGCGAGTGGCGGGTCCATTCCCCGGAGAGGTGGAGCGTCTCCCCGCACTCGACGCCCGGCAGCGCGCCCACGATCGTGACCGGCTCGGCCTTGGCCCCGTCGGGCCCCCCGTCCGGCCGGAATTCGGCGATCGTGTAGTGGTTCTCCTCGTTCAGGAAGATGATGCGCTCTACGACTCCGGCGAGCGAGGTGGGTTCTGGGGAGGGGGGCACGCGGCGGGGGATGACCCGGAAAGGGGTGGTGGAGAACCCCCCGGAAATCAATGGCGCATGTTTGCGGCGTTGATCCGGGCGGGGGTTTGGGTCATTCCTGCGGGGATGACCCGCACCATGTGCGCCCTCCTCGCGCTCCTCCTGCTGTGCGCCGCCCCGCTCGGGGCCGCGGAACCGCCGGGGACCGACGACGTCGCGCTGCGTCAGCTCAACGACGACTACGTGCGCGCCTTCCTCTCGTGCGACGTCGCCCGGTTCAGGGCGCTCCTGGCCGACGACTTCCTCGGCGTGCTCGCCGACGGCCGGGTGATCGACAAGGCAGAGTTCCTGCGCGAGGCGGCCGAGCGGCCCGACGCCCGGGACCTGCGCCTGCAC
>PLXR01000007.1 GCA_003151495.1 Opitutaceae bacterium
GCGATCTCGTTCGGCGTCTTCTGGCGGCGCGCGTTCTCGATCATGGAGATCATGCGGTCAAGGAACGAGTTCCCCTCCTCGGCAGTGCATCGGACCACGATCCTGTCGCTGATCACGACGGTCCCCCCGGTCACGGCGCTGCGGTCCCCGCCGCTTTCGCGCACGACGGGCGCGGACTCCCCGGTTATCGCCGACTCGTC
The DNA here is from genome assembly GCA_003151495.1 of Opitutaceae bacterium. GTDB lineage: Bacteria > Verrucomicrobiota > Verrucomicrobiia > Opitutales > Opitutaceae > Palsa-1447. The sequence goes on from PLXR01000007.1 coordinate 201, forward strand.
GATCGTCGCGATCCCCTCGACGATCTCCCCGTCGGCCGGGACAAAGTCCCCCGTTTCGCACACGAAGAGGTCCCCGATCTTAAGGGCCGAGCTCGCGGTGGAGATCACCTTCCCGCCCACGACCACCTTGGCGACGGTCTTCGTCCGCATCTTTCGCAGCTCGTCGGCGTGCGCCTTTCCGCGGCCCTCCGCCATTGCCTCCGCGAAGTTGGCGAACAGGCACGTGAACCATAACCAGATGCAGATCTGTATGTTGAACGCGTTGAACTGCCCCGGCAGGAAGAGAAACACCGTGGTGAATATCGAGCCGAGCCACACCACGAACATGACGAGGTTCTTTATCTCGTCGCGCGGATGTAGCTTCTTGAAGGAGTCGATCACCGCCTGGCCGGCGAGTGTCTTGTAGCTGAAGGCGACCTTTGTGCTCATGAGGTTTTAGGATGATTGATGTGTGCTGCTGGTGTTGGCTCAGAACGCGCGGCCGGCGGCCATCAGGCCCTGCTCGATGATCGGTCCAAGGCAGAGGACCGGGAAGAACGTGAGCGCCGCGACGACGACGATTACGCCGGTGAGGCTCAGGCCGAACGTCCATCCGTGGGTCGGCAGCGTCCCCGCCGACGGCTCGACCGTCTTCTTTGACGCAAGGCGCCCGACGATCGCGAGAGCGGCGACAATCGGGACGAATCTCCCGATGATGATGCAGATGGCAGTGCCCACGTTGTAGAACACCGTGTTTGCGCTCAGGCCGGCGAAGGCGCTCCCGTTGTTGTTGGCCGCCTCCCCGAAGCAGTAGAGAACCTCGCTCAGGCCGTGCGGGCCCGCATTGTTCATGCTCGAGAGACCCTGAGGCACCATGACCGCGATTGCCGTGGGGATCAGGCAGGCGGCATTGGGGACCAGCACCCCGATGCAGGACCAAGTGGCCTCCCATGCCCCGAGCTTCTTGCCAAGGTACTCGGGCGTCCGGCCTATCATGAGCCCGGCTATGAACACCGTGATCAGGACGTGGAACAGCATGCAGTACATGCCGCAGCCGATGCCGCCGAACATTATCTCGCCGATCAGGATGTTCCACATCGGCATAAGTCCGGCGATAGGCGTGAAGCTGTCATGCATCGAGTTAACGGAGCCGTTGTCGATGGCCGTGCAGCTGACTGCCCAGAGGACGCTGTTCATGACCCCGATCCGCTGCTCCTTGCCCTCCATGAGCGGCTGGATGTTCTGCACCACCGGGTTCGGCTGCGCCTCCGCCCACCATGCCACGGCGAACGAGCCCACAAACAGCGCCATCATCACGCTGAACAGGCACCAGGCGTGCTTCCTGTTCCCGATCAGCAGGCCGAACATGTAGACCTGCGCCATCGGCACGACGATGATGGCCAGGAGCTCCAGGAAGTTCGAGAGAGGCGTCGGGTTCTCGTAGGGGTGCGCGCTGTTGACCCCAAACCATCCGCCCCCGTTCGTGAAGAGCTGCTTGATCGAGACGAACGATGCCACCGGCCCCACGGGAATGGACTGCGTCTCCACCCTTTGGTCGACCATGACGGGCTGGTCGACCATGACCGGCTTTCCGTCGAGACCCTTGACGGCGTTGCCCTTGTCGTCGGTCTTTGGAACCGAGGTCGTGACCGGAGCGCCCTTGTCGTCCGTCTTCTGGACCTGGGTCGTGTAGGGCTCGACCAGCGCGGCGGTCTCGAAGGGCTTCCACGTCTGCGGGACACCCTGCCATGCGAGCGGGATCGCCCACAGCACCGAGAGCGGGATGACAAAATAGACGAGCCCCCGTGTCATGTCGGTCCAGAAGTTGCCCACGGTCTTGATCGAGGCCCGCTTCAGGGCCCTTCCGACGGCGACGAGCACAGCCAGTCCGCCCGCCCCGCTAAGGAACTGATGCACCATCAGCCCTATGACCTGCGAGAAATTGCTCATCGTGGATTCGCCGGAGTAGGACTGCCAGTCGGCGTTGCAGGTGAAGCTCCAGGCCTGCATGAAGGCGAGGTGCCACGAGCAATTCGGTAGGCTCTGCGGGTTGAGCGGCAGCCAGGCCTGCGTCATCATGATCGCCATCAGGGACACGAAGCCCACCGTCGTGAAGATGAGAATCGCCAGGAAATATTTCAGCCAGGACATTTCCTCGGCCGGATCGACGCCGCTCAGCCGGTAGATCACCCTCTCGAGGGGCGACAGGAGAGGATGGAGAAACGTTTTCTCACCGGTGAACACGCGGGCCATGAATCGGCCCACCACGGGGGTGAGGGCGATTCCGAGCCCGAAGAAGAGTACGATCTGGAAGATTTCGATTGAATTCATGGCTTAAGCTGGGTGCCTCCTTCCGCTGCAATTATCACACCAGCGGGCCGCGCCGGCGCGTTAAGTTCGGAGGTGATTCCATAGATTTTTTATCAATTGAAACGGCGAGGTCCCAGAGGAGCGGATGTTCGCTCCCGGGGGGAATGCGGCGTTAAGGGTTCACTAATTTCGCATGAGCTGGGCACCAATCCATGCCCCTCCGACCGGCCCGCCCCGGCAAACATTGGAATGCGGCCGGAAGGCGTGCGGGGATACGCCCCGCGGGGGCCTACGGCGCGACGTGCTTATATTCCGGATACGGCTCCAGCGAGCGTGGGTGCGGCACGGGCGACTTGGGCCATTCGATGCGGGAGCCCCCGCCCCTGACGGCACCGAGTCTGCCGAGCATCATGCCGGCCACAAATGAGACGATCGCGACGAGCACGAGAGCCGCCGTCCTCAGGGGATCCCGACCCTCTTGCAGGCGATGGAAAACCCCGTGGCCGCAACCGGCGTTCGCTCGACTATGCTCAGCGGCGGACATTCGAGCCAGGTTGCGATCCCGTCCGGCGGACCGGCGCCCCGAGACCCTTATGCACGGCGGCCCATGTGCCGATCGGGGCGGGCGGCAAGGCAGGGGCTGCAGTCGTCATTAGGTGGATCATAATCTTACGCGGCGAATGCGGCTAATTAAAGATGGCCGGGATAGCGTTAAGAAAACGATATCTGCCCGGATCGACTTCCCGGTTGATGGCCCTCCCCGGAAGGCGTCGGCCCCGAGACTCTGCCCCAGCCCCCGTCAGAGCGAACCTGCCAGCACGGCCAAACCCACCTTGGATATGCTCAGGTCGTCCTGGTCTCGGCCCCCGCTGAAGGCCGCGATGAGGATCCCGGTCCTCCCCTTGGCCACGACCCCGCCATGCCACCCGAATTCGCCCGTCATCGGGGGACGGCCCCCGTTCCCGCTGTCCTTCAGGGTCGAGGCCATTTCCGAGGCCTTCGCGTAGGCGATGCCGAGCAGGTTGGCGCCCTTGTCGTCCGCCTTGGGCGCCTGGGTCATTCCCCCGACCACCAGCATCATCGACCTCCAGGAGGCCACGCTGTCCCCCTGCGCGTAGGCAACCACCGCGACCCCGCTCACGTGAAGCTCGTCGGCGCGGGCCTTCATCGCCCCAAGCGCCGCAGCCGCGGTCCCGTCAAACGCGGGGGCAGGCGGGGGTGCCCCTGGTCCGTCCCCTGCGGAGACACTCAAGGCGGCCGCGAATGCCAGCAGCACCGCAAGCCTGGTCGGGGTTCTCGCTTTCATCATCGCGCCCTCGGGGCAAGGCATCGAACCGGGAGTATCCTGTCCCCACAAGGATATAACCCCCCTCCTGCATCGCGACGGGAACCCCCGCCGAGGGGCCTCGCCCCCCGGGTCCCGGCCCGAATGTCTACTCCGGGTCTTCCAACGGGGGCGGGTTCAGGATGTAGACACCCTGCCCCAGTCCTGCGCTCACCAGGTCAAGGAGGAGACGCGCGTACGTCTGCTCAAGCTCCTGATCGATTGCGTCCTCGGTGGTGGTCATTGCCGGCCAACCTAGCAGGGGTCGTGCCATAGGCGCAAAGGATCGCCCCTATTGCACCCCCCCTGGGCAATTGCTTCCCCGCCTCGCGGGAACGGTTCCGGCTTGCGCGGCTGCAGCGGCAGGACGACTTTTTGAAGCACATGATGCCGGGAACAAATGATCCATCGGGCTGCGAACCTGAGCCCGAATCCGGCCTCACGAAGGCGGACGCGGTTCAATCGGCGATTTTCAGGCGCATGTCACCCTCGCGAAAGCTGGACCTCGCAGCCGCCATGAACAGCCAGGCCCGTGATTTGATGGACTCCGGGTTGAGGCATGCGCACCCCGAACTTTCCGCGGAACAGCGCCGGCAGGAAATCGCGCGCCGGATCCTCCATGCCAGAACCTGATCTCGTGGGGCTTTTCACGGAGCCGCTGGAACGGCTCCGTCTCCCGTACATGATCACCGGGGCCACCGGCGCCATCCTCTACGGGCAGCCGCGGCTCACAAACGACCTCGATCTGGTGCTCGAACTGCCGGCGCCTGAAATCGGCCGCCTTCACGCAGCCTTTCCGGAAGCGGAATTCTACATCCCGCCCGTCGAGGTGATCGCGGTCGAGGTCGCCCGCAGTCAGCGCGGGCATTTCAATGTCATCCACCACGACTCGGGCTACAAGGCGGACATCTACACGGTCGGAATGGATCCCCTGCACCACTGGGCGCTCCCGCTGCGCCGGAGGCTGGGGCACGGAACAGGTGAAATCAGCGTCGCACCTCCCGAATATGTCATCCTGAGGAAGCTCGAGTTCTTCCGCGAAGGGGGATCCGCCAAGCATCCATCCGATATCAAGGCCATCCTGCAGGCAAGCGGCGACTCGCTTGACCGGGCGTCAATCCAGTCATGGGCCGTACGGCTCGGCCTCGATGAGCTTTGGAACCAGGTGAGGGTGGGCACACCCCTTCAATGACCTGAATCGGCGGGCCCGCAGGGAATCGGACCCGGTGCCGTCCGAGCCCTCGCTGGAAGGGGTCGGGGTTTCCCCCTGGGAAGGGATCGCCCTATTGGACGTCGTAGATCTCGACGAGCGCGATCCCGGTGTCCCCTCCTGCCCCCAGGACTTCCGCGGAGTAAGCCCCCGGGGCGAGCGTGACGAGAAGTGCAGAGTCGGGCGACGCGGCGCCCCAGGAAAACGCGCCCACCGAGGCCGCGACGGACGACACAAGGCCATCGCCTCCCCAGCCGTCGTTCGTCGCCACCAGGGTCGAAGTTCCGTCGCCATTGCTCCTGTAGACCTGAAGCTCAGGGTCAGGCAGGATTCCCGAGAGCCCGAACGCGCCCAGGGCGGGGCCCGAGGCGCGGACGAGAACCGTCTTCGCGGTCGAGCCCCCGACCACGAATCCCGCGATCAGGATGCCCCCGCCCGTGCCGACTTGAATCCTCGCCGACAGGTTGATGAGGCGCGGGGAGGCGGGCGTGTAGGCGCCCGCCGGCGTGGCGTCATAGATCTCGGCAAGGGCTATCCCGGTGTCCCCGCCCGCCCCGAGCGCCTCCGCGCTGTAGGGCCCCGCCTGCAGCGAGGCCAGGATCGCCGAGTCGGGCGTCGCCTCGGAGCCCCATGAAAAGGCGCCCACCGAGGCCGCGGCCGCCGCGACCCCGGGGTCGCTGCCCCATCCCTGGTCGGTGTCAAGCAGGGTCGAGGTGCCGTCGCCGTTGCTGCGGAAGAGCTTCAGCTCGGGGTCCGGAAGCACCCCCGAGAGGCCGAAAGCGGCGAGCGCGGGACCCGACGCGCGGACGAGAAGGGATTGGCTGCCCGACGTTCCCGCCCCGCCCGTTGCGAAACCGACGATCAGGATGTCCGCACCCGTGCCCACCGCGGCCCGCGCCGACAGGTTGACGAGCCGGCCGGGGTCCGGCGTGTCGACGACCGATAGGGCAACCTGGCCGTTGACTGAGCCCTGCGGATTCGTGGCCGTGAAGGTGTAGATGCCGGCGTTGGCGGAGGTCGATCCCCTGACGAGGAGGGAGGGACCCGTGGCCCCGGGGACAGCGGCCCCTCCGAGGCTCCACTGGAAGGCAGGCGCCGGAAATGCGCTGACCGGTGCCGACAGCACGACCGCGGCCCCCTTCTGCACCGTCGGGGAGACGATCGGGCCCGCGAGGTAGGGCTCGACGCCCGAGTCGGAGAACGCGCTCATCCCGGAGGAAGGTTCCCCTGCCGAGGTGAAGGCGCCGAGTCCGTAGGCGCCTCCGCCGGCCGCGCCGGGCCAGCCGCCGTAGCATTCCGGCTCCCAGTAGAAGACACCGAGCGCGCCGGCCTGCTTTGCTGCGGCGATGAGCGCGCTCAGGTAGCTGTAGCAGCCGGTGGGATCCGATTCGTCGAAGCCGCACTCGCAGACCATCGTTGCGACGCTGTAGCGGCTGGCCATGTCGGCCAGCGTGGCCTTCACGTTGCTCACCTCCGTCTGCGGGGGAAGCCCGGACCAATGGGGATAGGCGGACATTCCGATGACGTCGAACTTCGCGCCGGCCGCAGTCAGGCTGTCGAAGAAGGACCTGAACAGGCCGTCGTTCTCGCCGCTGGAAAGGTGGACCACGACCAGCGCACCGGGGAAGACGCCCTTGACGGCCGCGTAGCCGGCGTTGATCAGGTCCGCCAGGTTGGGAAAGCTGTTGTCCCCGTTCCCGTAGACGCCCCCGACGGGGAAGAGCATCCCGACGTTGATCTCGTTTCCGAGCTGGACCCAGGAAACGGAGCCGCCGCCCGACTTTATGGCGCCCAGCACGCCGGCCACCTCCTGGGAAACCGCGCCCTCCATTTGCGCCAGGTCGTAGGCCTGCCAGGCGGCCGGGGGGACCTGCGCAGAGCCCGAGGCCCAGGTGTCGCTGAAGTGGAAGTCGAGCATCACCCGCTGGCCAATGGAATTTGCGGCGATCGCCTTTGCGACGGTGTCCGCCTGGTTGCACCAGCCCCCGGCCGGGTTCAGCCACACCCGGAGCCGGATTGCATTGATTCCCGCGCCCTGCAGGACGTTGAGGCACGGCTCCTGTGCGCCCCCTTGTGTCCGGAAGAGGTAGCCCCCGTCGTGAACCATCTGGGTGTACCAGCTCGGGTCCGCGCCGGTCGCAAAAGGCGCGGCCCAAAGCACTGAGGGCGCCGAGACGGCACCAAGGAGCGCCGCGGCCCAAAGCACTTGCTTTGTACAGTGCGCCTCAGCGGATGGGAAAGACCGTCTCTGTTGCATGAATCTATGTACGCTCGGATATCCCCGGGTGCATCCGAATTTACAGAGCCTTCCCCGACTTGCAACCGGCCCTTCCGAAGTCGCGGGGCTTCGCACCAGCCCGCACCAAGAGGCACCCATGCGGGCAGGAATCTGACAGAAATTTTTCCCTTACCGTTTGACTTTGCCTTCGATAATATAAGGCTTTATGGCATGAAAAGTACGTACAGCATTAAGGAGGCCCAGAGTCAGTTTCCGAGCCTCGTGCGGGAGGCCGAAAGCGGTGGCATGGCAACCATCACCCGACACGAAAAGGCAGTGGCTTACGTATTGGGCGCCGACGATCTCTCAGCCTTGATTGAAACTGCCGAGATTCTTGCAAATCCGGCCGCAATGAAGGCCATCGCCGATGCCGAGGCGGGTCGAGGACGAGTCTACTCGATCGACGATCTCGAGGAATGAAATATACGGTCCAAATGCGGGAGCAGGTAAAGGCATTCATCGACACCTTGGCGCCGGATTCGCGGAAGAAGATCCGCCTCGGCCTGCGCGGACTCGAGACCGGGAGAGGAGATTGCACGCATTTGAGGGAGAGACTTGTTGGCTACCATCGCCTGCGAATCGGCGGATATCGAATCTTATACCGGTACCTCCCCGGAAAGGTGATCGAGTGCGTATTCGCCGAGAGCCGCAGCCTGGTCTATGTCATTTTCGAACGCGACGTCTTGAGGCGTCTTCGACACGAAAAGAAGTAGCCAACATCAGACGATCCAGCAGCCTCCGCTGCGTCGCTTCGCAATGATGGTGCGGGCGGGGAGAATCGAACTCCCGAGGCCAGTTTGGAAAACTGGAGTTTTACCACTAAACTACGCCCGCGTCTCCGAGGGGACAAATGCTCCCGGGAGGGTGCCGCACCGTCAAGCCTCCGGTGGCAGCCCCGACCCCGGCGCGAATGGGTTTGCCGCCCCACCCGGCCGCTTTCATTCCTAGGGACTTCCGCAACATGAGCCACGCCCCCTCCCCCGACCGCTACTCCAATCCGGACCTCTACCGGCGCTGCGGCCGCAGCGGCATCAAGCTGCCGCTCCTCTCGCTCGGCCTCTGGCACAACTT
>PLXR01000096.1 GCA_003151495.1 Opitutaceae bacterium
CACAAGATGAACCTGGTCGACATCGGCGGAGGGTTTCCCGCCCGCTACGACGAGACGGTGAAGCCATTCCGCGAGCTGGCCGCCGTCATCAACAACGAGCTGGAGAGGCTGTTCCCCAGGGACATCCAGATCCTCGCCGAGCCCGGAAGGTTCCTGGTGGCGAACGCCGCCTACACCGTCTCGAAGGTGATCGGCAAGGCCGTGCGCGAGGGCAAGCCGAGCTACTACATCAACGACGGCGTCTACCACTCCTACTCCGGCGTCATCTTCGACCACTGCAAGTACCCGGTCAGGGCGTTCAAGAGGGGCGCGACCAGGATCAGCGCCGTGTACGGGCCGACCTGCGACGCCCTTGACGTGGTCTCGATGGCCGAGAACCTGCCCGAGCTCGACCGCGACGACCTGGTCTACAGCGAAAACATCGGGGCCTACAGCCACGCCTCGTCGACCCACTTCAACGGCTTCCCGCCCGCGAAGGTCGTGCATGTGAACCTGGAGGGGTGATGGGGGCGGCGCTCAGGCTCATCGCCGCGGTCGCCCTGACGGCCCTGGCGCGGACGGCGTCGGCGGAGGACCTGCGGCGCACCCAGGAGATCGTCTTCCCTGAGCTCGCGGCGCGCGCGCAGGGCGACGCCCCGTTTGCGCTCGCGGCAAAGTCGACCTCCGGGCTGGCGGTCTCCTTCGAGCTGATCTCCGGGCCGGCGACCCTCGACGGGAAGACGCTCAGCCTGACGGGAGCTGCGGGCCTCGTGGTCGTCCGCGCGACCCAGGGGGGAAGCGACCTTTTCCGGCCCGCGACGCCCGCCGAGAGGGCCTTCCCCGTGAACCCGAGGCCGGAGGCCCCCCGGTTCACGATGGAGCCCGCGGCCGCGGCCGCCGAGATCGGGGGCATCGTCGTCCTCACGGCGGCCGTGTCGGGCGAGCCCAAGCCCACGCTCCAGTGGCGCAGGGACGGGAGGCCGCTCGAGGGAGCCAGGGACCCGGCGCTCACGATCGCGCCCACGGCCCTTGCGGATGCGGGCGCCTACGATGTGGTGGCCATGAACGCGACGGGCTCCGTGACGAGCTCCGTGGCGCGGGTGACGGTGGCAAGGCGTCGCCAGGAAATCATCTTCCGGGGGGCGTCCTCGGGCGTCGCGGGCGTGCCCATCCCGCTCGGCGCCGACGCCTCGTCGGGACTTCCGGTCTCGTTCGAGGTGGTCGCCGGGACGGCGACCCTGGGCGGCTCCATGCTGACGGCGCAGGTGGGCGCGGTGGTCGTCCGGGCCAGCCAGGCCGGCAACGCCGAGTACGAGGCTGCTCCTCCAGTCACACGGACCTTCACGATCAGCCCCGCGCAGCTGGGGCCCCACTCCCCCTAACCTCAGGGCTTGGCCGGGACGGCGACGGCGCCGTCGGGGAGCGATGAGCGGAGCGAGGGCGTGCGCCCGGCAAAGGGGCTCCCGGGGTCGACGGGCATCCCCGGAGCGCCAAGCGGCCGGCCACATTCACGAGGGACGCGGCACCCAGCCGGGTTGGTTCAATTCGTCCAATGGGGAACCCGCCGAGACACTCCTGGGAGGGTGCACGGAACCATCGGCCTCAGGCAGCGAATTACCCTCCCTGGCCGCCAATGCCGTAAGCCATTCTCCGGCTGTTTGTTATCGTGGGCATTCAGGAGATGGCACGACGCGTGCAAATGGCGCAGCGCTCATTCAAGCACGCATTGAAACCATGAAGACCCAAAAAATGAACCACCCCCTCGCACTCCCACGGATCAGGCTTCCCATTGCAGCGGCGCTCTTTCTTTCACTGGGCGCGGCCATCGTGCGCGCTGACTCTCCTCGGCTCATCAACATGTCAATGCGGGGAGAGGTCGGGACCGGGGACCAGGTAATGATCGCGGGCCTCTCCATCGGACCGGGTTCGCCTGAAACGGTGCTGATACGGGCCGTCGGTCCCGGGCTGGGCTCCTTTGGCGTCCGCTACGTGATCAACACCCCCGTCCTGTCCCTCTTCGACCTCAAGGGAAACCTGATCCAGTCAAACCAGGCCTGGGGCACGGGCAATGCGACGGCTGCGATCATGACTTCCGTCGGCGCGTTTCCGCTCAAGGAGGGAGGAACCGACTCGGCATTGGTCGCGACGCTCGCACCGGGCAACTACACCGCGGAGATCTCCGGCGCCGGCGGCACGACCGGGATTGCCCTCCTCGAGGTCTACGAGGTCGGCGCCACGGCCACCACTGCCCGCCTGCTCAACCTTTCCGCACGAGCATGGATCGGCACCATCAACAATTCCACGACCCCGGGAACGATCTCCGGCACGACCATCACGATGATCCCGGGTTTCGTCGTCGGAGGGGGCACGGGCAGCAGGACGCTTCTTATCCGCGCCATCGGTCCCACGCTGGCCCAGTTCGGCGTGTCGGATGCCCTCACCGACACATATTTCAGCGTCTTCGACTCGTCGGGCAACGTCATCGCGGCAAATAACAATTGGGGCACGCCGATCGGCAACGCCCCCGATGCGGCCGCGCTGAGCGCGGCTTTCGCGGCTGCGGGCGCCTTTCCGCTGCCTCCCAAGAGCTTCGACTCAGCCACCATTGTCGACGTGGCACCCGGGGCGTCCTATACGGTGAATACGTCCGGCAGCACGGGCGTGGGCCTCGTCGAAGTGTACGACATCACGCCGTGACCCACGGACCGGCCCGGCGGCGCCGAATGCAAGCCGCCAGGGCTTTCCCGACCGGCCCCTCGCGGACGGGGCCTCAGGGCTTCGCGGGTATGGGGACGCCGGGGGCACCGGCGGCGTCGGGGAGCGAGGAGCGGAGCGCGAACGTGCGCTCGGCAAAGGGGCTCTCGGGATCGATCTGCATCACCTGCTCGGCGAGCTTCTGCACGTCGCCCGGGCGGCCGTTGGCCGCCGCAAGGGCCGCAAGGTGGTATCCCGCTTCGCAGCGGGTCGCGTTCATGATGGTGGAATCGCCCAGAACCTGCCTCAGGTCGGTCTCCGCCTCGGGGACCTTGCCCGTCAGCGCAAGGGACATCGCCAGGCCCAGCTTGGCCCGCGCCTGGATCGGGCCCGCGGGGAGGTCCGAGGCCGCCTCGGAATAGGCCGTGACCGCGTCCCCGAACTTGCCCGAGGCATAGGAAATGTCGGCCACCACGACCTCGGCGGCCCCGGCAAGGGGGTGTCCGACATGGCTCGAGGCGAAGGACCGGAACGACTCGATCGTCACGCACTGGGCGTACTCGTTCTGTATCCCAAGTTCCTTCTGCCTATTGAGATAGTCCCATCCGCCCTTCGCGAGGATGCCGAGCGCAATCGCGCCGCACACCAGGTACACCGTGTTGCCGTGGCGCTCCCAGGCCTGCCGGAGGGTCTCCTCGTGGTTGAGCGCAACCGCTGCTGTCTTGGCGTCTGTGGGGGTGTCGGGAGTCGTCATTGGCGGGGGGTTGTTCCGTAGGGAAGGGATGACTCAAGCAAAAGGCCGCGCGCCTGTAAACCCGGAAACGCCCCCTAGACGAAGGCGACGTTGCCCTTGTATTTCTGGATCGGGAGGACCCCGACGGGCTTGGTCTTGAGGGCGCGGATCCCGTCCACGGCGGCGCGCGCGGCCATGATCGTCGTCATGATGCACACGCTGTGGGCGTAGACCGCCGCCCGGATGGAGTTTTCGTCGCGCCTGGGGATGAGCCCACCCGGCGTGTTGATCACGAGCTGGATCTGCCCGTTCTTGATCATGTCCACCGCCGTCGGGCGGCCCTCGCTGATCTTCGCGATCCGCTTCACCGAGACGCCCCCCTCGGCGAGCGTCTTCGCGGTCCCGCTGGTCGAGTAGATCGTGAAGCCCATGGCCTCCAGCGCCAGGCCCAGGACGACCGCGTGCACCTTGTCGGCATCCTTGACGCTCAGGAACACGTTGCCCTCGGTGGGCAGGCCGGGCTTGGCCGCCGCCTGCGCCTTGGCGAAGGCGATGCCGAGGTCCGCGTCCAGGCCCATCACCTCGCCCGTCGAGCGCATCTCGGGCCCGAGCGCGATCGTCGCCCCGGGGAACCGGACGAACGGGAAGACCGCCTCCTTCACGCACCAGTGCTTCGGGGCGACCTCGCGGGTGAACCCGAGGTCCGCGAGCTTCTTTCCCGCCATCACCTTCGCCGCGATCTTGGCCAGAGGGGCGCCTATCGCCTTGGCCACGAACGGGACGGTGCGGGACGCCCTCGGGTTCACCTCGAGCACGTAGAGCTGGCCGTCCTTGATCGCGAACTGGACGTTCATGAGGCCGATCACCTTGAGCTCCCTTGCGAGAGCGTGGGTGGCCACGCGCACCGTGGCGAGGATCTCGCGGCTGAGCGTGTGCGGGGGCATCACCATCGCGGCGTCGCCCGAGTGGACGCCCGCGAACTCGATGTGCTCGAGCATGCCGCCGATGACGCTCGTCTCGCCGTCGGCGAGGCAGTCCACGTCGAGCTCGATCGCGTCCTCCAGGAACTTGTCGATCAGGACCGGCTTGCCCGGCATGACGTCGAAGACCTGGCGGACCACGCCCTTCAGCTCATCCTCGCCGTAAACCACGATCATAGCCCGGCCGCCCAGGACGAAGGAGGGCCGCAGCAGCACCGGATAGCCGATCTCCCGCGCGCAGGCCAGCGCCTCGCCCTCGCTCAGCGCGATGCGGTTGGCCGGCTGCTCCAGGCCGAGCTTGACCAGAACCTGGGCGAACAGCTTCCGGTCCTCGGCGATTTCGATGCTCTCCGGCGACGTGCCGATGATCCGGACGCCGTTGGCCTTGAGGGCCGCCGCCAGGTTCAGCGGGGTCTGGCCGCCGAACTGCACGACCGCGCCCTCGCAGCCCTCCTGCTGGTAAACCTCGAGGACGTCCTCGAGGGTCAGCGGCTCGAAGTAAAGGCGGTCGCTCGTGTCGTAGTCCGTGGAAACCGTTTCCGGGTTCGAATTGACCATGACCGTTTCGAAGCCGATCTCGCGCAGGGCGAAGCTGGCGTGCACGCAGCAGTAGTCG
>PLXR01000149.1 GCA_003151495.1 Opitutaceae bacterium
ACATGGAGATCGAGCCGTTCATGATCTCCTCGTCCATCCTTTGCGTGTGCGCCCAACGCCTGATGCGCCGCGTCTGCAAGCAGTGCAAGGTGCAGTACGAGCCCAAGGACAGGGAGAAGGAGATCCTTGAGAAGGGGATCGGGTGGAGCGGGCTCATCTTCAAGCACAACGTGAAGGGCTGCCCGAAGTGCAACGGGAGCGGCTACCGCGGGCGCGTCGGCATCCACGAGCTCATGGTGACCAACGAGGAGCTGATCGAGGGCATCAACAAGAAGATGGAGACGGCCGAGCTCAAGAAGATCGCCTGCCGGGGGGGGATGAAGACCCTCCACCAGGACAGCCTGCTGAAGGTGAAGGAGGGCCTCTCCACCATGGAGGAGGCCATCTCGACCGTCCCGCCCGACCTGTGATGAGACCCCGCTGGGCCCTGGTTGCTGCCGCGGCGCTCATCCTCTGCGCCTGCCATCCCAGGGAGATCACCTCCCTCGAGCGCAAGGAGGCCGCCAATATCCAGAGCGAGGCCGATTTCGCGGTGACCCTGCGCGACTGGAGCCGCGCCGAGGGGCTCCTCGCGAAGGCGGCCGCCCTCTGCCCGGACCAGGGGGACACCTGGATGAACCTCGGCATCGTGAGGATGCGCCTGCACAACCCGGGCGGCGCGCGCTCCGCCTACAAGTCGGCGCTCTCCGCCTACGAGGCGGACTCCAAGCGCGACAAGGCCAGTTCGACATCCGTCATCAGGAGGGCCTACGTGCTCGTGGTGCTCGGGCGCGCGGACGAGGCGCGGTCACTCCTCAACCGCGAACGCTCGGATCATCCCGACGACCGCCGCCTGCGCTCCTTCGCGGAGTCGAACGGCGTGGCCAAGATGCTCGCCGACCCGGGCCTCAAGGAAATCTCGCCCTAGTCCGCTCCGTGCATGGATATTGGCCCCAGTTCCTGAAGGTCGCGCTGGCCCACCTGCTGGCCGTCGCGAGCCCGGGCCCGGACTTCGCCATGGTGGTGCGCCAGAGCATCGCGCACGGGCGCAGGGCGGCCGTCTGGACGAGCGTGGGCATCGGCAGCGCAATCCTGGTCCACGTCTCATATGCCCTCCTCGGGATCGGCCTCCTCTTGAAGACCTATCCGGTGGCGTTCACCGCCATGAAGGTGGCCGGCGCGGCGTACCTTGCCTGGATCGGGCTGAAGGGCCTCATGAGCCGGCCGCGGCGGGACGCCTCCCTCTCCCCGTTCGGCACCCCGGGAGGGGCGGCCCGGCCGGCCGCGCCAGGCCCGCGCTCGGCCTGGACCACGGGCTTCCTGACCAACGTGTTCAACCCCAAGGCGACGCTGTTCTTCGTGGCGCTCTTCGCCTCGTTCATCGACCCGCGCACCCCCAAGGCCATCCAGGGGGCGTTCGGCCTTTGGATGTCGGCGAGCACGATGGCGTGGTTCGCCACCGTGTCGGTATTCTTCACGCGTGACGGCGTGAGGGCGGCCTTTCTCAGGGGCGGGCACCTGATCGACCGGGCGATGGGGATCGTCTTCCTGGGCCTCGCTGCGGCGCTCGCCCTGGCGTCGGCCCGCTAGGCGAAGACGGCGCCCCCGAGCAGGCGGGAACCCTCGTAGAGGGCCAGGACCTGGCCCGCCGCGAGCGCACGCTGGGGAGATTCAAACCGCACGAGGGCGGTCGCGCCGTCCCCTGGGACCAGGGTGAGCGGCACCCGGGGATCCCGGTAGCGGACCCGGCCCTCGAGGGCGCAGGGGCCCGGGGTGTGCGCGCCGTTCCAGCAGACCGAGTGGACCCGCACCTCCGACTGGAAAAGCCCCGGGGCACTGGGATGGTCGAACGCCACCAGGAGCGCGTTGTCCGCGGCCCGCTTGCCGACGACCACGTATTTCTCGTTGGCGGTGTTCGAGGGCACGCCTATGCCCCGCCGCTGGCCGAGCGTGAAGAAGTGGAGGCCCCGGTGCCGGCCGACCTCGGCCCCGTCCGCGGCCCGGACGATCGCCCCGGGCCGGTCGGGGACGTAGGCCCTCAGGAAGTCCCCCATCCGCACCTCGCCGATGAAGCAGATGCCCTGGCTGTCCCGCTTCCCGGCCGTCGCGAGCCCCGCCTCGCGGGCGATCCGGCGGACCTCCGGCTTCTCCAGGTCCCCGATCGGGAACCGGGCGTCTCTGATCTGGTCCTGCCCGAGGAGCGCCAGGAAATAGGTCTGGTCCTTGTTGCGGTCCGCGGCCTCGTGCACCTCCGCCGCGCCGTCGGCGCCGACGGCCCCCCTTGCATAGTGCCCGGTGGCCACGGCCGCGAACCCCTGGCCGCGCGCCCACGAGCGGAACGCGCCGAACTTGATCTCGCGGTTGCACATGGCGTCGGGGTTTGGGGTCAGGCCCCGCTCGTAGCCGTCCAGGAGGTACTGCACGACCTTCTCGCGGTAGTCCCGCATGAGGTTGACGACCTGGAAGGGGATCCCGATCTGCTCGGCCACCCTGCGGGCGTCCTCGATGTCCTCCATCCAGGGGCAGCGGCCCACGACGCCGTCCTCATTGATCCAGTTCTTCATGTACGCGCCGCTCACGTCGGCGCCCTGCCTCTTGAGGACAAGCGCCGCGACCGAGCTGTCGACGCCCCCGGACATGGCCACAACGATCTTTTCGCGCTCCCCCACGGCCCCAACGACGGTGGGCCGCCGCTCGCCTGTCAACCCAACCCTCAGGTCGCGTGGGTCTCGCTGGGCGCCTCGGCGGGGACCTGGGCGCCGACCCCTTCCCGGGGCTCCAGGTCCTCCGCCGCCTGGCCGTCCGGGGGCAGGGGGAACGCCTTCACGAAGTCCGAGTACTCGAGGAGCTGGTAGCTCCCGTCCCAGTGCTCGACGATGGCGGTGAGCGACTCTATCCAGTCGCCCGAGTTGAGGTAGTGGATGGGTCCGAGCATCTTGTCCGCGGGCGTGTGGATGTGCCCGCACATGACCCCCGTGCACCCCCGGCTCCTCGCCAGCTCCGCGATGTGCTCCTCGAAGTTCGAGA
>PLXR01000134.1 GCA_003151495.1 Opitutaceae bacterium
GGTCGTTGTAGGTGTGGAAGAACTCCTCCTGGAGCCCTTCTTTGTTCTCCATGAACTGGACGTCGTCGATCAGCAGGACGTCGGCATGGCGGTAGCGCTGGCGAAACTTGGTCAGGCTGTTCTCCTGCAGGGCCTGGATGAACTCGTTGGTGAACTTCTCGGTGGAGAGATAGGCGACGCGGGTGTCGGGATTGGCGCGGAGGATGGCGTGGCCGATCGCGTGCATCAGGTGGGTCTTCCCGAGGCCGGTCTCGCCGTAGATGAAGAGCGGGTTGTAGGCCTGCGCGGGGGCCTGGGCCACCGCCAGCGCTGCGGCGTGGGCCATCTGGTTGTTCGCGCCCACGACAAATGTCTCGAACGTGTTACGCGGGTTGAGGGTCCCCGGGGGGGGCCCCCGGTCGTCGCCGCGGCCGGTGCGACGGGACGGGGCGGCGGTGCGCGATCGCGCAGCCGGGGCTGGGGATTCCGCGGCCCTGTGGCCACCCGCGCCCCGCGCAACGCCGTCGGTCTTCTGAAGATTTACGTTCACCAGCCTGCCGGCCGTGAGCCGGAGGCGCTGGGATATCAGGTCGAGGTAGTTGTCGTGGATCCAGATGGCCGCGAAATCATTGGGCACCCCGAGCGTTATGGTATCCTCGGTCGTCTCTATGCATACCACGGGCTCAAACCACATCTGGAACACATCCTCCGGGAAGAGCGACTTGAAGTCGCATTTTACCGTCTCCCACAGGCTGTGGGGCAGGGACAAAGTGGGCATGGGCGGGGCAGGAAAGTCAGGGCTTATTCACATTGGCCCGCCGGGGGTGCTTTGGCACGTCATTCTGGCTGCCTCCGGGTCCGTCCGCCGCGATGAAAATTGATTCTTGGCCACCGTCGTGCTCGGTAGAGTTGTAAAATCTCGTAAAAAGGTGATGGCCAATGAAAAGAGTCGTGTATCGCTGCGCGGCCCTGGGTGGGCGGCATTCGTAACGTGGCAAAGAACATCCGGGAGCCTAAAACGCTTGGACAAGGGCGGAGTAACTTACATCGCCAAATCCATTACAACATCAACTTTCTGACAAGTTGTTCACAGGGGGGGTGGGCATAACTTTTTTCACCTTTTTTGTTGCGTTGGAGCCGCAAATTTAGGCGTCAAAAAACACACCTGTTTTGGGCGTAATCCCCGCAATATTACATCGCCCTGAATCAGGCTATGAGAGCCCGAGAGAAGGTTACGGGCACGTTACGCTCCGGTGACGGTGCGTGGACTTTTTCGATACACGCGCGCGGCCCTACGCGTGCGCCGGTTCGGGCTCGGCCCACTTATTGTGCGTCTTAATGAGAGCTATCAAACGCGCGTCGGCCTCGGACTGCGGGATGTTGTACTGCACGCACTGCTTGCCGACATAGAGGTTGATCTTGCCCGGGGCGCCCCCGACGTAGCCGAAGTCCGCGTCCGCCATCTCGCCCGGCCCGTTCACGATGCATCCCATGATCGCGATCTTCACGCCCTTCAGGTGCGAGGTCTGCGCCCGGATGCGCTGGGTGGTGGTCTGCAGGTCGAAGAGGGTGCGCCCGCAGCTCGGGCACGCGACAAACTCCGCCTTCGATATCCTTGCCCCCGCGCCCTGGAGGACGCTGTAGGAGAGACGCGTCGCGCGCGTAGGGTCGGGCTCGGTCTCGATGCTCACGAGGTCGCCGATCCCGTCGCAGAGCAGGCCGCCGGTCAGGAAGCTCGCCTCGAGGAGGCGCGAGAGGAACGTGTTGTCGCCGCGGACGGCCGTGGCATGCGTGTTGCGGATCCAGAGGGGCGGCCGGATCCCCGCGGAGCGGAGGGTCTCGACAATTCCCCGGTAGGCGCCGAGGGCATGCCCCCCCCCGAGGCTGTCGACCTTCGAGCACGTCACGACAAGGCGCTCGTCGCCGAGCCGGGCGAGCGCGCCCTGAAGGGCCGCGAAGGCCGCGGGCGACGCGTCGACGGCCAGGAAATGACCGGTCGACCTGGCGAGGGCCGCCCAATCCGCGAGCTCGGCCGCCCCGCCCGGGCCAAACTCCCTGACGAGCAGCAGCTTGCCCCGGGCCGAGGCGAGGAGGGGCCCGAGGTCGCCCGGGACGAGCCCAGGCGCCAGCTCCAGGGCCAGGAACCCGACCGCAGGGGGGGCCCCGGCGAGGGAGTCCCGCAGGAGCTCGAGGTCGGCCCCCGAGGCGATGGGAACGAGGAGCCCCTCGGCGGGCGTTTCCTTGAGCCTGGGGGACGAAAGCTCGGAAAGGGCAGCCGCAGCCTGCGCGGCCCCGGCGGCCCTGGCGATGACCCGGGGCGGCTCGCCCGGGCCCACGGCGGCGGTGCCCAGGTGCAGCGCCGCCGTGGCGCGGCGCTCGAAGTGGTAGGGGTCCAGCGAGTCGGTTCCCGCGCCCGTCCCCGCCTCCCCGGTTCGCCAGAGGCTCATCGCCTTGTCGGCGATCGCGCGCGCGACTGGTATCTCGTAGACGCTGTCCTCGGTGAGCGACACCCGGATCGTGTCGCCAAGGCCGTCCAGGAGCAGGGAGCCTATCCCGATCGCGCCCTTGATCCTCCCGTCCTCGCCGTCCCCCGCCTCGGTCACCCCCAGGTGCAG
>PLXR01000092.1 GCA_003151495.1 Opitutaceae bacterium
TTGAGGAAGCGCTCGAACAGCAGGTTGTACGGGATGGGATCGAGATCGGTGATCCGCATCGCGTACGCGACGATGGAGCCGGCGCCCGAGCCGCGGCCGGGGCCGACGGGGATGCCGTGATCCTTGGCCCAGCTGATGAAATCCCAGACGACGAGGAAGTAGTCGATGAACCCGGTCTTCGCGATGACCCCGAGCTCGAACTCGAGCCTGTCCACGAGCACCCGGGCGAGGGCCGGGTCGACCGCCTTCCCCGGCTCCGAGAAGTCGACCCCGTACCTTGCCTTGAGCCCGGTGATGCACAGCCCCCTAAGGTATCCGATCCCATCGGTGCCCACCTCGGCCGGGAGGGGGTACTTGGGGTAGCGCTCGCTGCCCTTGGGGAACGGGATTGCCAGGTCGCACATCTCTGCGACCGCCTGGGTGTTCGTGACCGAGTCGGGCACTTCCGCGAAGAGGCGCTCCATCTCGGCGCGCGATTTCAGGTAGAACTGCTGGCCCTCGAAGCGCATGCGCTTCTCGTCGTCGATCTTTGCGCCGGTCTGGATGCACAGCATCGCGTCGTGGGAGCCCGCGTCCGAGGCGTGGACGTAGTGCACGTCGTTCGAGCAGATGACCTTCAGCCCGAATTCCTGGGCCAGCTTGAGGAGTCCCGGGATGATCTTCCTCTGCTCGGGGATGCCGTGGTCCTGGATCTCGACGAAGTAGCTCTCCCTGCCGAAGATGTCGACGAAGCGCGCGGTCGCCTTCCGGGCCTCGTCCCAGCGGTCGTGAAGGAGGTGCTGGGGGACGAGCGAGGCAAGACAGCCCGTGAACCCGATCAGCCCCTTGGCGTGGCGGGCCAGGGTATCCAGGTCCGTCCTCGGCTTGTAATAGAAACCCTTGAGGTGGGCATCGCTTACGAGCTTCAGCAGGTTCTGGTAGCCCTCGATGTTCCGGGCCAGGAGGCCGAGGTGGAAGATGCTCCGGCCCTCGTCGCTGCGCCCCTGCTTCTCCAAGCGCGAACCCTCGGATAGGTAGAGTTCGCAGCCGATCAGCGGCTTGATGCCCTTGCTCTTGGCCGCAGTATAGAAGTCAATGGCCCCAAACAGGTTGCCATGGTCCGTGAGGGCCAGCGCGCTCATCCCGAGCTGGCCCGCGCGCTCGGTCAGCTGGTCGATCCTGCACGCCCCGTCCAGGAGGCTGTAGTCCGAATGGACGTGGAGATGGACGAAATTCTTGTCGACGGAGGACACGCGTGGGTTAACCAAGATCAGCCCTGCGGATGCGCAAGCCGGAACACAAGATGGCTCCCCGGGAGGCCCCTTTTAACCGTTGACGGGGCCTCTTCCGGGTGGCCTATTAGCGGGCTTTTCCCTTCACGAAGCTGACCATGTCCATCGAAATCAAGATCCGCAAGAACGAGCCCATCGACCGTGCGCTTCGCCGCATGAAGAAGAAGCTCGACCGCGAGAACATCATCAAGGGCACCCGCGCCAAGCGCTACTACGAGAAGCCCTGCGAGAAGCGCCGCCGCAAGAACAAGGTGATGGCCTTCACCGCGATGCTTCGCCGCCGCTACGACAGCTAGGCCGGCCGGCCCCCCACTCTTGAAACCGCGCCCTGACACCCGTCGGGCGCGGTTTTTTTTCGTGCAAATCGGGCGGCTTGTTCGATCTTTGCCCTTGCCGTGAGTCCCGTCCCCGCGCTTTCGACAAGCTGGTGCTCCCAGCGCCACAAGGACGGCTACGAGATGCTGCGCGAGATGGCGGACCTCGGCTTCGAGAAGGTCGAGCTGAGCCACGGCATCCGGATCACGCTCGTGCCGGGGATCCTCAAGGCCGTGGAGGAGGGCCTGATCAGGGTCGGCTCGACGCACAACTTCTGCCCGCTGCCGATGGGGGTGTTCAACGCCGCGCCCAACTTCTTCCAGCCCTCCTCCCCCGACTCGAAGGAGAGGGAGCAGTGGGAGCGCCAGACAAGGCGGTCGATCGACTTCGCCGCCCAGGTCGGGGCGTCGCTCATGGTCTGCCACCTGGGCAGCGTGAGGTACTTCTGGCTCGCCCCGGACCGGCACATGGTCGCGTACCTGGAGCGCCATCCGGACGCGGTGAAGTCCGGCGACAAGGCCTACATCGCCCTGGTCGAGAAGGCGCTCCGCAAGCTGCGCAGGAAAATGGGGCCCTACTGGCAGAGGACCCAGGACGGGGTGCTTGGCGTCCTCGACTATGCGCACGAGAAGGGGGTGAGGCTTGGGCTTGAGAACCGCGAGCGCTTCGAGGAGCTCCCCGTCGACGCGGACTTCCCGCAGTTCCTCTCGTCCCTGCCCCCCGATTCCTCGGCGGGTTACTGGCACGACGCCGGGCACGCGCACCTGAAGGAGGGCATGGGGCTCATAAGCCACCGCCGCCAGCTCGAGGACAACGCGGCGCGGCTCCTGGGCTTCCACCTCCACGACGTGGACGCCGGGGGCCACGACCACCAGGCGATAGGCTCGGGGACCGTCGACTTCGAGATGCTCCAGGGCTTCTGGAGGCCGGAGCACCTGTTCGTGATCGAGCTGAGCCCCCGGGTGACGGTGGACGGTGTGCGCGCGTCGAAGGCCCGGGTGGATTCCCTGCTCGCAAGGTTCGGACCCGCCGCCTAGGCCGGGGAGGCGCATCCATGGGCGCTCGGTCCGGAACCCCATTCCCGCGGTCGACGGACCGAATCCCTGTGGCCCTTGCGGTGGCCGCGATCATTCTCTCCGCGCTCGCGGCCTACCACAACGCGCTCAACGCGCCCTTCGAGTTCGACGACATCCCGTCGATAACGGAGAATGCGAGCCTGCGGAGCCTGTGGCCCCCCCTCGCGGCGCTGTCGCCGCCGGCCTCCGGGACATCGGTGGGCGGCCGGCCGGTCGCGAACCTCACCCTTGCGCTCAACTACGCGCTCGGCGGCACGGGCGTGCGGGGCTACCACGCGACCAACGTCGTGATCCTCGTCCTGGGGGGCCTCGTGCTCTTCGGGATCGTGAGGCGGACGCTCTCGTCGCCCGTCCTGGGAGGCCGCTTCGCCCGCGATGCGGTGCCCCTCGCGCTCGCGGTGGCCCTCCTGTGGGCCCTCCATCCGCTCCAGACCGAGTCCGTGACCTATGTCGTCCAGCGCGTCGAGTCGCTGATGGGGCTCTTCTACCTCCTGACCCTCTACTGCGTCATCCGGTCCGCCGGGTCGCCAAGGCCCGCCGCGTGGGGTGGGTTCGCGGTCGCGGCGTGCCTGCTGGGCATGGGGACAAAGGAGGTTATGGCGACGGCGCCCCTGATCGTGCTCCTCTATGACCGGACGTTCCTGGCGCGATCGTTCCGCGGGGCGCTGGCGAAGAGGGGATGGCTCCACCTCGCGCTCGCCGCCACGTGGATCCCCCTTGCATTTCTCGTGGCCGGGACAGGCTGGAGCCGCGGAGGCACGGCCGGCTTCGGCGGCGTCGCGCCTCCCGGCCCGTACTGGCTTGCCCAGTTCGGGGCCGTGGCCCGCTACCTGGGCCTCTCCCTTTGGCCGCATCCGCTCTCGTTCGACTACGGGACCGTGCTTCTGCGGCACCCCCGGGAGTCCGCCCTGTGCGCGCTCCTCGTGGTCCCGCTTGCGGCCGCCGCGGCCGCCGCCCTCTGGCGCCGACCCGCCGCGGGGTTCCTCGGCGCATGGTTCTTCCTCATCCTCCTGCCGACCTGCCTTGTCCCCGTTGCGACGCAGACCATGGCGGAGCACCGCATGTACCTGCCCCTTGCGGCCGTAGTGTCGGCGGTCGTGCTCGGGGGCTACGCGGCCGCCGGCCGCCGGGTCCTGGCGCCCCTCGCGGCCGCCGTGGTCCTCCTCGGGATGCTGACCGCCCTCCGGAACGGGGACTATCGAAGCGAGGTGGCCCTCTGGGCGGGCACCGTCGCAACCCAGCCGGAGAACGCCCGCGCCCACTGCGCCCTCGGGACCCTGCTCGGCTCCCTCCCCGGAAGGCGCGGGGAGGGCGTGGCGGAGCTAGAGGCCGCCCTCGGCATCGAGCCCCGCTATCCCCTCGCCGAGAATTCGCTCGCCGTGATCCTCGAGGACGAGCCGGGAAGGCTCCCCGAGGCCGAGGCGCACCTGAGGAGGGCCGTCGAGATCGACCCGTCGTATGCAATTGCGCACTACAACCTCGGGGCCCTCCTCGCGCGATCCGGCAGGGTCGGCGAGGGGATCGCCGAGCTCGAGTCCGCCCTCCGCCTCAAGCCCGACTTCGCCGAGGCCAGCAGCAACCTCGGCGTGGCGCTCTGCGTCACCGGGCGGACCGCGGAGGGGATGGCGCGCATGGAGGCGGCGCTCGGGATGGACCCCGGCCTGGCCATGACCCACTTCAACCTCGGCAAGGCCATGGAGTCGGCCGGCCGGGTTCCCGAGGCGATCCACCAGTACGAGGAGGCGGTCCGGCTCCAGCCCGGCCTGGCCGAGGCCGAGAACAACCTCGGGCTCCTCCTCTGCTCGGCGGGGCGCGCGCCCGAGGGGATTGAACACATCAGGGCGGCCATCCGCGCAAATCCGGGATACGGGCGGGCCCACCTGGCCCTCGGAACCGTGCTGCTGAGGGAGGGCAGGACTCGGGACGCGGCCGCGGAATTCGAGGAGGCGCACAGGCTTAATCCCGCCGACCCTTCGGCGCGCGCGATGGCGGAGAGGCTGGCGAAGTGAGCGCCGCCCTGGGCGCGGTGCCGCAGCCCCGGCATGGCCGCCCACCCGCCTAGCGCCCCCGATCCGCGAGCACCTGCGCCGTCCACCGGCGGTGCGGGCCGGAGAGTGAGATTTCGCCCAGGTCCGAGACCCGGATCCACACCAGGCCGGCGCCAAGCCGTCCCCGGGGCGGGCGGGCGAGGTGGATCGACTCCTCGATCCTGAAGCGGGTGATCCCCCGGCTCTTGCGCGACACCAGGCGGCCCTTTGAGGCCTGGGCGGGGTCCATGCCCGCCTGCTCCGCCGTTGGGAGCTCGTGGAGGCCGGCAAGGCGGCGCGCCCCCGCTGCATTCTTGTGCAGGAGGACCGATCCCGCGCGCTCGCACCACACCCGGACGACCTTCCTGTGCTCGACCTTCCTCGCATCGAGCCTCGGGTAGGACTCGGGGTCGCCCGAGGTGGCGGCCCCGCAGTGGCCGCGCACCGGGCACACGAGGCACGTCGGGCTCCGCCTGAAGCAGACCGTCGCGCCGAGCTCCATCATCGCCTGGTTGTGGTCGCCCGGCGCGGCGGCGTTGACGAGTTCCTGGGCCAGCGGCGCGAACGCCTTCGAGGCCGACGCGCTGTCCCTGTAGGGGGTGGCGTCGCGGGTGAGCCTCGAGAGGATCCGGACCACGTTGCCGTCGACGCAGGCGCTCGCCTCGCCGAAGGCGATGCTGGCGATCGCGGCGGCGGTGTACGGGCCGACCCCCGGGAGCCGCCTCCAGCCCTCGGCGCCCGAGGGAAGCGGCCCGGCTGCGACCTCCCTGGCGAGCCGGTGCAGGTTGCGGGCGCGCGAGTAGTATCCCAGGCCCTCCCAGAGCCTGAGCACGGTCGCCTCCTGCGCGCCGGCGAGCGCCGCGAAGTCCGGCAGCGCCTCCATCCAGCGTGCGAAGTAGGGGAGGACCGTCGCCACCTGGGTCTGCTGGAGCATGAACTCGCTGACGACCGTCGCGTAGGGCGACGGCGACTCCCGCCACGGCAGGCGCCTTCGGCACCCCCTGTACCATGCCAGGAGGGCCTCCTGAAACCCCTCCCGGCGGGCCAGAAGGGCGTCCCGGGCGGAAGTTTTGCGTGTCATTGGCGTCAATTTTGTGACTATGGGTCCCTCATGCCCAAGCGCGGCCAGGACGACGAGGAAAAACCCAAGAAGCTGAGCAGCTACACGCTCAAGCTCGACGATGCCCAGATGGAGAGGCTCCGCGGCATCCTTTCGGGGAAGGGCTGGGAGGCATTCGAGGTCGCGTACGCCAGGTATGCCTTCAAGGGGCGCGACTGCAACGTGACCGCCTACGAGAGCGGGAAGCTTGTCGTTGCCGGCAAGGGGACCGAGGAGTTCGTGACGATGACGCTCGAGCCCGAGATCACGATGGCGCCGAAACTCGGCTACGACGAGGTCCTGCACCCGGACTGGTTCGAGCTCCACGCCGGTCTCGACGAGAGCGGCAAGGGGGACCTCTTCGGGCCGGTCGTCGCGGCGACCGTGATCGCCGGCCCGACGGCGATCGAGGGCTGGATCAAGGCCGGCGTGAAGGATTCCAAGAAGATCGCGGAGGCCCAGATCATCAAGCTCGACAAGATGATCCGCGAGACGCACGGGGTGGCGATCAGCACCTGCTTCTGCGGGATGGCCAAGTACAACGAGCTCATGGGCCGGCCCTACGCGAACCTGAACCGGCTCCTTGCCTGGCAGCACGCGACCGCGCTCAAGCAGGCGCTGACCGTCAAGAAGGCCCCGAGGGGCCTCCTCGACCAGTTCAGCAAGCAGCCCCTCGTCCAGCGCGAGCTCGCGAAGATGGGGGTCAAGGACTTCGACCTGCAGATGCGGACGAAGGCCGAGGAGGACCCGGTCGTCGCCGCGGCCTCCGTCGTCGCGCGGGCGGAGTTCGTGCGCCAGATGCACCTCCTCTCGAGGCAGTTCGGGGGGCCGCTCCAGAAGGGCGCGGGGCCGCTCGTCAAGGAGCAGGCGTCGCAGATCATCGAGAGGTTCGGGGCCCGCTCGCTCGGCACCTTCGCCAAGCTCCATTTCCGGACGGCCTACGAGGTGGTGAGCGCCGCGGGCAAGCTCGACGAGCTCCCGCTCAAGGAGCCCAGGGAGCGCGTCGAGTGGGGTGGGTGAGGAGGCCCTGGGTCGCCCGATGCCTAAGCGTCGCCAGCTCCGGAGCTTTGACCTGAAGAAGATCGAGGGCCTCGAAAGCCTCATCGGTATGGACGAGGTCGGCAGGGGGGCGCTCGCCGGCCCGGTCGTCGCCGGCGCGGTCCTGGTCACCCGCGGGTTCCTCGAGGGGCGCTGGGCGACGCTCAAGTCGGGGCGGGTGAACGACTCGAAGCAGCTCTCGGCGGCGGAGCGCGAGTCCCTGTGGTCCGAGTTCGAGGCCCTCGCCGCCCAGGGCCAGATCCACGCCCACTACGGGTCGGCGAGCGTGGAGGAGATCGAGCAGCACAACATCCTCGGCGCCACGAAGCTCGCGATGAGGCGCGCGATGGAGGGCATCTACCCCGTGGCCGCGTTCCGCCGCAACGACGAGCCCGACCTCTTCTCCTCGAGCGAGGAGAGGGAGTCCTTCGTGCCCCTGGTCTCCTGCCGCGTCCTCGTGGACGGGCTGCCCCTGCGGGGGTTTCCCTACCCGCACACGGCGATAGTCAACGGCGACGCCCGGTCGCTGTGCATCGCGATGGGCTCGATCATCGCCAAGGTCACCCGCGACCGGATGATGGCCGAGCTGGACCTGGCGTACCCGGGGTACGGATTCGCACGGCACAAGGGCTACGGGACGGAGGACCACCGGGAGGCGGTCGTCCGCCTCGGGCGCAGCCCCATCCACCGGGAGATGTTCCTGCGCAAGCTCCTCTCCCAGAGGCCCGACCCGAACCAGATGGATTTTCTTCCCGGCCGTTGACCCGCGGGCGCGGTCCGGGCAGAACGGGTGCAGATGGCAGGCAAGAAACACACCCCCCTGGAACGCCTGATGGGGCGCCTCGACACGCTCGACTCGGTCAACCTCGCGAACCTGGTCCAGCGCCTCGCCAAGGAGCGGACGCTCTTCGAGCAGATCTTCAAGACGCTCCAGGAGGGCGTCCTGGTGATCTCCCCGGACGGGGCCATCGAGTACGCGAACGACGCGGCCCAGCGCCTCATCGGCACGAGCGGGGAGGCGCTCGGCGGCCAGACCCTCTGGCGGCTGATCCCGGGCCTCAGGCCCACGCTCGGCGCGGCGGCGAGCAACGCCGGACCCTTCGTCACCAGGGAGTTCGAGCTCTCCTACCCGGAGCCGCGCACGGTCAGGCTCTACATGGTCCCGATTCCCGGCGACGACCCCGGGGGCGAGCGCCGCTTCGCGGTGATCCTGGCGGACGTCACCCGCGAGAAGCTGACGACGGAGCAGCGCATCGAGGACGAGAAGACCTCCTCCATCCTCCTCCTCGCGGCGGGCGTGGCCCACGAGCTCGGCAACCCGCTCAACTCGCTGACGATCCACCTGCAGCTGATCGCCAGGAAGCTGAAGAAGCTCGGCCAGTCTCCCGAGGCGGACTCGATCGCGGACTCGGTCGGCGTCTGCCGGGCGGAGGTCGAGCGCCTCGACGGCATCATCACCCACTTCCTCGAGGCCATCAGGCCCACGCCGCCTGACCTCGCCGAGACGAGCCTGACCGACGTGCTGGCCGAGGTGCTCAAGTTCCAGAAGAGGGAGTTTGCAGACCGGGGCGTCGCCGTGGAGGCCGAGACTCCCGCGTCGCTGCCGACCGTCATGGCGGACCGCAACCAGCTCAAGCAGGTGTTCTTCAACATCACGAAGAACGCCATGGAGGCGATGCAGCCCGGCGGGAAGCTCAAGATAAAGTCCAGGGCCGACGACGACTCGGTCTACCTGCTCTTCGGGGACAGCGGCTCCGGGATCCGCCACGAGGACCTGGTCAAGCTGTTCCAGCCCTACTTCACGACGAAGTCGGGGGGCCACGGCCTCGGGCTCATGATCGTGAAGCGGATCATGCGCGTGCACGGGGGCCAGGTCGGCATCGAGAGCCGCGAGGGCATGGGAACCATCATCACCCTCCAGTTCCCCCGCAAGGACCGCAGGGTCCGGATGCTCGAGGGGGGATAGGAACGCTACTGGCCCGCGGGGGCGGCGCCCTGGATTATCCGGGCCAGGACCGTCTGCGTCTCCCTCGTCTTCCCGATCCTGAGCGTCACCTTGAAGGGGATCTCGTCGGAGCTCACCCCGAGCTGCGAGACCATCGAGGTGGGCTCGGCGGACTGCCCCGGGGCGAGGGTGAGCGTGTCGGGTTCGATCGCAAAGTTTCCCATCTCCGACTCGAAGTCGGAGATCGTGACCGTGACCGCGTCCGCGCCGGCGTTCGTGAGGATCAGGTGGAGCGTCACCGGGGGCAGGGGGCTGCCGATCATGGTCTTGTCCTCATTGTCGGCATAGTCCCTGTAGGTCTTGTCCCGCTCGCCCTTGCCGCGCTTGAGCCCGCGGCCGATCCCGCGGCTGAGCGTGACCTTGGCGGAGACCCTGCCCCCGAAGAAGGCATGGCTTCCCTCCATCGCAACGGGCCGCTCGCCCGAGACCACGCCCTTCGTGAGCTCGTCATCGATGGGGTGCAGGCACCCCGCCGCGCCGAGGAGGGCCGCCGAGGCGGCGAGGGTGATCGCCAGCGCTAAGCGGCTGGCCTGGGATGTCTTAGGGGGCATGTTGGGGCCTGGGATGGGGATTGACGCGGGATGTTTGCCGGGTGGACTCTGACAAGCCTCGATGATTGCATGTGCCCCGTCTTTGCGCCAATTGAAAATGCGCATCTTTCCGGCCCGATCTGCGTCAGGTCGGTCATAGTGCAATGCAACATGCATGGATGAAAGCTCAACCTCGACGCTTGGCGACCGGGTTCGCCTTGCGCAGCGCGGCGACTCCGCCGCGATGCGGGACCTCATCGTCTCGTACCAGCGGCGCGTCGCCGGGTTCGTCTACGCCATCACGGGCCGCAGCGACTCCGTGGAGGACCTGTGCCAGATGGTGTTCGTCAAGATGGCCCGGGCCCTCGGCCGCCTCAACGCGCCCGACCAGTTCGAGTCGTGGCTCTTCCGGCTCGCCCGCAACACCTGCATCGACCACCTTCGCCGCCAGAAGCTCCGCAGGATATTCACGCCCTTCGCGCCCGAGCACGAGAACGTGCCCGAGCCCGAGGGGTCGGTCGGCACTGAGGAGCTCGACGCCCTCCGCCATGCCCTCTCCCAGATCCGGCCCAAGGACCGCGCCCTCCTCGCCCTTGTCCAGGAGGGCCGCAGCCACGCCGAGATCGCAGCCACCTTCAGGACAAGCGTCGCGGCCGTGAAGGCCCGACTCCACAGGGCACGCGAGCAACTGCGCAAATACTACCAAAGCGATGAAGACTGACGACCCAGCATGGATGCGCCTGCGCGAGCACGCGGCGTCCCAGATCACCCCGGGCTTCGCCGAGCGCGTCATGCGCGCGGCGGGCGCCGCCGCGTCCCCGCTGTTTGTCGCCCAGTTCGCCATGTGCGCGGCCACGGCCGCCCTGTGCCTCGCCGCGGTCCTCCTCTTCCACTCCCGGGCCTCGGGTGAGGAGGATGCCAGCAGCCTGGCGGGCTGGTCCGAGATCGCGGCGCAGGCGAGCGACGTCGACCAGGGCCTATGAGGGACCGCGTCCTCGCAGCGCTCCTCACCCTGGCGGTGTTCGCGACCGGCTTCCTCGCCGGCCGGTGGTCGGAGCGCCATCGGCCCTTCCCGCCCCCGCCCGGCCAGTTCATGGGCGAGTTCGGCGCCAGGGGCGGGGCAGGGGCGAGGGTTGCGCCCCCGGTGAACCGCGCTCAGCTGGCCGAGCAGATGGAGAAGCTCCGTCCCCAGATGGACGCGTTCAGGGACCGGATCACGGCGATCTACGCCGAGTTCGACCGCGACATTGAGCCGATCCTCACCCCGGAGCAGAGGGACGTCTACCAGAAGCGGTTCAAGTCCCACCGCGGGTTCGGCCCGCCCCCGGAGATCGGCGACAACGACAGGCCGCTCTCGGACGACCAGATCGTCGACCTCCTGCAGCGCCCCTTCCGGACGCTGGCGTATTTCATCGTGATCCCCATGACGCTCGAGCGGTTCACCACCGACCTGAAGCTTGACGATTCCCAGAGGGAGAAGGTGAAGGACTTCCTGAGGGTTCGCCGGGAGAAGGTGATCGAGCTCGTGGACAGCGCCCCGCCGCCGAGCCTTCTCCTGAGCAGGCTCGCCCCGGTCGCGCAGCGCATGGGCGGCCCTGCCGGACCCGGGGGAGCCCCCGCCCGATAGGGGCGGGGCGCGGCCCGGGCTTGACCGCCCCCGCGTGTAGCGTGGAATGGCCCCATGGTTCCCAGCGTCCTCATCGTCGACGACGAAAAGCATACCCGGGAGGGCCTGAAGCAGGCGCTTGCGGAGAACTACGACGTCAGCCTGGCGGCGAGCGCCGACGAGGCGTTCAACCTGATGGACGCGCAGCCCTTCGACGTCGTGCTCACGGACCTGAGGATGCCCGGCAAGTCGGGCCTGAAGGTGATCGACAAGGCGCTCGGGCTGCCGAGCAGGCCTGCGGTGCTCATGATGACGGCCTACGGCAACATCGACACGGCCGTGGAGGCGATGCGCCGGGGCGCGGTCGACTTCATGACGAAGCCGGTCAACATCGAGCGCCTCGACGTCCTGATCCGCCGCGCCCTGAAGGCGAAGAGCCTGGAGGTGGAGGTCCAGCAGCTCCACGAGCGCCTGGACGAGAAGTTCGACATGGGCGCGATCGTGGGGGAGTCCCCCCTCCTCAAGGAGGTCATCGAGCGCGTCAAGAAGGTCGCCCAGTCGAAGGCGACCATCCTCATCGAGGGCGAGTCGGGCACCGGCAAGGAGCTCGTCGCGCAGGCCATCCACCAGTCGAGCCCGCGCTCGCGCGGGCCCTTCGTCGCCGTGCACTGCGCCTCGCTCTCGGAGAGCCTCCTTGAGAGCGAGCTCTTCGGGCATGAGAAGGGGTCGTTCACGGGCGCCACCGAGAGGCGCATCGGCCGCTTCGAGTCGGCCGACGGGGGCACCCTCTTCCTCGACGAGATCGGGGAGATATCGGGCTCGATCCAGGTCAAGCTGCTCCGCTTCCTCGAGACAAAGGCGATCGACCGCGTCGGGGGGTCGAAGACGATCGAGCTCGACGTGCGCCTCGTGACGGCGACCAACCGGAATCTCGAGGAGCTCGTGCGCGAGGGGAAGTTCAGGGAGGACCTCTACTTCAGGCTGGACGTGGTTCGCTTCGTGATGCCCCCCCTGCGCAAGCGCCCGGAGGACATCCCTGCGCTGATGGCGCACTTCATCAGGATCTACTCAGAGGAGAACGGCGTCCCCCCGCTGGAGCTCGAGGCGGGGGCCATGAGGACGCTCCAGTCCTATTCCTGGCCGGGGAACATCCGCGAGCTGCGCAACTTCTGCGAGAACGCGGTCGTGCTCCACAAGGGCGGCAAGGTGACCGAGTTCGACCTGGATCCCAGGTTCCGGGGCTCGCCCGCGTCGGCGTCCGAGCCGGGAGGGCAGGGCGACGCGCAGACCCTCTCCGTCGAGCACAACGAGAAGCGGATCCTCAGGGAGGCGCTCATCAAGTCGAGGGGCAACCGGACCAAGGCCGCCGAGCTCATGGGGATCAGCCGCCGCACGCTCCACCGGAAGCTGTCCCAGTGGCCCGAACTGGACGTGGTCGACTGATGTCCGCCCGCCCGCGCACCACGCAGGAGCTGATCCACTGGCTCGAGATGGGCGGCGGCGCCCGGTGGGTCCTCAAGGGGTCGCTTCTCGTATGCGGGCTGGCGGTGGCGCTCGTCGTGTCCTGGCGCCAGTTCCACGGCGCCGCGAGCGAGGCGACCCTCTTGCAGGCGGACATGGGCCTGCAGATCGCCTCGGGGAAGGGCTTCACGACCCATGTTAACTACCCCCAGGCGGTGGCCTACCTCAGGGAACGCGGGGTCCGCTTCGACCCGGCGACCCCCTACCCGGAGGTGTACCAGGCGCCCTTCTACCCGATCGTGATCGCCGCCGCGCTCAGCCTGATTCCCCATTCGACCCTCTTCGCCGCAGCCCCCGCGCCCCCCTACGGCTACGGCGCCGACTACCTCCTCCTGGGGCTGAACCTGGCTCTCTTCGGGCTCGCCGTCTGGCTCGCCTTCGACTTGGCCCGCAGGCTCTTCGGCGCGCCGGCCGGCTGGCTCGCGGCGCTCGGGCTCTTCGTCTCGCTTCCCCTGTGGCAGCAGGTCGTCGCCGTGAATGGCACGACGCTCATGATGGTGCTCGTCCTTTCGGCATTCCACGCCTGGTGGAGGGTCGAGTCCGCCCCCGACCCCCGCTCCGCCTCCTTCCCGACGGCCGCGCTCGGCGCCCTCTGCGGCCTGCTCTTCCTGACGGAGTATTCCGCGGGGATCCTGTTCCTGGTGGCGGCCGCCGGGGTTGCCCAGCGTCCCGGCGCCCCCGGAAAGTGGCGCTCCCTCGCGCTCCTGGCGGGGGGCTTCGCACTGGTGTCGGCGCCCTGGGTCGCGCGCAACCTGGCCGTCACGGGCTCGCCCGTCGGGCTCGCGATCCAGAACATGGCCCTCAAGGCCGGGGACACGACGGCCGAGCCCGCCGTCATCCGCGCGACGCTCTCGGCAAAGCTCCCGCCGCTCGAGCTCAACAAGCTCTCGAACAAGTTCCTGACCACGATCCAGGAGACGCTCAGGTCGAGGGCCTGGTCCGGCGGGGCGATGTGGTTCACGGCATTCTTCGCCGCGGGATGGCTGTACGTGTTCAAGGCGGCGCCGGTCAACCGCCTCCGCTGGCTCTTCGCCGTGTCGCTCCTGGCGCTTGTGGGCTCCCAGGCGGCGTTCAACTCCGGCGAGAGCGAGCGCCAGGCGGTCGCCTGGCTGTCGCCGCTCGTGATCGTGTTCGGGGCGGGGTTCTTCTTCGTGCTCCTTTCCAGCAACGCCCTCCTGGGCGCGTGGCCGCGGGTGTGCGCGGGCGCGCTCCTGACGCTCCAGGCCCTCCCCCTCGCCCACGACGCCCTGGATCCGCACTGGCTCCATTTCCAGTACCCGCCGTATTTTCCGCAGCTGATGCAGGGCATGTGCCGCCAGCTCGACGCCTCCGACTCCGCCGGGCGCTTCGGCCTCATGGCCGACGTTCCCGCAGGCCTCGCCTGGTACGGCCAGACGAGGGTCTGGGCCCAGCCCGCCACGCTGCGGGACTTCTACGCCGTCCAGGTCGAGCAGCCCACGGGGGAGCTCCTCCTCACGCCGAAGACGCTCGACCGGCCCTTCTTCTCGGACCTGAACGCCAAGCCGAAGACCCCTGGGTTCCTCACGGCGGCAATTCCCCGGATCGGCGAATGGGGGGAGGTCTACGGGGGTCTCCTGACGGGATCCTTCCCGAGGGAATTCCCCCTGTCGGCGCCGAGGAAGGTGACCGATGACCTCTATGTCCTCTTCAATTCGTCGTTGTCCTCGGGCCGCTAATTGTCACGATTCGCCCTCACTTAACTGTTTGGTCTTGCCACTAATTAACAAAACGGCAGCTTGGCGGTCGCGTTCCGGCTGTTAACCATGAGATTTCCGCGAGCCCTACTCCTAGGTTCGTCCCTGTGCATCTGCGCGGCTGCACGGGCCGTCTATGCCCCCATCCCGGACCAGGAACAGGGCAAGGACCTGACGATCTCGGTCGAGGCCGGGATCTCCTATAACAGCAACATTTTCGGCGCCGCCACGAGCCCGATCGGCAGCATGGTCTATGAGGTGTCGCCGAAGCTCACGGTCAACACCTCGGTCACCGACCAGACGTTCTTCTCCGCGTATTTCCGCCCGACCCTCGACTACTTCGACAACCGCCCCGGAACGAAGACGGTGTACAGCCAGGAGATCAGCGCACGCGTGGCGCACGAGTTCTCCAAGACCTCGACCTTCGATCTCAGCGACACCTATTCGTACAACCAGAACCCGGAGGCGCTCCTCAACGGAACGTCGGTCAACTCGGACCAGACGCTCCAGAGCAACGAGTTCAACGGCCGGTTCGGGTTCTCCCCGACCGAGAAGCTGGGCCTGGTCGTGAAGGCCCGCAGCGCATATTACGACTACACGAACCCCGCGCTCGGGAACCAGCTGAACCGTTTCGAGAACCTCTACGGGGCCGAGGCCGACTTCGCCATGCTCCCGGACGTGAAGCTTGCCGGGGAGTACCGGCACCAGGACGTCGACTACAGCTCGAACGCCTCAACGAACAACAAGCACTCGGACTTCCTCATGGCGGGCTTCGACTACCAGGCGGGCCCCAAGGCATCGGCGAGCATGCGCCTTGGCGGGGAGTATCGCCAGCGGGCCGGTGGCTCCAGCACGACGAGCCCCTACGCCGAGCTTTCCGGGAAATACGACTATGCCAAGGGGTCGTTCGTCAGCGCCGGCTACACCTACAGCCTCGAGGAGACCTCGGCCCCCGCCCAGTTCTCGGACGAGAAGGTGCACAAGCTCTTCGTCAACATCCAGCACGCCGTGAGCCCGCTTGTCGTGGCCTCGGCGTCGATCGACTATGAGCCGTCGACCCTTGTCAGCCGCCCGGGCCAGGGCGGTGACGTGAGCGAGGACTCGACCCACGCCGGAGTCGCCCTTACCTACCTCCCGACGAAGAACTGGACGGTTTCGGCCTCGTTCGACTATGACGACGTCAGCTCGGGCATCGCGTCGCGCGCGTTGAACAGGTCCCGCATCGGCCTGAGTGCCACGGTGGTGTACTGAGGCCACCGGGATGTCCTGCCTCCGCAGCCGGGGGATACCTCCACCGTAACCTATGGCCTCGTCATCCGGCTCAAAGGAGAGCGCGTCCCTGGCGGATCTGGCGAAGGTCCTGAGGCTGCGCCTGCCCCTCATCTCCCTCATCTTGGGCCTGGTCTTCGTGACCACGATGGCGGTCACGGCCTTCCTTCCCCGGTGGTACCTGGCGACCACCAAGGTGAGGGTCGAGAAGCCCGAGAGCGACGTGAAGCTCTTCCAGGCGCAGGGCAGCAGCGCCTACGACCCCTATTTCCTGCAGGACCAGTTCAAGATCATGCAGAACGAGCGGATCATCTACCCGGTCATCGAGAAGCTGGGCCTGAACACGAGGCTCGCCTCCGCGGCCGGGGCCGCCGGGGGCACCCTCTCCTCCGACCTCACCTACCGGTACATCATCAACAAGATGCTCAGGGTGGAGTCCCAGAGGAGCTCGTCGCTGATCGACATCAACGTGTACGCCCAGGAGCCGGCGCTTGCCGCCGAGATTGCCAACGAGATCGCGCGGATCTACTCGGAGGACCGCATCTCGCAGGCGACCTCGCAGCAGAGCGAGGGGATAGCGCAGCTCCGAAAGGAGATGGCGCTCCAGGAGGACGCCGTGAAGAGGCAGAGGGACGCAGTCGAGAAGCTCCGCAAGGACCTGAACATCTCCGGCGTCGACCTGAACGTGAAGTACTCGGACATGGAGATCGAGACCCTCAGGCAGATGCAGAACTCGCTCATCGCCCTGCGGGTCGACGCCATCGGCAGGAAGACCCGGTGGGAGCGCTTCAGGAGCATCCCGGTCGAGGACCGGATCGGCCTGGTGAATTCCGAGCTCATACCAGACCAGAACATCCAGAACCTCCTGCAGGCCTACCTGATCGCCGACCAGAAGGTGACCCAGCTCAAGGCGCGCCTTGGCGAGGCGCATCCCGACCTCGTCGCCTCGATCGAGAACCGCGCGAAGATCAAGGAGCAGCTCGAGGCGCTCCTGCGGGGATACGAGAGCGGGCTGGAGAACTCCTACAAGGAGGCGGAGGCAAGGGTCGACGAGCTGGAGAACCAGCTCGCCAAGGCCAAGGTCGACCAGATCCTCTCCGCAAGGGACCGGATGCGTCCCTTTGAGGAGGCCGCCCAGAGGCTCGAGGACGAGACGCGGCTCTACACGACCCTCCGCCTCACCCTCCGCCAGCGTGAAATCGATTTCCAGGTGCCCAAGCGCACGATCGAGATCCTCAACACGGCCGAGCCGGCCCGCCGCCCGAGCAAGCCGAGCTTCCTTCTGAACAGCATCGCCTCCGTGGTCTTCGGCCTCCTGCTCGGGATCGGCGTGGCCCTGGTCATGGAATACTTCGACACGAGCCTGCGGGACGTCGCCGACATCGAGGGGCGCCTCAAGATCCCCGTCCTCGGCGTCATCCCGCACAACCGCGAGCCGATGGGTCCCGGAAAGGACGAGCCGGAGCAGGCGGAACCCTACCGCGTGCTCCACACCAACCTCAACCTCGCGGTCAAGCCCGGCGAGGGCTCGGTGCTTGTCGTGTTCTCCGCGGGACCGGCCGAGGGCAAGAGCACCACGATCTGCAGGCTGGCCCACCTCATGGGGGCCTACGGCGAGCGGGTCCTCCTCGTGGACGGCGACCTGCGCCGGCCCGCGCAGCACCACCTCGCGA
Organism: Opitutaceae bacterium; assembly: GCA_003151495.1. Classification (GTDB taxonomy): domain Bacteria; phylum Verrucomicrobiota; class Verrucomicrobiia; order Opitutales; family Opitutaceae; genus Palsa-1447. The sequence goes on from PLXR01000092.1 coordinate 17,146, forward strand.
ACTGCCCCAGGGCCCCGGGCCTGAGCGACGTGCTCGCCGGCAAGTGCGATATCGACTCGGCGATACGCAAGTCCGTCGCGCCCGGGCTCGACCTCCTCACGAGCGGCGGCGTGCCCGGCTTCACGCTGAGCCTTCTCTTCGCCGGGCGCCTCCGGGAGCTCCTTACATCATTGCGGGGCAGGTACGACCGCATCCTCCTCGACTCGCCCCCCATCATCGGCGTCAGCGACTCGAGTATCCTGGCGGGCGTCTCGGATGGGGCTATCCTCCTGATCCAGCACAGGCGCAACCCCGCGAGCATGGTGCTCAGGGCCCAGCAGACGATCGCCGCGCTCAAGGTCCCCATCCTCGGGGCCGTCCTGACCCAGGTGCCGCGCGGGTCGGGCGAGGACTACGGCTACTACACCCAGGCCTATTCGTACTACCGGTCGGAGGATTCGGGAGGGTCCCACAGGGACAGGAAGGCGGCGCCCAACGGGGACAGCCTCGACCTTAAATGATGTTGACGGCGGAAGGGGGGGGCAATCTGATCACCCCCCTGATTTGCGGGCGTAGCTCAGTTGGTAGAGCACCACCTTGCCAAGGTGGACGTCGAGAGTTCGAGTCTCTTCGCCCGCTCCATTTTGAAGAGACGCCTAGGACTGACACTAGGCGTCTTTTTGTGCCTAAGTGAGGCAGATGGATTGAGATACGAAAGATCCGAATTTTGCTAGTCTGCGACCGGCCGCGACGCGAAAGAGCCGGCAGCGACCCAAAGATGTGTATGAATCTGTGTGTATGGGGCGCCTGTGGTCTCCGCGAGTCCGGCGACAACGCAACTTAGCCTAGCGCGCTCTGTGCTTGGCTGTCGGCAACCCACGGCTTTTTGTCACAATGGAATCGACATTGGTGGGTGAATCTTGGGCGGCGTGCGAACTTGAATAAACCCACGTGAATTCTGCCCCAAGTAGAAATATCTGGGCGGAGTAATAAACCCAGAGTAGGACGACAGCCAGCGAGCCCACCGCGCCAAAGGAGGACACGACGCTGCTTCGTCCCAGATAGAGGCCGACGAGCTGTTTGCCTACGGTGAAGAGCATGGACGTGATGGCCGCTCCGATCCAGACGTCCCGCCAACGAACTCCAGTCTGAGGCATGATCTTAAAGATCAGCGCAAACAATACCGTGATCAGGGCAAAGCTTAGGACAAAATTGAGGACTTGTGCGACAGACTCCCATCCCGAAAACAAGGGCTCCCACCACTTGCCGAGGGCCGAGAGCGCGGCCGAAACCAGAAGCGAAACCATCAGTAGGAAGGCTATCGCAAGGATCATTCCGAATGAGAGCAATCGCGCGCGAACGAGCGTGAAAACTCCCGTGGTGCGAGGGCCCCTTGGAGCCTTCCAGATTCGGTTCAACGAATCCTGAAGCTCGTTGAACACCGTCGTGGCGCCCACCAGGAAGACGACGACTCCAATGGCGGCCGCGATTGAGCGTTGCGACGGGTTGTTCGCGCTCGCGATAATGACCTCGACGGCTTGTGCGCCAGCCTTTCCCATAAGGCCGGTCAGCTGCGAGACAATCTCCCCGCGCGCGGCATTAACGCCAAAAAAATACCCGGCCACTGCCGTGACGATCAGCAATAGCGGAGCAATCGAAAACACCGTGTAGAATGCCAGGGCGGCACCCATGCTCGGGGCAAAATCGCCCGCCCAGGAGCTAACGGTCTTCTTGACGAGACTCCACGCAAGGCTGCGGTTTAGTTTCACAGCGGATCCTTCGTTGTCCGGAATCGGGGGAAACACTCCTGCATGTTTCAAGCAAGGACCGGAACTTGAAGCTCCCAGTTCCCAATTCACCGCGAATAGGGCGTCCCGGACGGACAGTCAGGGGGTCCGGTCAACACCCCATCACTATGAAGAAAGAGCGATTCTTCGGAACAGCCCGGCATCGCCGGAGTCGGGCTCATTGCAACGAAATAGGGCGATGCGGGCGGTATACTCCGCCTTTGTCGCTTAAACCCTTAGCCCAATGTATCATGAATCATATCAAGAAAGATTTCGATAGGAATGTTAGGTCAAGCAATCCTGATGCCATTACCGGTGCTCCCGGATCGCATCCTGTGGGAACTGGAATCGGCGCCGTCGCTGGTGGCGCTGCGGCCGGCGCCGCGGTGGGCACAGTCGCTGGACCTGCCGGCACGATCGCGGGCGCAGCTGTCGGAGCCATTGTCGGCGGTTTAGTCGGCAAGGGCGTGGCGGAGGACGTGAATCCGACCGTGGAAGATGCCTATTGGCGCAAGAACCATTTTCGCCAGCCCTATGCCAAAGGCCGGTCATATGACGACTTCGGCGTGGCCTACAGGACCGGATATGAAGGATATGGGCAGTACGGCACAAAAGGCTGCACATTCGAGGATAGCGAAGTGGACATGCGAAGGAACTATGAGGCAACCCGCCCGAGTATGGCTTGGGACGAGGCCCGCCCGGCTTCGCGCGCCGCGTGGCATCGTTTCTACGATCAACCGCCAAAGGGTTCCAAGGCAGCCTAGGCCTCCGGAAAGCTATTCAGGGCCCAGCCACGCCCACCCTTTCGGGCGTGGCTTTTCCTCCCAAGAATGCCCCGCGACCCTCGTCCGGGGCTCGAGTCTCTTCATTCGCTCTGCCTAGACGAAGGCCGTCTGGGTTATTCACCTAGGTGCGTTTCCCGTCATCACCCGGCGATCAGAGCCCACGAAAATGGCGATCGCTTGTAAAAACGGACAGTCGCTGACATGAGCAGAGCCAGGCGGGACACAAAGAGAGGGCCATCGGAGGGAGGATGGCCGGACTTATCGAGGAAGGCGAAGAGGTCACGTGGGAGGCCGTGCACTTTGGCGTTCGCCCGAGGCTGACAAGCCGCATCGCCTTGATGAGGCGCCCTGCTCATTTTCGCGACTCCGTGGTGGCCGGCGCATTCAAGCGGATCGATCACGACCACTTCTTTGATATGCTCCCAGACGGACGCACTCAAATGAGGGACATATTGGATTTTACGTCCCCTTTTTGGGCAATCGGCAGGTTCGCTGACGCTCTGTTTCTTGAGAGATACATGCGCGGCCTTCTTGAAGACCGGAGCCGTGTCATTGGGCGACTGGCGGAGGCGGGAGCTGTGGAGCCCTAACGTCATTGAACGGCGCCGGCGGCAAGCGACGGATCCTGGCGCCACACTCCGTATGCCACTCCCGGCGCATGACCCGCTCTACTACCCGGCGCGGGCGCACGTTCCGGTGGGGTATACACCTACTTATCAGGTTTCGGAAAACACGGTAGGCTTTCTGGCCGACGGAGGCCCGCAATCCAGAATGAGTTACCCACGCGGAGCCGGTCGGCGCTGATAAAAGCGCAACCGAATCACGGAACAATGAAAACAGCTTCGCTCAATTCCAAGGAGGCCGGCTATTTCGACGGTCGGCCCGTGGAGGTCCTCCCGGAAACCCGCAGCATCGAGGCAGTCGTCAAGGCCGGGGCGCTGCAGAGTGCGATTCTCAGCAGCGCCAATTTCTCAAGCATCGCCACCGACGAGAAGGGCGTCATCCAGATCTTCAACATCGGCGCCGAGCGCATGCTTGGCTACACCGCCTCCGAGGTCATGGACAAGGTCACCCCCGCGGACATCTCCGATCCGCAGGAAGTGATCCGGCGCGCCACCGCGTTGAGCATCGAGCTCGGAACCCCGA
>PLXR01000102.1 GCA_003151495.1 Opitutaceae bacterium
TTGCCGATGCCGATGTAGGCGGTGACGAGGAGGCGCGTCGCGCCGTCCGCCGAGATCGACGGCTCGGCGACCTCGACGAACGAGGACGACTGGGATTCATCGGGCGCGGGGGTCTCGAGGACAAGCTCCGCGGGCGCGGGCGCCGGCTCGGCGGCCGGTGAGGGCGCGGGCGCCTTACGCGGGCCGCGCTTCCTGGGAACGTGGGGCACCGGAGCCGGGGCCGGCTCTGCGGGCGGGGATTCCGGGGCCGCCGCGGCCTCGGGCGCGGGCTCCGCGGGGGCGGCCTCCGGTGCGGGCTCGTCCCTGGGCGCCTCGTACGGCGGGTTCGATGCGGGGATCGCGGGCCTTATCTCGACGATGCGGCTGGCGATCACGGGCGGGAGCTCGGGGATGTGCGCGGGCGCGGCCGGAACCGCCCTTGCCGCGTCGGCCGCCCTCGCGACGGCGGACTCGAGCTCGGCGACCGACTTGTGCATCTTCTTCGCGAAGGCCTCGAGCTTCGCGGCGACCTCCGCGTCCTCCTTCCTCGAGGCCGCGAGCCGCGAGTCCACCTCGGCCATGGACTTCGCGACCGAGTCGAGCCTTGCTGCGGCCTCGCCGTCGCCCTTGCGCGCCGCGGCGAGCCGCGCGTCGAACTCCTCCATCTTCTCCTGGATCTGGTGCGCCAGGCGCTCGGACTTGCTGAAATTCTCCTGGGCGGCCTCGGCGATGCCATTGAGCCCCGTGGCGGCGATCGAGACCTGCTCGGCGGCGGCGGCCACGGTCACAGAGAGCGCCTGGAGGGCGCGCTGGCGGTTGTCGAGGGCCTCATCCTGGCGCCTCGCGTAGTCGGAGACGAAGGGGATCACGCCGACAACGACCCCGAGGGTGACGCAGATCAGAACTGTGACCAGCGGCAGGCCAAAGGCCGGGTGGCCCGTCCCGTCCCAAACGAACCATGCGGCTACGATGAGGATCACGGCCCCAAACAGGAAGATCCACTTGGGCAGTTTCGGGGTGTCGCTGGGGAGGTTCATGAGAACGCTGCTGGATTTTTGTGCTGCGCGCGGCGGCTAATTTCAATCCGGAAACGATCCCGCGGCCACCGAACCGCCGAATTCCCCCGATATCGCCGCGGCAAGGCGGTCCCACTCCACGGGGTTCAGGTCGACCTTGCGCCCGGGGGAGACCTGGCGGTGGTCCGTCATCCGGTCCATGGACCAGCCGAGCGGGGACCAGCGGGCGGCGAGCCACTCGAGGGCCGAGGCGAGCTGCGGTCCGGAGAGGGGTGCGGCGTACGTGTCCCCTGCGAACGCCACCCCGAGGAGGAAGTCGTTGCAGCGGGTGCGCCCGAGGAATTGGGAGGCCCCGGCATGCCAGGCGACCTCCGTCTCCGGGACCAGCGCGCAGCGCGTGCCGTCCAGGTCGATCAGGCAGTGGTAGCTCACCTGGCTCGCCGGGTCCTGCATCCTCCCGATCGTGGCGGCGAAGCCGAGCTTGCTGTGGTGGAAGAGGACGCCGAGCCGCTCGTGGCCCGCCGGGCCCCTGTTCGGCGAGAGGCGCTCGATTTCCTGGAAGGGCATCGGGGCGCCGCGGCTACCGATGGATCCAGGCCGCGACCGTGAGGGGCGAGAGGATGGCGACCCGCACCGCGCCCTCGAACGTCAGGACGACCAGGATCCGCTTCAGGTCGCTGTTTCGCCGGAACGAGTACCCGACGAGCGTGGTGGCGATCAGGGCTATGGCGTAGATCCGGGCCCGCGGGGTCGCGAGGAGCGCCACGGTCCAGAGGCCGTAGACGAGGATGGACGCCGTCCAGAGGAACGCCACGGGCTCGCTCGGGCCCATCTCGCGGGGCTCGGCGCCCCGGGCGATCTGCTTGATCCCCACGTAGCGCTCGCTCATGACCAGCTGCCACAGCTCGAATGCGAGGAAGAGGGGCGCGAGCAGGGCAACACCGTTCACGGGGCCACCCTAGCCCCCCTCGTGCCGGCGACAACCCTGTTCGACCGGGTTGCGCTTGCCCCGGGAGGGGCTTCCCGCCTAACATCTGCATTAACGTGCCGATCCGTACGGTAATTGTGGATGATGAGCCGGTGTTTCGCCAGATGCTGGCTTCCGCGCTGAGCCGCGTCCGCGGCCTCGTCGTCGCCGGGTCCTTCAAGGACGGGAAGTCCTGCCTCGAGCACTGCCTCAAGGATCCCCCGGGCCTCCTGATCGTCGACCTTTACCTGCCCGGCATGCACGGCCTGGAGGTGATCCGCGAGGTGAGGGCCAAGCTTCCCTCGACCCGGATCCTCGTCCTCACCGGGCATCCCGACGGCGACCTCCCGGCGCGGCTGATCGCCCAGGGCGTCCACGGGTTCGTGGACAAGAGCGCGCCGATAAACTACGTGCTCCAGGCGATTGAGTCCGTCGTCGCCGGGGGGATGTTCTTCGCGACCAACGTGCCGCCCAAGGGGGCGGTGGGCGGCCCCGCGCTCCCCAAGGTGGAGCCGTCGGTGAAGGCCGGGCCCCAGGTCACCTCGGCCGAGGCCGTCCAGATGCTCTCGGGCAGGGAGCTCGAGGTGGCGCGCCTCGTCGCCGAGGGCCATTCCTCAAAGGAGATCGCCGACCGGCTGGACCTGAGCGTGCGCACGGTCGAGAAGCACCGCGCCAACATCATGGACAAGATAAACGTGAAGGAGGTCGCCAGCCTCGTGCGCTGGTGCGTCCAGGCGGGTATCGTCAAGTCGTAGGGGCGCCCGGGCCCTCAGGGGCCCGCGTAGAGCCTGAGCGCCGGGGCGACGGCGTCGAAGTCGGCGACCGCCGAGCCGACATCCTCGGGGGTGAGCCTTCCGCCGGGAGCCCCCAGCCTGTCCTCGATCCCCGCCATCCGCCGCGAGAGCGCCATGGCCCCCATGTGGAGGGCGCTGCTCTTCAGCCCGTGGGCGATCCTGTGCTGGTCCTCGGGCGCGCCCGAGGCGAGGCGGCCGATCGAGACCGGGAAGTCGTCCAGGAAGAGCCGGACGATCTCGCGCGTCGCGTCGTCGCCCATGACCGCCGCCAGCTCGCCGATCGCCTGGTTGGGTGGGGGATGCACCCGCCCATGGCCGCGAATATCGGCGGCGACCGCAACCGATTTCGTCCGGCTACCGGCGGCGGCGGCGCGGCCTCGCGCCCTGCGGCCCGTCGGGATCGGGGTCCTCGGCGGCCTTCAGGTGCTCCCTCTCCGGGGGCGCCTCGCCGTGCTCCGGGTAGAAGTGCCATTTCCCGTCGATCTTGTGCGCGTGGATCTCCGGCATGAAGTGGAGGTCCCATTCCGCCAGCATCTGGAAATACTGGCTCCTGCCGACCTTGAGCTCGCGGCGGCGCGCCTCGATGCGCGTCCACATTTCGTGCGTGAAGGAGACCCCCTGGGAGCGTGTGGTTTGGCCCATGCGCAACTATTGCGAATGGTTGAAAGCGTGTTGACGCATTTCAGCTGAAAACGGTTGCGAACGGTTGACCGCCATTGTCAACGCGGGGTTGTCGCCGGGCGCGGCTTCCACGCCCGAGGGCCCCGGGGCGGCCCGGGCGCCGTTGGTGTTGCGGTGGAAACGGCCGTGGCCCAACAATCCCCCGGCTCCTGAAGACCCTGATGACGATCGCCTCCCGCGCCCGCTTTGTGGCCATCAACATCCTGGCGCCCCTCGCGCTCTCGTGGGTGCTCATCGGCTCGCTCCAGGCGCTTTTCCACGGGGAGTCCCGCCCGGCGCGGCACCGGGAATTCGGAACCTACGGCCCCCTGACCCTCAGGCTCAGGCTTCCCGGCACCCACGCCGGGATCGAGGAGCCCGTGGTCACGGTCGGGAGGGCGGGAAACGCGACATTTGTGTACCTGCGCCTCCTCCCCGGCTCCCGTGCCAAGGTCGGGATCGAGTTCTGGGGCCTCAGCGCGGCGGAGAGCCCGGAGTTCGCGGTTTCCTCACCGGATGCGCTGATCACGGTCCAGGCGTCCTTTCCCGCGCTCTATCCCGCGGCGGGCAGCCCCGGCTGGGGCCTGGTTTCCGGGCCCGAGCAGCGCCGTCTCCTCTCGGGATACCTCGTGGCTGTCGACGGGGAGGTGCGGCTGCGGGGACCCGTTGCCTACGAGGAGCCGCCCCGCTCCCCGGTGTACGTGGGCCGCAATCCGCTGGGCGGCTCCTACGTCTCGGATTATTTCACGGGGACCGTCGTCGAGGCATGGCACGACTTCTGACCCGCGCCGCCCATGAACGAGACAAACGCGAGGCCGGAGCGCTGATGGACGGCAATCCCCCAGGAACCGCGCCCGGACGAGGCGGGTACCGTCCCTCCATCGACGGGCTGCGCGCCGTCGCGGTCCTCCTTGTGATCGGCTTCCACGCATTCCCCGGACGGGTGGGGGGCGGATTCATAGGCGTCGACGTGTTCTTCGTGATCTCCGGCTTCCTGATCTCGACGATCCTCCTCGAAGGCTTCGGGGACCCGGGCAGGGGCGGAATCGGTGTGATCACCGCCTTCTACGGACGGAGGATAAGGCGCATCTTCCCGAGCCTGGTGGTGGTCCTCGCGGCGAGCTACGCGATCGGGTTCCAGGTGCTCCTTCCCAGCTCCTTCATGGCGCTCTGCAGGGACATCATGGCGAGCGTGGGGTTCTGCCTCAACCTGGTGGCGTCGGGGGAGACCGGCTACTTTGACGCGGACGCGGCCTCGAAGCCGCTGCTCCACATCTGGTCCCTCGGGGTCGAGGAGCAGTTCTACCTCGTCTGGCCCCTCGTGATCTGGCTTGCGCGAAGGTCGGGGGTCCGGCTTCTGCCGGTCGTCGTGTTCCTGGCGGGATGCTCCTTCTTCCTCAACACCTACCGCATGGGCGCCTCCGTCGCCCAGGAGTTCTACCTGCCCCAGATGCGTTTCTGGGAGCTCTCGGTCGGATCCCTGGCGGCGATCGCCCATCCCGGGCTCCGCGGGTGGCTTCCGGGTCCCGCCGGACCGCACGCGGGGCGCCCGGCATGGGTGCGCTGGCTCCCGGACGTCCTCTCGGTGCTCGGGCTCGCCCTCATCGGCCTCGGCGTCGTCCTCATAAGAAGGGAGTTCAGCCTCCCGGGCCCGTGGATGCTGCTGCCGACGATGGGGACCGCGCTCGTGATCCTCGGCGGGGAGTCCGCGTGGGCCAGCAGGAGGATCCTGGCGCATCCCGCCGCCGTCGGGATCGGGCTCATCAGCTACCCGCTCTACCTCTGGCACTGGNNACTGGCCGCTCCTCGTCTTCGCGCGCATGAGGTGGCACGACGGGGACACCCCGGCCTACGGCCTGGGCGCCGTCCTGCTCTCGCTGGCCCTCGCCTGGGGCACGTACCGCCTCGTCGAGATCCCCATCCGGCGGGGCCCGAGGGGACCCGCCAGGGTCCTGGTCCCGTCGGCCGCGATGGTCGCGGTCGGGCTGCTCGCCTGGGCCTCCTACCGGGCCGGCGGGATCCCCGACCGGTTCCCGAAGATTGTCCAGGACCTCGACCGCTTCGAGTTCAAGTACGACAACGGGGCCCCGTGGCGGCAGGGGACCTACTTCCTCTCGTCCGACAGCACCGGGAGGGACTTCAAGGTCGACCCCGACGAGATCGTTCCGGGAAGGCCCACCCTCGTCCTGTGGGGCGACTCGCACGCGGCCCAGCTCTATCCCGGGTACAGGAGGTATTTCTCGGGCAGGTACAACATCGTCCAGAGGACGGCCATCAACACCGGCCCGTTCGTGGGGATGGAGCGCGCCTACCAGCCCGCCATGAGGGGCCTGAACGACTCCATCCTTGAAACCATCGGCCGGATCCACCCCGACCAGGTGGTGCTTGCCGCGGACTGGCAGCAGTACGATTGGCAGACGATAGAGGGTACGATCCTCGCGCTCAGGGGGATCGGGATCGTTCACATCACCGTGGTGGGCCCCGTGCCCCACTGGAAGGGGAGCCTTCCCCAGCAGCTGCTCATCCACTATCGGACGCATCCGGGCGACCCCCTCCCGACGAGGATGAGGGAGGGGGCCCTCGAGTCGACGGGCGGGGTCGACCGGGGCCTGGCGGGGCTTTGCGGGCGGCTGGGGGTCGCGTACCTGTCGCCGTACCGCATCCTCGCGGACCGGGACGGGTTCATCACCCGCCTCGGCGACGGCGCGGACCGGATCGTCACCTGGGACTCGAGCCACCTGACCGTGGCCGGCTCGGAATACCTGGTCGCCCGGTTCCCCAGGGACCCCGACTGACGCGGCCCCCGGTCAGTGCTCGCCCGCCTCGAGCTCGCCGGGCTTGAGGAGGGAGGCGAACGCCGCCTTGTTGGCGGCCTTCATGTAG
>PLXR01000025.1 GCA_003151495.1 Opitutaceae bacterium
CCGCTGTCGGTGAGGATCGGCCCGTCCCAGCCCATGAACTTGTGGAGGCCTCCGAGTTCACGGACGAGCTCGCTGCCCGGCCTGAGGTTCAGGTGGTAGGTGTTCCCGAGGATGATCTGGGCCCCGATGTCCCTCAGGTGCACCGGGGTGACCGCCTTCACGGTGCCCTGGGTCCCGACCGGCATGAAGATGGGCGTCTCCACGGTCCCGTGCAGCGTGGTGAGGCGCCCGCGGCGGGCCCCTGACGAAGGATCCTTGCCCAATAATTGAAAGTGACTTGCCATTTGCCAGGGCACCACCCTACCCGCACCCTTGACCCCCTTGTCAATCGCAGGTCAATTATAAGACAGTGCTCCTCGTCATCGATAACTTCGATTCCTTCACCTACAACCTCGTCCAGTACTTCGGGCAGCTGGGGGTGGAGCAGAGGGTATTCCGCAACAACGAGATCACGCCGAAGGAGGCCGTTGCGCTAAACCCGGACCGCGTCCTCCTTTCGCCCGGCCCGTGCTCGCCGCTCGAGGCCGGCGTCACCCTCGACATCATCAAGGCCTTCGAGGGCCGCAAGCCCATCTTCGGCGTGTGCCTGGGACATCAGGCCGTGGGGCATTATTACGGGGGCCACGTGGTTCGGGCCGACCGGCTCATGCACGGCAAGACCTCGCCGATCACCCACCGCGACACGGATCTGTTCAAGGGGATGCCCCAGGGGTTCAGCGCGACCCGCTACCACTCGCTCCTGGTCGAGCGCTCGAGCTTCCCGAAGGACCTGGAGGTCACGGCGGAGACCGCCGAGGGCGAGGTCATGGGCCTGCGCCACCGCACCCTCCCGATCTGGGGCGTGCAGTTCCACCCCGAGTCGATCGCCACCGCCGGGGGAATGAGGATCCTCCAGAATTTCCTGGAGCTCAACTGAACCCACGCCATGCGCTGCCCCAAGTGCACTTCCATCGAGGACAAGGTGATCGACTCCCGGATCAGCAAGGAGGGCAACACGATCCGCAGGCGGCGCGAGTGCCTGGAATGCGGGCACCGCTTCACCACGACGGAGACCTTCGTGCTCGACGGCATGGTCGTGATCAAGCGCGACGGCCGGCGCGAGGAGTTCGACCGCGAGAAGCTGGTCCACGCCGTGCGCGCGGCGTGCCACAAGCGCCCCGTGGACCTTGAGCAGATCACGATGCTCGTGGAGGACGTGATCGACGCGATCGAGGCCCGTTTCGAGAACGAGATTCCCTCCCAGGCGATCGGCGAGGGGGTCATGCAGAGGCTGCGCACCGTCGACCAGGTCGCCTACGTCCGCTACGCCAGCGTGTACAAGGAGTTCCGGGACGTCTCGGAGTTCATGAGCGAGATCAGCGCTCTGGGTAAGACCAAGAAATGACGACGGACCGGGGCGAGCTTCGTCGCCTGCACTACATCAACGCCCTCTTCGCGCATGTGACCGGCCAGGACCTCTTCCTGGCGAACCAGATCAAGGCGGCCATCGCGTTCACGCTCTCCGACCTCGAGGCGCAGACGGCCGCCGACCCGGGCCTCGCCGAGACCTACTCGGAGGCGTTCAACGCGGCGGCGGCAAAGCTCCTCGAGAAGCTCCATTCACGCCTCCCGCGCCACGGGTTCTTCCACTGGGACGCCTCCCGGACGCTCCAGTCGGGAACGCCGCTCTTCGCGCGGGCGGAGGTCATGGCGGGGCTCCGGCAGCTTGCCCCGTTCAGGTCCTCCACCCTCCTCATCACGAACCTGAGGCCGGCCGTGCTGCCGCCCGAGCTGCGCCAGACAGCCAGGCGCAAGCGCGAGTACGACGAACTCCTCGGGTTCCTGCGGGAGCTCACCGCGGCGCGCTCGACCTCCGACACCGAGCTCACGCTTCTCTTCCTTTGATCGGCACGCCTCCCCCTCAGGGAAGGACCTCATAGGCCTCCACGAGGGCGACGCCCTGGGCGCCCCCCACCCCGTCGGCCACCACGGTGTAGGCCCCCGGCTCCAGCGTCACGAGGACGGCGGCGTCACGGCTTCCCGGCGCGAGCGCAAACGCGCCGACCTGCTCCGATGCGGCGACGATGGCGGCCACGGCCGGGTCGTCCCCCCAGTTGTCGTTCGCGGCCGCGACATTGTGGGAGGAGTCAAAGATGACGAGCGCCGGGTCTGGCAGCGCGTCGGCTACGCCGAGGGCGGAGAGGCCGGGGCCCACGGCGCGCACCAGCACGTGCTTCGGCTCGGGGCCGTCGATGACCAGGCCGGCGATCATGACGTTGTCGCCGGCCCCGACGCGGCCCCGGGTCGAGAGATTGATGAAGGGCGAGCGGGTCCCGTAACCCTTGTCCGCGAGCGCGGACGGCGAGGGCGCCAGCGGCGCGAAGGCGAAGCGCAGGCCGCGCTCAAAACCCTCGGCCTTGGTGCCCGAGTGCCGCTCCCCCTCGATTTCCCGGGCCGCGCTCGCGAAGCCCGTGTAGCCGGAACGGCGGATCTGCTGGGCAAAGGACCGGGTGGTGTCGCGGATCGCCGAGGAGTCGCCGCCGGCATACGTCATGAAGATCCGCGTGTTGAATGCGGAATGGGTGCGGGCGTAGTCCTGTTCGCGGCTCGCGATGTAGCCGCTTCTCCACCAGAGCGACGGGCTCACCGCGATATAGGCATTGAAGAGGCCGAGCCGCTCGAAGGCTGCGAACATGGAGAAGAGGCCACCGTAGGAGCTCCCCCCCAGCACGCGGTAGTGCGGATCGGCGCGGTAGTTGTTTTCAACGAAGGGGATGAATTCATTGGCGATAACCCCGAGGAAGTCCGCGGCATGGCCGCTGTTGACCCCTGCATAGGGATCGTACCCCGGCGTGAGGTCCCACTGCCGCAGCGTGCCCACGTCGGGATTGTCGCCGGAGTAGGCTATTCCAACCACGATGCACTCCGGGATCTGCCCATCCACGACGAGGTTGCCCGTCTCCCAGACAAGCAGGTGGAAGTCCCAGTAGCCATCGGTGATGTAGACCACCGGGTACGCGCGCCCCGGCGATGTCGAATACGACGAGGGGAGGCCGATGTAGAGGGTGTACGAGCGCCCGTTGGCCGACGGGGGCAGCTGCCGGATCTCAGTGTTGCCAAGGGTGTACGGCACCGCGCCAAGCGCGGAAGGGCCGGCCGATGCGGCCACGGCCAGCAGCACGGCGTGGCAAAGCCCGCCGAGGGCGCGGGAAATGCGGCTGAGGCCGGTTGCGCCGGTGTCGGGCGCAGCGTGACAGGCGGTCGAAGGGTTCACAGGGGGGCCGGGGGGCCAATCCGTATAACCCCGGCGGCCGCGCAATCCCTTCCCTCCCGCGGTCGCCCCGTCCACCCGGGCCGCGAACATTCTGGAACTCGGCGGGCGGACGGGCCATCCTGCAGGGGCCGTGAGCAAGACCCTATTCGAGAAAATCATAGACCGGGAGATCCCGGCGAAGATCGAGCACGAGGACGACCGCTGCATCGTGATCCACGACATCGAGCCGCAGGCCCCCGTGCACCTGCTGATCATCCCGAAGAAGCCGATCCCGCGCCTTGCCTCCGCCGAGGCGGGCGACGAGCCGCTCCTCGGCCACCTTCTCCTCGTCGCAGGGAGGCTGGCGGGGAAGCTCAGGCTCGAGCGGGGATTCCGGATTGTGGTCAACAGCGGGCCCGACGCCTGCGAGAGCGTCCCCCACGTCCACGTGCACCTCCTGGCCGGGCGCCAGATGACCTGGCCGCCGGGCTAGGCGCCGGCCGCGTAGGACCCGTCGGGATTCCTCGAGACGAACCCCTTGGATTCAAGGAGGGTCAGCGCGGCGCCGGTGGCCGCGGGCGATATCCCGCTCCGGGACGCCAGGTCCGCGGGCGTCCAGGGCTGGCCCCCGCGCAGGTGGTAGAGGATCCGCGCCTCCTCCTGCCCTAGGCCGGCAAGGGCCTCTGCCTCCGCGGCCCCCGGCCCGCCGACCGGGGCGGCCCTGAGGCCACCGAGGTACTGGATCTCCTGGAGGACATCCTCGACCCGGGTCAGGAGGGTCGCACCGTCCCGGATCAACTGGTTGCTTCCCGCGCTCGTCGACTGGTCGATCCGCCCCGGCACGGCGAAGAGGAGCCGGCCCTGCTCGCCGGCGAATTTCGCCGTTGTCATGGCTCCTCCCCACAGGTCGCTCTCCACGACGACCACGGCCTCGCAGATGCCGGAGACCACGCGGCTGCGCATCGCAAACGAGTCTCCGTCGGCGGCCCGCCCGAAGGGAAACTCGGAGAGGACCGCGCCCGCCTCGGCGATCCGCCGGTAGAGGCCCAGGTTCTCGGGCGGGTAGATGATGTCGATCCCCGTCCCCATGACGGCCGCGGTCCTCCCCCCCGCCGAGAGCGCCCCCTCGTGCGCCGCCGTGTCGACCCCCCTCGCCAGGCCGCTCACCACGCAGAACCCGAGGCGCGCAAGCTCGGTGCCCAGCCTCTTCGCGACGCTCTGGCCGTAGGGCGTCGCCCGCCGGCTGCCCACGACCGCCACGCAGGGGTTGTCGAATCTGTAGTTTCCCTTCCGATACAAACCTACCGGGGGATCCCCGATCTCCTCCAGGAGGGCGGGAAACCCGGGTTCGCCGGGCGAGATGAAGTCGACCCCGCTGCGCGCCATGCGGTCCTCCTCCCTCTGCGGGTCGAAATGCGCGCGCCAGTCCCGGACCGCGGTCGCGGCCGCCGGGCTTCCCCCGAGGAGCGTCTCCAGCCTCCGCCGGTCCGCCGAGAGCACCGCCCGAGGGTCGCCATCGTGGCCCTCAAGGAGCCTGTTGAGGGCGACCGGGCCGATTCCCGGCAGGGCGTTCAGGGCGAGGTACGCCTGCCTCTCGGTCAGCTCGACGGGCATGCCGCCGACTCTCGCAGGGCGGGCGCCAGGAAGTCGAGCAACTGCGTGATCCTCACCGCTGCCTGCCCCTGGTCGCGCGCAAGGAGATCCGCCGCCATGCCATGCCACACCGCGGCCATGCACGCGGCCCTCAGGGGCTCCGAGGGGAACTGGGCGAGGAGTCCCCCCGAGAGGCCCGCCAGCAGGTCGCCGCTGCCGCCCCGGGACAGCACGGGTCCACCGTGCAGGCTGTGGTACACGGGGCCGCCGTCGCATATCCGGGTCAGGGGGCCCTTCTTGACGATCGTGGCCGGCAACGCGGCCGAAAGCGCCTCCAGGCCCATGCCGTGGGCGATGCGGTCGAATTCGCCCGCGTGGGGCGTAAGGATCCGGGGCGCCGTCCCCGCGCGCGCGAGGTCGGGTTGGAGGGCATCCGCGTCGATGACCATAGGAATCGAAGACGCCGTCACGAGGTCGGCGACAAGCGAATGAGTCTCGGGGTTCCGGCCCAGGCCTGGCCCGAGGGCGAGGGCCGTCGCCCTCGCCGCCCCTTTGAGCACGGTCTCAAGTCCGGCGGCCGCCAGCTCCCCCCCGGCCGTCTCCGGGAGCCCGACCCACATCGCCTCGGGGGCCCGCGCGGCAAATGCGCCGGCCAGCCGCTCGGGGACGAAGACCGTGACGAGCCCGACGCCGCTTCTAAGGGCCGCGAGCGCAGCCATCAGGACGGCTCCGGGATAGCCCGCCGAGCCCCCCACGATTGCGAGGTGCCCCTGTCCGCGCTTGTCGGACGAGGCGGGCCTGAACCCGGCCAGGGGCGCGAGGATCGAGGCCAGCAGCACGCGCCCTTCAATGGCCCCCTCCGGCTCGGAGTCCCGGAAGAACCCGAGGTCCAGGTACCGGAGCCGGCCCGAGTTTGGGCAGCCGACACCCGGCGACTTGACCGAGCCCGTGGCATACGTGAAGTCCGCGCGGAAGGCGCCGGCCTCTCCGAGCCCGCTCGGCAGGTCGACGGCCGCACGGAATCTCACCCTGCACTTTTGCGCCGCGGCGATGGCCGCAAGGGCCTCGGGGGGAAGGGGCGGGCGGAACGACATCCCGAAAATCCCTCCGATGCAGAGGTCATATGCGGGCCGGAGTCCCTCCGGCCCGACCGATCCCACGCGCCCCGGGCACGCCTCGGCGAGCCCCCGCCATGCGCGAGCGGCGAGCGCCCCGAGCCTCCTCGGACCGAAGACGAAGACGACGTCCGCCGCGGCCGCGGGGTGGCGCTCCAGGAGTTCCCGGGCTGCGAGCAGCGCGTCCCCCGCGTTGTTGCCCTTGCCCGCCAGGACAAGGATGCGGCCCCCGGGCGGGAACCCCCCTATCTCCCCAAAGTCCCCCAGGATCGCGCGGGCGACCGCCGTCCCGGCGTCCCTCATCGCCCCCCATGCGCGCTCCTCATCCCCCGCGAAGAGCGCGACCTCGAGGACCCGCGCCCCCTCAAGCGAGAGGATGGGGTGGCTCGGGATGGAGCGTTCGGGAATGCCGGGGATCATTTTCCGTCGCCGGGTTTGGCCGCCGGGGCCGGGAACGAGTCGCGGGCCGCGTCGGATATGGCCCTGAGGTTCTCCTTGTCGATCTCGCGGAGCCACTCGAGGCGCTGCTGCTCGGTCTCGGTGAACTGGAGGGGGCTCTCCGGCACGACCCCGTGGGTGAGGACCGGCCGCGTCAGGCCGGGGATCGAGCGGAAATAATACGCCTCGCCCACCCTCATGACCTCGTAGCATTCCGAGAATTTCTTCGTCTCCGCGCTCCAGAGCGCCACCTCGGTCGACCCGCTGCTCCAGACCGCATACCGGTCCCATGCGGAGAACACGGCCTCGATCGTCGTGATGCGGGGCGCCTCGCCGGGCCCGGGGGGCTTTGCCGCGGGCTCGGCGGCGACAGGAGGCGGAGCCGGGTCCGGCGCCGTGCGCCTCGGGAGCGCCACGACGAAAAGCGCCCCGAGGACGAATCCTAGCGTCACCCATGAGGGGATCTGCGATGGCTTCGTCGGGGCCGGCGGGGGATTTTCTTCGTCCATTATAGCCTCCCAGACTTTCAGGACCTCACGAGGGCGGCGACGGCCATGGCGACCGTGTCGGTGTGGGAAAGCGTCAGGATTATCCCTGAGGCCCCCGTTTCCCTGAGGAGGAGGAGCCCCTTCTCGTCGAGCCTCACCAGGGGCTGGTTCCTCGGCCCGTGGTAGACGGAGACCGACCGCCAGCCCAGCTCGGCGCCGATGCCGGTGGTGAAGCACTTCGAGACCGCCTCCTTGGCCGCAAACCGGGCGGCGAGGTGCTTGTGGGGCTGGGACATCCTCATGCAGTACTCACGCTCCTCGTCGGTGAACACGCGGGCGAGGAAGCGCTCGCCCTGGCGCTCGACGACGCCCCGGATCCGGGCGACCTCGATCACGTCGGCCCCAAGGCCGACCAGGATGCCTCCCGCGGGCAGGTCCAGCTTCACGGGTTCATCCGCGCCCTCATCTCGCGGACGGCCTCCTCGATGCCCGTGAAGAGCGCGCGGCTCAGGATGCTGTGGCCGATGTTCAGCTCATGGAGGTGCGGCACGGCCCGCACCTCGGCGATGTTCACATAATTGATGCCGTGCCCGGCATTGACCTTGAGCCCCAGGGCGTGGGCCCGGGCGGCCCCGAGCGTGAGCCTCCTTAGCTCGGCGGCCTGGCGGGGAGTCCCGCAGGCGTGCGCGTAGGCCCCCGTGTGAAGCTCGACGACCGGCGCCCCGATCCCGGCGGCTGCGTCGATCTGCGCATCATCCGGGTCGATGAAGAGGCTGGCCTCGATGCCCGCCGCGGACATCGCCGCAACGCAGGCGGCCACCTTCTCGCGGCCGCCGGCGACATCGAGGCCGCCCTCGGTCGTCACCTCCGTGCGGTTCTCCGGCACGATGCACACGGCCTGTGGCTTCACCTTCAGCGCCAGGTCGACCATCTCCCGGGTGCACGCCATCTCGAGGTTGAGGCGGGTCCTCACCGACTCCCTCAGGCGCCAGACGTCCCTGTCCTGGATGTGCCTGCGGTCCTCGCGGAGATGCGCCGTGATCCCGTCGGCACCCGCCCGCTCGGACCTCTCGGCGAGAAGGACGGGGTCGGGCTCCACGGCCCCCCCCTCGGCGCCGGCCGCGTCGCGGTAGCGGGCCTGCCGCAGGGTCGCGCAGTGGTCGATGTTCACCCCGAGGAGAATCATCCCCCCATCGAAGCAAAGATACGCCCCGCGGCCAACCTTCAAAAAAACCTAAATGACGATCCGCTTGCGGTAGACGACCTGGGTCTTCGACGGAAGGTAGCCCAGCGAGGGGTAGAAGGAGTGGCTCTCGGTCCTGGCGGCATTGCTGCGCACGACGACCGTCTCGGCCGAGATCTCCGAGGCCCAGGTCTCCGCCTGCGCGACGAGGCTTCGGCCCACGCCCTGGCGGCGCATGGCCTTCGTGACAATGAGCCCGACTATCTCGACGCGAAGGCCCGTCTCCACGGAGATGTTTCGGTGCGCCTGGAGCCAGCCGCACAACGCCCCGCCCGCGGCCTGCGCCACGACCACCCGCTGGTCGTCGCGGGCAAGGACCTTTTCGAGGCGGTCCCGGGCGGCCCTGAGCGTCATGGGGTATCCCAGCTCGCTGGAGAGGCCCGCGATCGCCTTTGCATCCCCGACGCGGGCCATGCGGACCCTGAACTCGACGAGCGGGGCGACCGCGAGTCTCGAGGTGCGCATCGGTCGGGGTTGGCCGCGGGCGCCGGGGCGCCCGCTGTCCTGGTTCTCAGCCCCTCTGCGCCATCGGGACGTAGTCCCTCTTGACGGGGCCGATATAGATCTGCCTTGGGCGGTAGATCCTGCCCTTGGGGTTCGAAGCCACCTCGCGCCAGTTCGCAATCCAGCCGGGCGTCCGCCCGATCGCGAAGATGACCGTGAACATGCTGTTGGGGATCCCAAGGGCGCGCATGATGATCCCGCTGTAGAAGTCGACGTTCGGGTAGAGCTTCCGGGAGAGGAAGTAGTCGTCCTTGAGCGCAGCCTCCTCGAGCTTCTTGGCTATGGTGAGGAGCGGGTCCTCCTTGCCGAGCTTGTTGAGGACCTCCTCGCAGGCCTTCCCGATGATCCTCGCGCGCGGGTCGAAGTTCTTGTACACCGCGTGCCCGAACCCCATCAGTCGGTTGGATTTCGAGCCGTTCTTGGCGGCGGCGATGAACCGCGTGCCGTCGTCCCCCTCGTCGTGGATCGCCTGCAGCATCTGGACGACCGAGACGTTGGCCCCCCCGTGGAGCGGGCCCGAGAGGGCGCAGATGCCCGCCGAGAGGGACGTGAAGAGGTTCGCCGCGCTCGAGCCCACGGTCCTGACCGTGGAGGTGGAGCAGTTCTGCTCATGGTCGGTGTGGAGGAGGAACAGCAGGTTGAGCGCCCGAGCCACCTCGGGCTCGGCAATGAACTCCTGATAGGGCTCCGAGAGCATCATGTGCAGGAAGTTGTCGCAGAATGGCAGGTCCTGCTTCGGGAAGATGTAGGGCAGGCCCCTCTGGTAGCGGTAGATCATCGCGCCGATCGTGCGCACCTTCGAGATGGCCATCGCCGCAGCCAGGTCAAAGTTGGCGAGGTCCTTCTCGAAATTGTTCGTCGCAAGGCTCGGGTAGTGGGCCGCGAGTGACGCCACGATGGACGAGAGCATCGCCATCGGGGGCGCATCCTTCGGGAAACCCTCGAAAATCCTCTGCATCTGGGTCTCGATCGCCGCATTCTGGCGCAGGAGCATCCCGAAGGCCTTGCGCTTGGACTTGTTTGGCAGCTCCCCGTAGATCACCAGGTAGGCTGTCTCGACGAAGTCGCTGAATGTCGCCAGCTGCTCGATCGGGATCCCGCGGTGCCTGAGGATGCCGTTGTCCCCGTCCAGGAAGGTGATCGCGCTCTCGCACGAGCCGGTGTTGCCGTAACCCTGGTCGTAGCATATGAAACCCGTGTCAGCCCGCAACTTGCGCGTGTCTATGGCCTTTTCGCCCTCGGTGCCCACGAGCACCGGCAGGGGATATTCCTTATCGTCCAGCTTGAGTGAGGCGGATTGGGGCATGCCGACGAAAGCGAAGCTGGAATTGGGCCGCTTGCAAAGAAAAGAACGGGGGCCCTGGATGAAATCCGGCCCCTAAACTACCGCATTAGGGGGGCTGAAGCTGACGCAGCGAAATTGCGATAGATCGACAGGCCCTTTGCCTGGCTCTTTTCCGGGTGAAACTGGGTCGCAAACACCCGGCCGACGCCGATCGCCGCGACGAACGGGCCGCCGTAGTCGCATTGCGCCAGCATGATCTCCGGGTCCGCCGGGACGCAGTGGTAGCTGTGGACGAAATAGAACGACTCGCCCTCGTCGGCCAGGCCCTCCTGGAGGGGACTGTCGCGCTGCACGAACCGGATCGTGTTCCACCCCATGTGGGGGACCTTGAGCGGGGCGGGCAGGCTGAAGCGCACGACGCGCCCCGGGAAGACTCCCAGGCCCTTCACCCCGCCCTCCTCGGACTCGTCAAAGAGCGCCTGCATGCCGAGGCAGACCCCGAGAAAGGGGCGGTCCAGGCCGATCCACTCCCGGACCGCAGCGTCCAGCCCCGAGGACCGGAGGGAGAAGACGCAGTCGCGAAGCGCGCCGACCCCCGGCAGGACCAGGCCCTCCGCCCCCGCGGAATCGAGCTCCTGGGGCGTGCGCACGACGACCGGCCTCGAGCCGACGGCCTCGAGCGCCTTTGTGACGCTCCGGAGGTTGCAGATGCCCGTGTCTATGACGGCGATCGGCGCGCTCATAGGCACGGGATCAAAGGCTGCCCTTGGTGGTGGGAAGGAGGTTCGCGGCCCGCTGCTCGATCTGGGTGGCGGCGTCGAGCGCGCGGCCCAGCCCCTTGAAGACCGCCTCGGCGATGTGGTGGGGCTCCTCGCCGTAGATCAGCTCCACGTGCAGGTTCGCCCCGAGCGCGTTGCTGAAGGCCCTGCAGAATTCCTTTACGAGGATCAGGTTGAAATCCCTCACGAAGACCGACTTTGCATCGACCCGGTACTCGAGGTGCGGGCGGCCACCCACGTCGACGACGACGCGCGCCAGCGACTCATCCATGGGAAGGATGAAGAAGCCGTACCGCCGGATCCCGACCTTGTCGCCGAGCGCCTTCTTGAAGGCCTGCCCGAGGACGAGCCCGACGTCCTCGACCGTGTGGTGATAGTCCACCTCCACGTCCCCCTTGGCCTTGATCGTGAGGTCAAAGAGCCCGTGCTTGGCAAGGAGGGTCAGCATGTGGTCGAAGAACGCCACGCCGGTGGAGACCTTCGACACGCCGGTGCCGTCGACCGCGAGCGTGATCGAAATGTCGGTCTCGGCCGTCTTTCTTGAGACGGTCGCTACGCGTTTTGAGGTGCCTTTAGCCATGCGTCGAGGGTGTCATCGAGGAGGAGCATCTCGTCATCGGTGCCGACGCTGATCCGCAGGAACGAGGCGGTCAAGGCGTCGCTCGGGAAGTGGCGCACCAACACCTTGCGGGTGAACAGGAAGTCATACGCCGACTTCGCGACGCCGGGCCCTGCCCTACCCCCGCTGTCGCGCGGCTCCGTGCAGATGAAATTGGCCTCGGATTTGAACGTGAACCAGCCTCGTCTTTTTATGCAACTGTCTACATAAGAATCCCTTGTAGCCTTTATCCTTCCGATGATCCCCGCATAGTAATCCGGGTCGCCGAGCGCGGCGAGCGCGGCTGCCTGCGAGAGCCGGCTCACGTTGTAGCTGTCCCGCACGCGGTCGAGGAGGCCGATCACCTCGGGGTCGGCGAGCGCATAGCCCACGCGCATCCCCGCCAGCGCGTACGCCTTTGAGAGCGTGCGGACTACGACGAGGTTGGGATGGGCCCCTAGGAGTCCCGTGGCGTTCTCGCGGGCGAAGGGCGCGTACGCCTCGTCGACGACGACGAGGCCCCCGAACGAGCCGAGGATGGCGGCGATCTCCGAGTTGGGAAAGCCGACGCCCGTCGGGGCGTTCGGAGACGTCAGCAGGAACACCCCGGCCCCGGAGCGGGCAACCGCCTCGACCGGCAGCCGCAGGGTGCGGTCCAGGGCTACGGGCGTCGACGCGCCGTCCTGGATCCCCACGAGCACCGGGTAGAGGGAGTAGCTCGGGAGCGTGAAAGCGGCGCCCGCCTTGGGGCCGCAGAAGCACCGCATGAGGAGGTTTAGGATGTCATCCGAGCCGTTGCCGATGCATACGCGCGATTCGTCCACGCCGTGCAACCGGGCGACGGCCGCCCTGAGGGCCGAGCTGGCCGGGTCGGGGTAGAGCCTGAGGGCGGCCCCGTCGCCCCCGACCTCGCGCAGGATGGCTTCGGCCACCCTGGGGCTTGGCGGGTACGGGCACTCGTTGGTGTTCAGCTTGGTCCACCCCCGCCCCGTCGGCTGGAGCCCCGGGGTGTAGGCGCGAAGCCCCGGCACATGCGGGAGCGCGAGCCGCCCGGCGGGCGTTCCCGTCATCGCGAACCCGCCCGCGGGGCGCGGATCGTGGCGGAGCGCCCGTGGGCGTCCAGCCTCTCCATGGCCGAGAGCGCCGCCACGGTCGGCGCCGCCCTCCTGAGGCTCCTCGCGCCGTAGCGCAGAACGCTGGTGCGCCTCAGGAAGTCCGCGACGCGCAGCCCGCTCGAGAACCGGCCGGCGCCCCCCGTCGGAAGAACGTGGCTCGGGCCCGCGGCAAAATCCCCGAGGACCGTGGGGGTCGAGTTTCCGATCATGATCGCCCCCGCCGTCGTCACCCGCTCCACCAGCCCGGCGACGGCCCCATCGCCCACCATGAGCTCGAGGTGCTCGGGTGCCACGCGGTTGGCGACCTCTGCGGCCTCCCCCATGTCCCTGACGACGATCGCGAGCAGCCCGCCGGCGAGGACCCTGCGCGTCCTGTCCGAGCGGGCCAGGGTCCCGAGCTGCCGGGAGATCTCGGCGTCGACGGCCGCGACGAAACGCTCGGACTTGGCCACAAGGTAGATCTTCTCCCGGCCGGAGCCATGCTCCGCCTGCGCAAGGAGGTCTGCCGCGGCGTAGTCCGCCCTCGCGCGCCCGTCGGCGATGACCATCACCTCGCTCGGCCCGGGGAGCAGGTCCACCCCCACCGTTCCGAAGACCTGGCGCTTCGCCTCGCACACGTAGGCGTTGCCGGGGCCGAAGATCTTGTCCACGGCGGGTATCGTCCGCGTGCCGTAGGCCATCGCGCCAATGGCGTGGACGCCCCCGACCCGGTAGACCTCGTCGACGCCGGCGAGGCCCAGGGCGGCGAGGAGGTCCGGGGAGACGCGCCCGCCGGGTCCCGACGGGGTGAAGGCAGCTATCTCCGGGCAGCCCGCGATCCTGGCGAGGGTCGCCGTCATCATGACCGTCGAGACGAGCGGGACCTGGCCGCCGGGCACATAGATGCCCACGCGGCGGATCGGGTCGAATTTCTCGCCGACCCAGGCGCCGTGCCTGTTCCTCGCGGACCAGTCCCTGGGAAGCCCCTTCGCGTTGAATTCGCGGACCGCCGCGCGAACCGACCGCAGGGCCCTAAGGCGGGCGCCGGTGAGGCCCGCCGAGGCGGCGCCCAACTCGCGGGCGCCCACCCTGAACGAGGCGGGGGAGAGCCTCGCCCCGTCGAACTTCAGGGCGTAGCGCGCCACGGCCGCATCGCCCCCGGAGCGCACCCCGGCGAGGATCGCCGCGACCGCGGCGGAGATCCCGGGGGAGACCGCCGCGCCGCGGCAGAAGTCGGCCAGCACGGAGTCAAATTTCCTCGACGCGAACGATACGGTGCGCACGGACTTATTTCCCGGTCGCGCCGGCGGCGCTCGTCCGGGCAGTCGGGAGGTCGGGGGCCGCAAAGAGGCCCGGGGGAATCGCCTCGTTCAGGACGACGCTCTCAAACGTCGCGGTTGAGACGATCTCCTTGCCCGAGGAGGTCTTCGTCCGGCTTACGATCGTCCTCGGGAACCGGACGCCCTCGACCCGGATCTCCCCGGACTCCCGGAACGTCTCGGGGCCCCTCACCGTGAGCATGAGGCGCCCCGTGTCCCGGTCAAAGTACCTCTCGTACGCCGAACCGGGCCCGTGGACGAAGTCGACGCGCTCGCACACGACGCCGTCCACGGTCGCGGGGCCCTTGTCCTCGATGGACCCGCCCTCGGGGACGCGGTAGTAGGACAGGTTCTCCCAGGTGTTCGCGCGCAGCGTCTTGACGTCGGCCGCAGGCAGCCATCTGAGGCGGAATTTCGCGGGGTCGGCATTGTCCCGGAGGAGATCCCAGGCCTCGTAGCCGTCGAGCACGGTCGTCATGGTCGCAGCCGTGCCGCGCGCCACGAGGCGCTGCCTCATCGGCTTGACGAGGATGAGGTCCAGGGTTGCGTGGACCGGGACCGTCTCGCCGCGGTTGGGATCAATGCGGTCAAGGGTGCCCACGTAGTGGATCGACCTGATCCCGTCCAGGGTCGACTGGGGCCCGAGGTAGGCCCGCGCAAGGGCCACCACGGCGGGCTCCGCCCTCGCCGCGGGGTGGACAAGGAGCGCCACGGCGCAAAGGAAGGTGGATGCAGACGCCTTTGACATTGCCCCTATGACATCCAAAACCCGCGCGAGGTCGAAGATATTTCACTCCCACTCTATCGTGGCGGGCGGCTTGGAGCTCACGTCGTACACCACCCGCGACACGCCCCTCACCTCGTTCGTGATCCGGCCCGAGATCTTCTGGACGAGGTCGTAGGGAAGGCGGGCCCAGTCCGCAGTCATGGCGTCGATGCTCTCGACGACGCGAAGGCCGATCACGTAGGCGTAATTGCGCTCGTCGCCCACCACCCCGACGGACTTTACCGGAAGGAAGACGCAGAACGACTGCCAGACCTTCCAGTACCACCCGCTCTCCATCATCTCCTCCTGGAGGATCGCGTCGGCCNNGCGGCAGGCCCAGCTCGCGGCCCAGGGCGCGCACCTCGTCCTTGAACAGGTCGCGCAGGGGCTCCACCAGCTTGAACTTCATCCAGCTGGGCAGGCCGCCCACGTTGTGGTGGCTCTTGATCAGCGCAGCCGGGTTGTCCCCGATGGCGACGCTCTCGATGATGTCGGGATAGAGGGTGCCCTGGGCGAGGAAGTCCGCGTGCCCGATCTTCCTGAGCGACTTCTCAAACACGCTGATGAAGGTGTTGCCGATGATCTTGCGCTTCCTCTCCGGGTCGTCGACGCCCCTGAGGAGGCGCAGGAACTGGACCGACGCGTCCACGACCCTCAGGTCGATCTTGAAGTTCCTCTTGTAGAGGCTCTCGACCGTGGCGCGCTCGTCCCTGCGCAGCAGCCCGTTGTCCACGAACACGCAGGTGAGCTGGCGCCCGATGGCCTTGTGGATCAGCGCCGCCGCCACCGACGAGTCGACCCCGCCCGACAGGCCGAGGATGACGCGCGACTTCCCCACCGTCTCCCGGATCTCCCTCACGGCGTGCTCGATGAAGTCCTTCGTCGTCCAGTCCTGCTCGGCGCGGCACACCCCGGCCAGGAAGTTCCTGAGGATGTCGACGCCGTGCTCGGTGTGGAAGACCTCGGGGTGGAACTGGATGCCGTAGAAGTCGCGGCGAAGGTCCTCGATCGCCGCGAAGGGCGAGTTCTCGGTCCTCCCGATGGAGACGAAGCCCGGGGGCAGCTTCATCAGCTTGTCGCCGTGGGAATTCCAGACGCGCAGCCTCTTCGGCAGCCCCGAGAACAGCCTGCCGCGGCGCCGCACCTCGAGCGTCCCGTGCCCGTACTCCCGGCGCTCACCGAGCGCCACCTTTCCGCCCAGCATGTGGCCCATGAGCTGGATCCCGTAGCAGATCCCCAGGACCGGCACGCCGAGCTCGAAGATCTTCCTGTCGGGGATCGGGGCCTTCTTGGAGAAGACCGAGCTGGGCCCCCCCGAGAGCACGATCCCTATCACCCCGTCCTTCCGGAGCGTCTCGGCGGGCGTCGAGAAGTGGTATATCTTCGAGTAGACTTGGCACTCTCGGATCCTGCGCGCGATGATCTGCGTGTACTGCGACCCGAAATCGAGGACGGCTATGGTTTGCGGCATGTTCGGATAAAGGGAAGGGAGAGAAGAACCCCGCTCGACCGCCGACCGCAAGTTAGAATCTCAGGCGGGCGTTCTCGTGGCCGCACCTTGGGCACAGGCACAGCTCGGCGCCCTCTGGCGCCGTATAGAGCCTGTCGCAGCGGATGCAGTGGAACGTGCTCCTGCGGCGCTCCCGGTCGAAGCGCATGTGGTCGCGCCGGTCGTAGAAGAGCCAGAGGCCCAGGAAGAGTGCTGCGACCAGCACGCAGTAGGCGACGACGGCTGCGGGAAACTCGAACATCCTGGGGTGATACAAACAAAAAGCGCGCCGAAGGTAAACTTCGGCGCGCCTGAATTGTCTGGGGCCCGGGCGGCCTGCTCAGGACTTGGACTCGCCCTCGGCCGCCGCGGGCTTCTCGGCCGCCGGGGCCTCGGGCGCCGCCGCCTTGGGCTTGCGGGCCTTGGAGGCCTTCTTGCCCTTCGACTTCTTGTAGCCGGTGTCCTCGGCCTTGACGAACTCGATCAGCGCCATCTCGGCGGCGTCGCCGAGGCGCTGGGGGCCGAGCTTGTAGATCCGGGTGTAGCCGCCCGCGCGGTTCGCGAACTCCTTGTACTTCTCGTTGAAGAGGGCGGTCACGGCCGTCTCGTCGCGCAGGTCGCGCAGGACCAGGCGGCGGAGGTGGACTGCGTCCTTCTTCTCAGTCTTGGCGGCCGCGTGCTTCGCCTTCGTGATCATCTTCTCGATGAACGGGCGCAGCACCCGGGCCTTGGTCAGGGTCGTCTGGATCCGGCCGTGCGTGATGAGCGCGGCGGCCAGGTTGGACAACATGGACTCGCGGTGCTCACGGGTGACGCCCAGTGAGGCGTGGTGTTTTTGATGGCGCATGGATCAGGCTTCCTTCTTGGCATCGAGCAGGCGCTCGTCGAACTTCATGCCAAGGGAAAGGCCGAGTGCCTCGAGCTTCTCCTTGATCTCGTTCAGCGANNGATTTCTTGCCGAAGTTGCGGTACTTGAGCATCTCCTGCTCGGTCTTCATGGCGAGCTCGCCGACCGTGGTGATGTTCGCGTTGTTGAGGCAGTTGGCGGCGCGGACCGATAGCTCGATCTCGTTGACCGACATGTTGAGGAGCTTGCGGAGCTTGTTCTGCTCCTCGCTGACCTCGCTCTGCTGGCTCTCGAACTCGTAGGCCTCCTCGCTCACGCGGTCGAAGACGTCGAGGTGGTGGTTGAGGATCGAGGCGGCCTGCTTCAGGGCGTCGTCCGGCGTGATGCGGCCGTCNNCTTGTCGTAGTCCGTGATCTGGCCGACACGGGTGTTCTCGACGGCGTACTTCACGAGCGTCACGGGCGAGAAGAGGGAGTCGATCGGAATGACGCCGATCGGCTGCTCCTCCTTCTTGTTCTGCTCGCCCGGGCAGTAGCCGCGGCCGGTCTTGATCTCGATCTCGGCCTCGAACGAGCGCTTGCTGTCGAGCGTGCAGATGACCTGGCCGGGATTGACTATCTGGATGTTGGCGTCGGCCTGGATGTCGCCGGCCGTCACTGCCCCGGCCTTGTTGGCCTTGACCGTGAGGGAGATGGTCTCGCGCTTGTGCGAGACGATGAGGACCTTCTTGAGGTTCAGGACGATCTCCGTGACGTCCTCGACGACGCCGTCGATGCTCTGGAACTCGTGGTTCACCCCGTCGATCTTGATCGACGAGATGGCGGCTCCCTCGATGGAGCTCAGCAGCACGCGGCGCAGCGAGTTGCCCACGGTGTGGCCATAGCCCGCTTCAAAGGGCTCGGCGATAAACTTGGCGTAGGTCGGCGTTGCACCGTCCTCGACCTTAGTGAGTTTGGAGGGGAGTTCGAATTTTCCGAGGCGTTTTGGCATGGTATGAACTCTTTTTTGAGTTGGGAGTGTGAAGGTTGGGATGCGGCTTAGAAGCGCGAGTAGAACTCGACGATCAGCTGCTCGTTGATGTTCTGGTCCATCTCCTCGCGCTTGGGCAGGCGTACGACGCCCGCCTTGAACTGCTCGGCGTTGAGGGAGAGCCAGCCCGGGACCGTCCGGATCCTGTTTTCCTCGAGGTTGCGCGTCGCCATCTGGCGGGATGCGGGCGCATTGCGCACGTCGATCTCGTCGCCGGAGCGGACGTTGTAGCTGGCGATGTCGACCTTGTGCCCGTTGACCCGGATGTGCCCGTGGTTGACGAACTGGCGGGCCGCGGCGCGGCTCTTGGCGAATCCGAGGAGGTAGATCACGCTGTCGAGGCGGGTCTCGAGGAGCTGCAGGAAGCGCTCGCCGGTGACGCCGCGCTCGCGCTTGGCGATCTCGAACATGCGGCGGAACTGCCGCTCGAGGAGGCCGTAGGTGTAGCGCAGCTTCTGCTTCTCGTTCAGGCCGACCGAGTACTCGGACGACTTGCGACGGGACTTCGGGCCGTGCTGGCCCGGCGGGTAGTTGCGGCGCTCGAGCGCCTTGCCGGAGCCGATCAGGAGGACGCCGAAGCGGCGGCTGATGCGGGTAGAGGGACCTGTGTAGCGAGCCATTGTCTTAAGGTGAAGAGGGTTGGGCCAAAGGGGTGGACTTAGACGCGGCGGCGCTTGCGGGGCCTGCAGCCGTTGTGCGGGATGGGGGTGACGTCCACGATCGACGTGATCTCGAGGCCGATCGCCTGGAGGGCGCGGATGGCGCTGTCGCGGCCGAGGCCGGGACCGGAGACGCGGATGACGACGTCCTTGAGGCCGTGGGACATCGCGTTGCGGGCCGCGTCCTGGGCGACGATCTGGGCGGCGTAGGCCGTGGACTTGCGGGAGCCCCGGAAGTTGCACTTGCCTGCACTCGACCAGGCGATCACCTGGCCCTTGGGGTCGGTGATCGAGACGATTGTGTTGTTGAAGGACGCCAGGACGTTGGCAAAGCCGGACGTGACGTTCTTGGAGCCCTTTGCCTTGCGGACCTTGACCGTGCCCAGCTCCTCCTTGAGGAGGTCCTCGGCGGTGGGCTGCTTGGCGACTCCGCCCACCATCTCGGTGGGCTTTGCGTCGGCGGCGGGGGCTGCTGGGGCTGCGGGGGCCGCGGCGGGAGCCGCGGCCACGACTGCGCCCTCGGGCGCGTCGGCGGGCTTGCCGGCCTTGGGGGCCTTCGGCGCCTTTTCCTTCTTGGGAGCTGTCTTTTCGTCGGCCATGGTAAGGGGTTATTCTTTGACTTTGGTGACGCCGATCGTCTTGCGCGGCCCCTTGCGGGTGCGGGCGTTGGTGCTGGTGCGCTGGCCGCGGACGGGCAGGCTCCGGCGATGGCGGACGCCACGGTAGCAGTTGATGGCCTGGAGGCGCTTCAGGTTGCCCGCGATGTCGCGGCGCAGGTCGCCCTCCACCACCCACTTGTGCTCGGTGATGACGTTGAGGATCTTGTTGAGCTGCTCCTCGGTCAGGTCCTGGGCCCTCATGTCGGGCTTCAGGCCTGCCTCCTTCACGACCTGGTCAGCGCGTGACGGGCCCACGCCGTAAATGTAACGGAGCGAGAATGCTACTTTCTTCTTCGCCGGGATTTCTACACCAAGGAGACGAGGCATTGTGGATGGGTTATGGAGAGTTGTGGTTGATAAATGCTGCTGGAATTTTGTGCGTTCAGGCCGCCTTGGCCGGGACGTTTCCGGGAATCGTGAGGATTTCCGGACCTTTCTCTGACGTGAGCACCGTGTGTTCGAAGTGGGCCGAGGGCGACCCGTCGGCTGAGACGACCGTCCACCCGTCCGACAGGGTCCGGGTGGCGTAGCCTCCCAGGTTGACCATCGGCTCGATCGCGAAGGTCATCCCCGGCCTGATCCTCTCGCCGGTCGAGCGCTTCCCGAAGTTCGGGATCTCGGGCGGCTCGTGCATCGAGACGCCGACGCCGTGGCCGACCATGTCGCGGACTACGCCGTAGCCGTGCGCCTCGACGAAGGCCTGGATCGCATGGGAGATGTCGCCGACCCGGTTGCCGACCAGGGCCGAGCTTATGCCCAGGGCAAGCGCCTCGCGGGTGACCCGCAGGAGGTTCTGCACCTTGGGGGAGACCGGCAGGACGGGAACCGTGAAGGCGTTGTCGCCTATGTATCCGTTGTATTCGATGACGATGTCGAGGGAGACGATGTCGCCCTCCCGCAGGATGCGCTTGAACGAAGGGATTCCGTGGACGACCTCCTCGTTTACCGAGATGCAGGTGTGCGCCGGGTAGCGGCGCGATCCGTGCTGGTATCCGTAGCAGGCGCTCCTCGCTCCCAGGCGCGCGATTTCCGCGCGGCCCGCCTCTTCCAAGTCCATTGTTGTGATTCCAGGCCGCACGAGGGGCTTGAGCGACTCAAGCACCGTGGCAGCCTTGGCGCACGCCTCGCGCATCCGAACGATCCCCTCCTTGTCCTTGACGGGGATCATCAGTCGGCGCGGGCCCCCTCCGACAGGAGGCCGAGTGTGCGATAGTGCTCAACGACTGGCTCGGGTGCGCCGGGACCGGCGAAAACCGCGTCGATTTCCTCGTCGCGGGAATCGAGCCATTCATCGAACACTTTAGCTTGGAGCAGCGTAGCCGGGAAGTCCGTTAGGACGAATCCCGCATCAGGTTTGCGCGAGAAGTACCAGCGGCGCAGGTGCGCCAGGATGGAGGCCTCTTTCCCCTCGGCGGAGCCGAGGGGCCGCGAAATCCCCCGTCGCATAAGGCCGGCGGGAGAGACGTGCTCTAACTGCAAAGAACGGACCCGGTTCATCATTTCTTCCGTGCGAAAATCAGTCGAACCGAGCAGAAGGAGTTTCGTTTGGGCGGGAGCGCCTAAATGGGAAAAGGGGTCAAATATTGCGCCCATCTAGACCCGTGTAAAGACCAATCGGGGTCATCTTCCGAACCAGCGGCGAGATGCCCAAATCGCTAGCCCAAAGACAAATAGGGAACCCACGGCGAGGCAGAGCTTGCCGACGGCCTTGAGGTCGAGGGCGTCGCCGAGGGCACCCGCCTGGGCATTGGCGCTCCGGGCGCGGATGCGGCCCTTCTTCAGGAAGCCGTCATAGTGGCGCTGGAGGAGGAATGTCTCGATCTGGCGCATGGTGTCGAGGATGACGCCGACCGTGATCAGCATTCCGGTGCCGCCGAAGAAGTAGGCAATGCGCGGGGGGACATTGAGCTCAAAGAGCAGGATGTCGGGCATGACCGCGATCAGGGTCAGGAACACGGCGCCCGCCAGGGTGAGCCGCGTCATGATGAAGTCCAGGAACTGGGCCGTCGGCTCGCCGGGGCGCACCCCCGGGATGTAGCCGCCGTACTTCTTGAGGTCGTCGGCGATCTGGATCGGCTTGAACATGACCGAGACCCAGAAATAGCTGAAGAAGAGGATGAGGAGGGCGTTGCCCGTGTAGTAGGTCCAGTGCCCGCGGAGCAGGTTCTGCGAGAACTCGCTCAGGAAGCGCAGGTTGAAGGCCGCGCCGAGCTGCGACATGATCTGCTGGGGGAAGAGCAGGATCGCCTGGGCGAAGATGACCGGCATGACGCCCGAGTAGTTGACCTTGAGGGGAAGGAACGAGCTCTGCCCGCCCATGACCTTGTTGCCGACGACGCGCTTGGCGTACTGGACGGGGATCTTCCTCTGGCCCTGGACCACCATGATGATCCCCATCGTGACCAGGAAGAACAGCAAGATCATGAACACGGCCAGGAGCATGCCATGCCCCGAGTTGGTGCCGATCGGCCCGAAGAAGAACTGGTAGGTCTGCGCCGCGGCGCCCGGGAGCGTCGCGAGGATCCCGACCGTGATGAGGAGCGAGACGCCGTTTCCGATGCCGCGCTGGGTGATCTGCTCGCCGAGCCACATCATCAGCATCGTCCCCGCCGTCAGGTAGATGACGGACGTGACCAGGAAGCCGACCTGGCCCACGATGACAATGTTGCCGTACATCGCGACGTCATAGCCCGGGAAGAGCTTTCCCGGGTTCTCGAGGGCGAGGATCGTCAGGGTGCCCTGGACGAGGCATATGAGGACGGTCGCGTAGCGCGTGTACTGGGTGATCTTCTGGCGGCCGACGTCGCCCTCCTGCTGGAGGCGGCTGAGGGCGGGAACGACCGCGGTCATCAGCTGGAAGATGATGGACGCGCTGATGTAGGGCATGATGCCCAGCGAGCACACGGCGCCCTTCAGGAGCGCCCCGCCCGTGAACATGTTGTAGAGGCCGATCATCGCCCCGCTCGTTCCGCCGGACTGCTGTTTGAAGAAGTCCTGAAGCGGATGGGGGTCTATCCCGGGGAGCGGGATGGCGCAGCCGACCCGCGCCACGAAGAGCAGCGCAAGGGTGTAGAATATCCGCGAGCGAAGCTCGGGGATCTTTAGCGAGTTCGTGAAGGCGGAGAACATGCGGGGAGGGCGTTAGCCGACGATCGCCTGGCCCCCGGCCTTCTCGATCTTCGCCTTGGCCGACTCCGAGAACTTCGCGGCGGTGACCTTGAGCGCGCGGGTGATCTCACCGTCCCCGAGCACCTTGACGGCCTTCTCGCCCGAGCGGATCAGGCCCGCCTTGGCGAGCGAGACGGCGTCGACCTCGGCCACGGAGGCGTCGAGACCGGCCAGGTCGCGCAGGTTCACCACGGCGACCTCGGTGCGAAACTCGTAGTTGTTGAATCCCCGGTGGGGAAGCTTGCGGTAGAGCGGCATCTGGCCGCCCTCGAACCCGGGGCGGATGCTCGAGCCGGAGCGGGCCGACTGGCCCTTGCCGCCTCGCCCGCTGGTCTTGCCGTGGCCGCCGCCCTCGCCGCAGCCAACGCGCTTCTTGCGGTGGATCGCACCGGGGACGTTCTTGAGTTCGTGGAGTTTCATGTTTTTTCCTCGGAGGCGCCCCACCCCGCCCGTTTTGGAGGGGTGGAACTCGGATTGATTGAAATACGGGGTCTCAGGCCTGGCGGATCTTTGCGAAATCCTCGGCGAGGCGCAGCTGGAGCAGCGCGTTGACCGTGGCGTTCACGACGGCGATGTGGTTCTTGGAACCCATCGACTTTGTCAGGACGTTCTTGATGCCTGCGGCCTCGAGGACGGCGCGGACGCCGCCTCCCGCGATCAGGCCGGTGCCGGGCGATGCCGGCTTGAGCAGCACCTTGCCGCCGTCGAACTCGCCGATTACGTCGTGCGGGATCGTGTCTCCCTTGAGCTTCACGTGCATGAGCTTCTTCTTCGCGTGCTCCGTGCTCTTCTTGATGGCGTCGGGAACCTCGTTCGCCTTGCCGTAGCCGACGCCGATGTTGCCCTTCTGGTCGCCGACGACCGTCAGTGCGGCGAAGCTGAAGCGGCGGCCGCCCTTGACGACTTTCGCGCAGCGGTTGATGAAGACGACCTTCTCGACCATGGCGGGACCGTCGCCCGTGTTCTGGGGCTGGTCGCGCCGGTTGTCGCGGCGAGGGCCGCGCATGCCGCCGCCGTGGCCGTCGCGGCGCTGCGGGCGGTTCTGGTAGGGCGTCGGGGAAGGCGACGGGGAAGGAGCCGCAGGGGCCGCTGCCACTGCTGCTGCGGGTTCTGAAATGGGTGCGTTTTCGTTGCTCATGGGCTTTTGATCAGAATACAAGGCCGGCCTCGCGGGCGGCGTCCGCGAAGACCTTGACCTTGCCGTGGTAGCGGGCGCCGTTGCGGTCGAAGACGACCGTCGTTACGCCCGCAGCCTTCGCCTTTTCGGCGAATGCCGCGCCGAGGATCTTGGCCCCGGCTATGTTGGCCTTGAGCTTCTGCTTGCGCAGCTCGGCATCGAGGCTTGAGAGGAATACCGAGGTGGTGCCGGCGTCGTCGTTGATCGCCTGCGCGTAGATGTTCTTTGCGCTGAACTTGACGCTCAGCCGGGGGCGGACCGCCGTGCCGGTGACCTTCTTGCGGATCCGCCAGCGGCGCTTTTGCAGGAGCTTGGCTTTGTGAATGGTGTTCATGGGTGTTAGGCGACGGTTTTGCCTTCCTTGCGGCGGACACGCTCGCCGACGATGCGCACGCCCTTGCCCTTGTAGGGCTCGGGGGGATAGTAGCTGCGGATCTCGGCGGTCACGGCGCCGACGAGCTGCTTGTCGCNNAGGTTGGCCTTGAAGCCGACGCCCTGGATCTCGAGGTCCTTCGAGAAGCCGACGGTGACGCCCTTGACCATGCTGGCGATGATCGAGCGCGCGGTGCCGTACATCGCGTTCGCGAAGCGGGTCTCCCCGATCGGGGCCACGATGACCTTCTTGTCGGTGATCGTGATGGTGACGACGGGCGCGAAGGTCTTGTGGACCTTGCCCTTGGGCCCCTCGACGTGGACGGTGGTGTCCTTGATGTCGACCTTGACCTTGTCGGGAATGGGAACGGGTTGTTTTCCGATGCGGCTCATGGTGTGTGGGTCCTTACCAAACGTTGCAGATGAGCTCCCCGCCGGCCTTGTTGCGGCGGCAGTCGGCGTCCTTCATCAGGCCCTTTGAGGTCGAGATGATGCTGATTCCGAGGCCGTTGAGGACGCGCGGGATGTCGGTGTAGC
>PLXR01000072.1 GCA_003151495.1 Opitutaceae bacterium
TTCGATCCCCGCCCCTGGCACCATTCCCGATTTGAGGTTACGGTAGGGCTAGTGGTGCGTGTCCCCATTCCCGAGGGTGCCCCCTCGCCGTCAACTTCCCTCCCCAATAACCATGGCCTCCGTACTGCTCATCGATGACGACGAGGCGCTCCGCAACGTGACGGCAGAGATCCTGATCGGGGCGGGCTACATCGTCGACGACGCTCCCGACGGCAGGAGCGGGCTCGAGCTGTTCCGGACGGGGAGACACGATGTCATCATAACCGACATCTCGATGCCCGATATGGACGGGCTGGAGCTGATCATGGAACTGGGCGAAGCCATGCCCAAGCCGCGCATCATCGCCATTTCCGGCGACTCGCAGTTCAGCGAGTCCGTCTATCTGCCCACGGCCCGGCAGCTCGGCGTGCATGGCACGATCGTGAAGCCCATCCGCGCCGAGGTGCTCCTGAAGGCGATAGCGGACGCCCTGGCGGATCCCCCGCCGCGCTGAGGCCCGCTGCCGGAATCCGCCCGCAGGTCCCCTGGACTCAGTCCGCCGAGGCGGCGTCAGCGATGGGGTAGGCGCCCCTGAGGCGGATGTCCCGCGACGAGCTCCCGACCAGGATCCCGAAGCTCCCCGCGTCGATCCTCCACGAATGGGCCTCCGCCGAGTAGTAGGCGAATGACCGGGGCGTCAGCGCCAGCTTGACGGTCTTCGTCTCCCCTGGGGCGAGCGCGACCTTGGCAAAGGCCTTCAGCTCCTTCGCGGGCCGCTGCACCCTGGAATGCCCGTCCTCGACGTAGAGCTGGACGACCTCGGCGCCGGCGCGGGCGCCCTTGTTCGTGACGTCGCACTCGACGGTGGCCGAGTCGGGGCCGTCTGGGGTCACCTTGAGTTTCGAGTACTCGAAGGTCGTGTAGCTCAGCCCGAACCCGAAGGGGAAGAGGGGCTCGATATTCTTCGTGTCGTACCAGCGGTACCCGACGAGGAGGCCCTCCTCATAATGCACGACGCCGTCGACGCCCGGATAGGCGCGCAGGCCCCCCTGGTAGGCCGGGGTGTGCGCGAGGGCCCTGGGGAAGGTGACCGGCAGCTTTCCAGAGGGCGTGACGTCCCCGAAGAGGACCTGCGCGAGCGCGCTTCCCGCCTCTGAGCCGCCGTACCAGGCCTCAAGGACCGCGGGCACCTTGGCGAGCCAGGGGTCCATGACGACGGGCGACCCGCTCACGAGGACGACCACCGTCCTCGGGTTGGCCTCGACCACGCGCGCGATGAGCTCCGCCTGGCGGCCGGGAAGCGACAGGTCCACCCGGTCCGTTCCCTCGTCGTCGCCGCGCGGCTGGTGGCTGAGGCCCGCGACCAGGATCACAAGGTCCGCGTCCTTTGCGGCGACCACGGCGCGGTCGGAGAGCTCGCGGGCGACGTCCGTCGGGACCTCGGTCACCTCCATCCTCCTGACCCCGGCCGCGTCGCGCTCGGAGGAGCGGTGCACCTCCGGGTGCCTGTAGCCCTCGGAAAAGATGACATTCATCGAGCCGAGGGCGCGGGCCGCGACGCCCTCGAGGACGGTCGTCTCGTGGAACGCCTTCACGCCCGCGGAATTTCCGCCCTGCGCGAAGGTGCGGACGGCGTTCTGCCCGATGACCGCGAGCGTCTTCACCTTCGCGGGGTCGATCGGGAGGAGGGCCCCCTCGTTCTTCAGGAGGACGACGGCCTCCTCCGCGATCCTGCGGGCGACCTCCCGGTGGGCCGGGGTGTTGATCGAGCCCGGCTTCCTCGAGTCCATGGCGCCGCTTGCGAAGAGCATGCGCAGGTTGCGCCGCACCTTGTCGTCGAGCTGGCCCGCCGGGTAGGAGCCCGCCTGGATGCCCTCCAGGTATGCCTTCGCCATGCGGTACTCCTCGAACTTCGGGCCGGAGCCCATCTCAAGGTCAAGGCCCTGGGTCACGGCCTCCTTCGAGTCGTGGGTCGCGCCCCAGTCGGAGATCACCGCGCCCCTGAAGCCCCACTCGCCCTTGAGGATGCCGTTCAGGAGGGGGCCGTTCTGGCAGCAGTAGGCTCCGCGGACCTTGTTGTACGCCCCCATGATCGCCAGGGCCCCTGCCTCGCGGACGCTCGCCTCGAACGCCGGCAGGTAGATCTCGCGAAGGGCCCGCTCGTCCACCTCCACGCTCACCGTGCCCCGGTCCTTCTCTTGGTTGTTGAGGGCGAAATGCTTCACGCAGGCGATGGAGTCCTCGGCCTGGAGCCCGCGGACGTAGCCCACGGCGATCCTGCCGGCCAGCCAGGGGTCCTCTCCGAAGTAATCGTAGTCCCTGCCGCAGAGGGGGGTGCGAATGATGTTCATCCCGGGCCCTAGGAGGACGTTCTTGCCCCGCATGCATGCCTCCTCGCCGATCACCGTGCCGCATGCCTGGGCGAGCTCGGGGTTCCATGTGGCCGAGAGGGCGCAGCCGGGCGGCAGGGCCGTGGCGTAGTCGTCCGTCTGGCCCGTCGGCGCCCAGGAGGTGAGGCCTGTCTCGGCCCGGATCCCCTGGGGCCCGTCGTCCATCCACAGGTACGGGACGCCGAGGCGCGGGACGCCCCCGCTCCGGAATAGCCCGTTGGCATGGACCATGCCGATCTTCTCCTCAAGGGTCAGCCGGGGTATGAGGTCGTCGATCCTCGCCTCAACGGGCAGGGAGGCATCCCGGTAGCGCGGGATGTCGGCGGCCCCAAGGGGCGTGCGCAGGAGTCCGAGCGCCGCGCAGGCGAGGAGCGGGGCGCATGTGCGGGGCAGGGAAAGTCGCATGGGGGGTCGGTCCGGCGCGGGTTGCCCGGTTGGGAGTCCCCAAAATTCCCGAGAGCCTCAACGGGGCGCAAGCCCCGAATCCCGCGAGGCCTCGGGAAGCCAGCCGCCCACGGCCTGGAGGGGATCAAGTTCGCCGTGGCGGGTGACCCAGGCCGCCACGGCGCGGCGGGACTGGCCCGCGCCGGGAGCGCCCGGGAGCGCGAGATCGGCGCCCAGCAGGGGACCCGACGGGTCCTGCGCGAGCGGCTTTTCCGAGAGCCCGAGGACCACGAACTCGTGGGTGAGGGTCGCGCCGCGGTTCTCCCCCGCGGTCACCCGCGAGGAGATGCCCCCTCCGAGCACGGCGAGGTGGAGGTCGAAGGGGCCGGGCCCCGTCCTGCGCTCCCCCCCCGCAGGGAGGAACCGCACCCGGCAGCCCCCGTCCGCGCCGACCTCAAGCCTGAGGAGCCCCGCGTCGGCGCCCTCCGCGCCCCCATTTCCCCAGTCGCGCCGCCACTCCGCCCCGTTCCTCACGAAGCACGGGGTGTAGACGTTGCCGGCGTGCCAGGCCGCGGCATAGGCATATTGGCGGGCCGTGAACTCCCTCGAGGCGAGGCGGTCCCTCCAGCCGAGGCCGTCCCAGTAGACCACGTGGAATTCCACGGGCACGAAATCCTTCCAGAGCCCGGGCCTGCCGATCAGGGAGCCCAGCCACTCCTCGGCAGGGGGGCAGCTGCTGCACCCCTCGCTCGTGTAGAGCTCCACCAGGGCCACCCGTGCCGGGCCGCTTGAGAAGGTGAGGGGAGACGCGGCCGAAGCCGCGGAGACCCAAAGGCATGCGAGAGCGGCTGTCCTCATGGTAAGCTTGAGGCGTACCGGGCGAGATTATTCCCCTGCGGAGGCATCACTATTGACCCGGCCGCCGGGGAACCGACAAAATTGGCGCCGGTCCAAGGTTTCCGAAGCCGGAGCCGGCCCCCCAAAGATTCCGTGATGAACCCCAAGATCCGCCT
This sequence comes from Opitutaceae bacterium, assembly GCA_003151495.1. Classification (GTDB taxonomy): domain Bacteria; phylum Verrucomicrobiota; class Verrucomicrobiia; order Opitutales; family Opitutaceae; genus Palsa-1447. The sequence continues at coordinate 3,767 of PLXR01000072.1, forward strand.
CGCCGCCCTCCTGCTTGCCTCAGCCTTCTCCGCAGGTCCCCTCGGAGCCCAGGTGGCCGTCACGGTCGACGCGACAAATGCCGTCCGGACGGTCGACGACCGCATGTTCGGCATCAACACGCCCTTCTGGGACACCTCTTTCAGCGACGCCAAGTCGACCGACGCCTTCACCCAGATGAACACCCGGTTCATGCGCTTCGGCGGGGGCTCGGCGACCGACAACTACAACTGGGAGACCGGCAAGGATATGAACGGCACGCAGTGGGCCGTCACGGTGGATGCGTTCGCGGCCCAGGCCAGGGCCGTGGGTTCCAAGGCGCTCATCACGGTCAATTACGGGAACGACACGCCGGCGCACGCCGCGGCCTATGTGAACTACTGCAACGTGACCAAGGGCTACGGCTTCAAGTACTGGGAGGTCGGAAACGAGTGCTACGGCACCTGGGAGGCCGATACCAACACCCACCCCCACGACCCCTACACCTACGGGACGCGCGCGGCCCAGTACATCCAGATGATGAAGGCGGTCGACCCGACGATAAAGATCGGTGTCGTCGCGGCGCCCGGCGAGGACGCCTACAGTAACAACTACAGCGCCCATCCGGCCACAAACCCGCGGACGAATGTCGCGCACAACGGTTGGGTCCCCGTGATGCTCGCGACGATGAAGGCGGCCGGGGTGATGCCGGACTTCATCATAGACCACCGCTACGAGCAGAATCCCCTCCAGGAAGGTGACGCCATCCTCCTCCAGGCCGCCACGTCATGGTCCTACGACGCGACGAACCTCAGGCAGATGCTGACCGACTACCTCGGCAGCGCCTCGGGATCCCCGATCGAGATCCTCGTCACCGAGAACAACTCTGTGAGCAGCAACCCCGGCAAGCAGTCGACCAGCCTCGTGGACGGGCTCTACCTCGCCGACAGCACGGCCAACCTCATGCTCACGGAGATCAACTCGCTCCTGTGGTGGGATTTCCACAATGGCATAAATGACGGTTCCAATGCCACCCCGAGCAACCCGGCTCCCAACCTTAGTTCGTCTCTCTACGGATGGAGGCTCTACGGCGACTACGGAGTCGAGTCCGGCGCCCACGACCGCTACCCCACGTTCTACGTCTCGAAGCTCCTGACCCATTTTGCGAGGGGAGGGGACACGGTCGTGACCGCCACGAGCGCGGACACCCTGCTTTCGGCCTACGCGGTGAAGCGCCTCGACGGCACGCTCTCGATCCTCGTGATCAACAAGAGCCCGACCGCCACGAAGACCGCGAGCATCTCGCTCACCGGCTTCGCGCCCCAGGCCAGTGCGACGGAGTATTCGTACGGCATCCCCCAGGACCTCAACTCGGAGGAGAACGCCGCCAGCGCGAGCGCCCCGGTCACGAACTTCTCCTGGGAGAACTCCCTTGAGGGATGGGTGAACCAGTCGGGCCAGCCCGACGACACCACCACCAATTTCGGCCTGGACGCCCCCTTCCTCTACAGCCTCTCGTACAGCACCTCGAACGGGGTGACGAGCGGCTCCTACAGCCTGGCCTGCACCACGACCAGCGCAGCCCCCGGCAACAGCGCCGTGATCCAGAACCCCACGGCGGCGATCGGGACGGCGATGAGCACAGCGTCCTCGGTCTCCGTGAGCATCTACCCCCAGACCTCCTCCTCGGGCACGCTCCAGGCGAGCATCTACATCAACGGGAAGAACCTGCCCTACGTGCTCTTGGGAACGGCGACCCTCACCGCGAACCAGGAGAACACGGTGACCTTCCCCCTGACCGACGCCCAGCGCTCCGGGGTCACGGCGTCCCTCGGCACCAGCAACTGGTTCCAAGTGGGGATAAACATCAACGCCCCGGGCCCGATCATCTGCTACTTCGACAACTTCGCGATCACCCCGCTGGCGACGCCCACGCCCACGCCGACCTCCATCCCCGGCGCGGCCGCGTCGCCCGACCTGGCGGTATCGACCCTCTCCGGGATGGCGGCGAACTTCTCCGCCTCGTTTGGGCCGTACTCCGCGACCGTGATCTCGCTCTCAGGACCGACCAGCGCCCCCGCCGCGACGAGCCAGCCCTCGTCGCAGACGGTCGCGAGCGGCAGCACGGTCGTCTTCAGCTTTGGGGTCACCGGAGCGCCGGCGCCGGCGTGCCAATGGTACCTGAACGGCACCGCGGTCCCCTCGGCGACCAGCGCTACGCTCGTCCTGAGCGGAGCCACGTCGGCCAACAGCGGCACGTACAAGTGCGTCGCCACAAACTCGACGGGGACGGTGACTAGCGCGAACGCGACCCTGAACGTGACCACGACCTCCGATCCGGGCCGACTTGTGAACCTATCCTGCCGCGCCGCGGTGGGGACGGGAGCCAACATCCTGATCGTGGGATTCGTGAGCGGGGGATCCGGGGTCGGGGGGATCCAACCCCTCCTCATCCGGGGCACCGGTCCCGCGCTCGCGGCCTTCGGGGTGGCCGGAACCCTGGTCGACCCGGCGCTTTCCCTCTATCAGAAGACGAACCTGTTGAATTCCAACGCGGGGTGGGGCGCCAATGCCTCCCAGATCACGGCCGAGGACTCCGCCGTGGGAGCCTTTCCGCTCTCGGACACCAAGAGCCTGGACTCGGCCCTGTACCTCACGAACCTCGCGCCCAATGGCTACACCGCCCAGATCGCCGGCGCCTCCAACGACACCGGGGTCGCCCTCGCGGAGGTCTATGACGCCACGCCCTCGGGCACCTACGCGCCGACGACGCCTAGGCTCATAAACCTCTCCGCGCGCGTCCAGGTCGGAACGGGGGGCAACATCCTGATCGCAGGCTTCGTCATCGGCGGCACCACCTCGAAGACGGTCCTCGTCCGGGCTTCCGGGCCGGCGCTCGCCGGCTTCGGCGTGGCGGGCACGCTGGCCGACCCGCAGCTCCAGCTTAAGAACCCGGCGGGCACCGTCCTCGCCTCAAACACCGGCTGGGGCGGTGACGCGCAGGTCGCAAGCGCGGCCTCGTCGGTGGGCGCCTTCTCGTGGACTGCGAGCAGCGCCGATTCCGCGGTGCTCGTGACGCTGCCCCCGGGCCCCTACACGGCGCAGGTATCAGGCGCCTCCGGCGACACCGGCGTGGCGCTGGTCGAGGTCTACGAGGTGCCGTGACCCGGGGCCGGCGGGGCGCCCCGAACCGTCAGCGTGACCTTGGTCCCGTTGCCCAGGCGGGCCGCCACGTCCAGCCTGCCTCCCACCTCCCTGGCCAGTTCCCGCATGCGGGTCATTCCCCGTCCCGGTGAACCCGCGAGGTCCGGGGCGAAGCCCCTGCCGTTGTCCTGCACCGTGAAGGCGACACTCCGGCCGTCGCGCCTGAGCCTCAGGGTGACGATCTTGGAGTGCCCGTGGGTGAGCGCGTTCGATGCGGCCTCGCCTGCGACCTCGAGCATCGCGGCCAGGGGCCCCTCGCCGATGACGGCGACCGCCTCCTCGTCGACCGCTATGACGAACTGCGCGCCGTGCCTCGCCTTCAGCTCCGAAAGCCGACCGTCAAGGGCCTTCCGGAAATCCGCCGAGCGGACAACCTTTGAGTCGGGCCCGACGACGCACGCCCTCAGGCTGTCGATGGCCGCGTTGAGCGACCGGACGCACGACCGCAGGCGGTCCTCGTAGGCGTGCGGGTCGGTGTAGATCATGACCCGGCTCGACTCAAGCGTGCGGGCGACCTCGGAGAGCGAGGCGAGGATTCCGTCGCCCACGTCCACCCCGCTCGTAATCCTCCGGTCGAGGTAGCGGTTGCGAAGCTCCCGGTCCACGAGGTCGTCGTCGCGGCCCCGTGCAGGGTCACCCGGTTGTGCGGCCCTTTCCTGCGCGGACCCGGCATCCGAGGCAGGGCCCGGCTCCGCGGGCTTGGAGGCGCCTGTGCGTCTCCGGGCGATCAGCGCGAGGGCCAGCGCACCGGCCAGGAATACCCCGGCCACGATGGCGCCGGCTGTCAGCGCCTCAGGGAGCATTCCCGTGCGGTCCAGCGGGGCCGGATTCGACGCGGCGAGCTCGGCATGCAGGGGGAAGGCAAACATCGGGCACAAGTCTGCGGAACCCGCGCGCCGGGTCAAATACCCGAGCTAGGATCCGGGTGCCGAGGTTGGGCGCAAAATGAGAGGGTTCGGACCGACGTCCTCGGCATGCAGGACGTGGCGATTGAAGGATTCACCCCCCTTGATGACCGCGACGGTCCCGCAAGGCGCCGCGAATTGACTCGCAGGGGGAATCCCGGGAACCTTCCGGGACCCCATGCCGTCGACGAATGCCACAGGAGCATCCCTTGCCGCAAGCGGCACGCTTTGGACCCGGCTCGAGGGGAAAATTGCGCGGGCCGCCTCCCCCCGGGGCAGGCATGCCGCCTTTGTGGCCCTTGTCCTCGTGTTCGCGTTCACCGCCCGGGCCCTCCTCGTCATGCGGGGCGGCCAGCATTACTTCTACGACGAGGCCAAGTTCTCCATTGTCGCAAAGGCGGCGACCCTCATGGCCACGGGCGACGTCACGGGCGCCCTCGTCTATACGATCGAGCCGCATGAGAACGTCTACGCCGACCACATAGGCTACAAGATGTTCGGGATCGCGCCGGAGATGATCGAGAACCGGTTCGGCCGGAACGACCATGTTCCGGCCTATTTCTTCAGCGCATTCTCGGCACTGAATGTCCTGCTCCTAGCGGGCGTGGCCTACCGGTTGACGGGCTCGAGGCGGGCCTTCGACATGACGCTCCTTGCCGCGGCGCTGAGCGCGACCCTCCTGATGTACGCGCGGTTCATCGTCCCCTACGACCTGTCCCTGTTCTTTGCGCTGCTCTCCCTCTGGATGGGCGTGAAACGGCCGTCCGGCTACCTGCTCAGCGGAGTCGCAGGGGCCATGGCGGCATGGGCCTTCTTCTGCTACTTCGGCCACTGGCAGCTCGCCGCCGTCGTCATGGCCCTCCATGTGCTCTGGCTTGCTGACGGCCCCCTCTCATTCGTCAAGCGCTCGCTTGCGACGGGAGTCGGGTTCCTGGCCGTCGTGGGCGCCCTCGTAGGCCTTAGCAGGTTCGGCACGAACTCGCTCTTCAGGGACATGCTCGAGATCACCAAGGCCCAGGCGGCCGGGGCAAACGACTTCCGCTCGAGCCTGAATTCCTGGCTGTATTTCCTCTATGCCGAGAGACTAGCCCTGTTCCTTTGGATGGGTGCGTTCCTGGGCGCCCTTTGCCTCGAATCCTCAGAGAGGCCCGCGACCGGGCGGCGGTTCCTGACGCCCCTCCGCCTGATGGCGCTCGGGTTCGCGGCCCTCTACGCCGTGTTCTTTCTCGATTCCGACCTGCGGCACCACCTGGTGGTGCACGGGAGGCATTCCCGCCAGCTTGCGCCGTTCCTGATCGTCGGGTTCGGGGTGGGACTGGACCGGTTGTGCGATCGCCTCCGCATCGGCAACCTGGCCGCCCTCGCCGTCGGGGTGGCCCTTGCCGTCAACGCCTTCCTTGGATTCCGCCCGCTCTTCGCGATGGAATTCCCCCGGGATTTTGACGCACGGGCCGAGGCCATCCTGGCGGGTCGTCCGCCCCTTTCCGACGGCGCAAGCTACTACCGCAAGGTGAATGTCGACCACTACACCTTCGAGCCGGAGGTCCTTCGCGACCCGCCGCTGGAGACCCTGCTCGCGAGCCCGCATCCCCTCCAGTACCTTCCGTACATCTACGAAGGGGAGTCGCAGGCGCTCAAGCGCCGGCGGGTGTCCGTGGATCACCGCATGAGGCTTGTGCGGATGGCGGTCCCCGAAAATGAGAGGGTGGGGGGCGAGCCATACGGGATGGTCACATTGCGGCTCGAATTCCCGGCGGACCGGGCGGGCTACGGGGAACCCCTCCTTTCCATCGGTCCCCGGCATGACGGCGACCTGTTCTCCATCGACTATCTCTCGGCGACCCAGGCCAGGCTCAATTTCCTGAGCATGGGATTCATGGGGATCGCAAGCGCGCCGTTTGATTATGAACCGGGGAAGCCCCACGTCCTGAAGCTCTTCAGCGGCTCCCTCCTGCCGCCGGACGGGCGGGCTGCCGCGGGCCTCTCCGGGAACGAGGCAAGGATTCTCGGCCAAAGCGTCTACGCCTCGGTCGACGGAAGGATCCTCCTCGACCAGCCGATGATGCGCCATGCCTCCGCTCCCGGCGAGGTCTACGCCGGAGTGAACGCGGTGGAGGCCGGGACCTCCGGAGCGCAATTCTCGGGATTGATCCTGGGCGTGACCCGCGGAGGAGCGCCCCCTGTCCCGAAGGGGATGAGCAAGGACCAGCAGTACGGCGCCATGCATCTGAGGATCGCGGCCCCGCCTGTCAGCAACGGGACCGCCGAGCCGCTCCTCGTCGTCGGCGTGCCCGGCCGGGCGGTCCTGGGCTACCTGCGCGTCCTCCCCAATGGGACGCGCGTGTTCGGGGTCGAGATCTGGGGCGTCGGAAAATTCGAGAGCAATCCCGTGCCGCCTGAGACGGGCGCATTCACCGAGGTGGACTATTCATTTGGCTCGCTCTTCCCCGCCGTGGGATTTCCAGCGTGGAACAACCTGCCGGTCGCCGAGCAGCTGGCGACCAAGAGGACGGTCTCGATCACGGTCAACGGCGTCTCTGTGCTGAAGGTCGCCGAGGACACCCCGGAGTTTGCATCGCTGCCGGTCGCCGTGGGCGCGAACCCGGTTGGCGGCTCGCTGGTGAATGCCGGGTTCTCGGGGCATGTGATCACCTCGTATCGTCTCCCCATCGGGAGATAGGATGCCAGAGCACCCTTCGTTCGGCCCAGTGCTGGACTTCGGGCCGGTTTAGGGCGGGGCCCTGATGCCCCGGACGGAACGCGAATGGCGGCCGCGGATCGCGTTTTCACGCGGGCCGACACCGAACCCGACTTTGCCTGTCAGTCTCGGCGCAGGCTCTGGTGCCCGCGAGTTCAGCCCCCAAAGATCCATTTGTAAAATTAGGACAAAACAAATCCCGGAGGTCGCTGTGCGCTTTACTTCCCCCGGGACCACTCCCCATCTCTCGCCAGATGCCTGCAATACGGCATCACGAACCCCTCCGTTCCCATGACCCTTCGCCCCTTGGTCCTAGTCTTTCGAGCCCTGCTCCTCGGTTCGGTTCTCGCCGCCGGTTTTTCGGCACCGGCTTCCGGAGCCACCCGACTCAAGATCGCAACCCTCTCATTGCCGAATCCGACGGTGGGCGTGCCCTATTCGGCGTCCCTGGCGGCGACCGGCGGCACGCTGCCCTACGCATGGGCGGTGGCCGGCGGCAACCTTCCCGACGGCCTGGTGCTGGATGCGGCGACGGGCCGGGTCAGCGGCGTTGCCACGGCGTCCGGATCGTGGGTGTACCACTATCCCTTCAGGCCCTACATCAGCGTGACGGACTCGGCGGGCTCGACGGACGCCGCCGCGTTCACCCTATCGGTCCTAAAGGCAACGCAGGCGCCGAGCCCGACGCCCGTCCCGACGCCGTCGCCTACCCCTGTGACGGGCCCGACACCGTCTCCCACGCCAACACCGACCGCTCCCCCTGCCGGCTCGGCCCTTTCGCTCGTCACCTCGTCGATACCGAACGCCACGGTGGGCGCGGCCTATTCGGCGCAGCTCGTGGCCTCGGGCGGCAAGCCTCCCTACTCGTGGGTGGTCGCGGCGGGCGGCCTGCCCGACGGCCTTGTGCTGGGCGCCACGACCGGGCTCATCAGCGGCTCGGCGGCGAATTCCGGCTCGTGGATATTCCAATACCCCTTCCGCGCCTACATCACGGTGACGGACTCGGGTTCCGGGTCGGCCTCGGCCGCGTTTGGACTTTTCGTGTTGCCGGGCGCCGGCGCGCCGAGCCCGACCCCGGCTCCCTCGCCCTCTCCGACCCCGGCTCCCTCGCCCTCTCCGACACCGGTGACCGGTCCGACCCCGACGCCCACCCCGACCCCGACACCAACGCCCACGGGGCTGGCCTCGGCACCGACCAGCATCCCGTTTCCCGTCACGGGACACCCGCGCCTCTGGATCACCCCCGCGGACCTCCCGCACCTGCGCAGCTGGGCCACGTCGCAGAACCCGGTCTACCAGCAGGGAATCGTCCCGGTGCTGGCGCGTGCGACCGTCGACTACAACGCCTGCTTCCCTGATGGCATCCACCCGGCCAGCCCGTACCCGGATCCGGGCGATGCGCAGGGCTATATCGCGATCACCCCGAACGGGGGCCTGAGCGAGCAGGACGCCGAGGTCTTCGCCTTCCAGTCGCTGATCGACCCCTCGCCCGCCAAGCGCATCCAGTACGCGATTTACGCCCGCAACCTGGTGATGCAGGCAATGAACCAGGCGGCCCTGGGACCCTTGTCCAACACTCCCTTCCGCGACCCGCTCTTCCCCACCTACAACCGGGCCAACCTGACCTCGCAGGCATGGCCGCTCGTCGTCGACTGGATCTACGACGCGCTTGACGCAAACGGAGCGCCCATCCTGTCGGCGCAGGACAAGGCCACGGTTCGAAGCGTGTTCCTGATCTGGGCCAACGAGTGCCTGAACGCGTACACGACCGGCGGCGACCATCCCTCTCCGATCGGCGCCGAGAACGACCCTGCGCTCCTGCCCGGCGGAAACGCCTATCGCATGGCGTCGAACAACTACTATCTCGGCCACGCGCGCCTGGTCACGATGATGTCGCTCGCGATCGACCCGTCCGACGACCCGGCGGTGAATCCCGGGCTTCCCATCGGGGCGCTCGGCAATTCGATCCGCAGCTACATCGCAAACGCGACAGGCGCCTGGCTTTACCAGGAATACGCCATGCTCGGCGACCAGACAAACGTGGTCTCCGACTACGGCCTGCCGCCGACGGCGTCGGTGGGCCTTGCGAGCGGCGGGCTTCCCCCCGAGGGGATGCTCTACGGGCATTCCTACGGATTCGTCCTGGGCCAGCTCCTTGCGCTGAAGACGGCCGGGTTCGCCGATCCCTCCCTCTCAGGCCCCCAGATCGCGCTCGCGAACGATGCGCCGGTGTTCGACCGCTTCCTGAAGGCATTCACAAGTTCGCTCGTGCCCGCGGCACAGATTCCCGCCTCCCCGTTCACCCATGCCCTGACCCAGGTCAATTCCAACGAATCGTACCTCGGCGACGTGTACGAATTCGCGGGCTACGGGGACATGCTGCGCATGTACGTGACCCCGGACTTCGTGGAGCCGGTCGCGCTCCTTAGCCTCCTCGACCGGCAGAACGGGGACCTCTCGCGACAGAACGAGGAGTCCTGGTTTGCGGTCAATGCGCTCCAGGGCGGCGCATCCGCATTGAACGCCCGGATCTCCGACCCCTGGTCCTGGGGCGTCGAGGACACGCTCCTCACGTACCTCATGCTGGACCCCGCCGCGGCCCCGGCGACCGATCCGAGGCCGTCCTTCCCGACCGCCTTCTACGACGTCCCGCAGGGCCGGCTGGTGGAGCACTATCCGGACTGGTCGGCAGGGGGCTCGATGTTCGACTTCCGCTGCAGCTGGATCTCGATCAACCACCAGCAGGACGACGCCAACCAGTTTGAGCTCTTCCGCAAGGGCGAGTGGCTGACGAAGGGCCTGGCCAACTACGACAACAACGACATCGGGCAGAGTACGGATTTCCACAACACCCTCTCCCTTCAGAACTGGTGCGCCAGCAACATATCGGCGGCCAATCCCAACGGGATACCGAGCGGACTGCAGTTCTACGAGCCGCCGCTTTGGGCGATAGGCTCACAGTGGCCGCTAGGGCTGAGCGCGGGCGACCCCACCGCCGTGGCGAGTGTCGGCGCAGGGTACACCTATGCATTCGGGGACACGACGAACCTCTACAACCTGCCCAACCGGTGGACGCCGTCCAACGGCGCGGTCGACATCCTCCATGCGAGCCGGTCGATCCTCTGGCTGAAGCCCGACCACACGATCGTGTACGACCGTGCGACCTCCCTGCACACGGGCCTCTTCAAGCGCTTCAGCCTGACACTCAACGGGACTCCCGCCATCGCGGGCGGGCTGACGAGCATCACGACCGCCGGCGGACAGCACCTCTACATCACGACCCTACTGCCGAACACCCCGACGACCTCGATTTCCCCGAGCCCAGTCTCGGCGGCGGGCATCTCCTTCATCGCAGACCTCGAGCCCTCGACCTACCGGGTGGTCGTCGAGGACACGGCGCACCCCTCCGATGTGCGCTTCCTTCACGTACTCCAGGGGGCGGATCCCGCGACGGCGCCGGAGCCGGCCAGCCTGATCCAAAGCAGCGCAGGCACGGCGTTTGACGGGGCCGTGGTCGCCGGTGTGGGCGCGGTGGTCATGTTCAAGCGCGACATGCACGCTGCCTTTGCGGGCGTGACCTTCGAGATTCCGACGGGCACTTCGCGCGTCTACGTAACGGGCCTTAGCCCCAACACGGGCTACTCGGTGACCGAGGCCGCAAACGGACAGGGGGTATCCGTGACCGTGGCGCCTGGGGGTGCCGTCGTAAGCGATCTAGCCGGCGTGCTGGTCCGGTGAGTAGGGAGCAATGGGCGGGCCGGCGGCGCAGCAAGTCGCCTATTTGTGGAGCCATCGGACCTTTTTCGGGGTCCAAGCTTTGTGGGAACATCCCCACAGGTTCGCCGGGAAGCGCAACAAAGGAACCCCAATGAAATCACAGGTATTCGGTCTTCGCGTCGCCAGTGTCATCTTCGCGCTGGTCGGTCTGGTCCACGTTCTTCGCCTGATCGCGGGTTGGGAGATCGCGGTGGGCTCCTACCGGATCGGCGCCACGCCGAGCTTCGTTGCGGTGGGTGTCTGCGCCCTCATAGCCGCGTGGCTGGGCAGCCTGTCCCGCCAAAGAGGGCCGGACGGGCCGACCGGGGTCTAGAGTGAGGCTCATAAGGGCTGGCACACGCGAAAGCCGGAGTGGGGGCCAACGGGAAGTAGGCCGACGCGAGCTGTCGTAACCTCAATTTATACTAAGTGCGCGACAGGTCGCCACTTATCGCAGCGCGGCGCGCTTTGGGTCACACGGCGAAATGGTCGGGGCGGTCAGATTCGAACTGAGATTGCCGGAAATGCGGCTACTAGGAGTCGGCGCAAAAGAAGAATTAGATGGCGGGGAAATCCCTATTAGCCGGGTGTAAGACGTCTACTTCTTGGAATCCTCCGGAGGCTTCCCTAAATTTGTAGACTCAGCCAACTTTTTAATTTTTGCAATTTCCTCAAGGACCCAGCCGGGAGGCACACCTCGTGAGCCTAGGTGGTCAACGATTGCAGCTGTCGCTATGCCGCTCACAACGAGGTCTTGAACCATGGCTTTTGCTTCGGAAGACGATGCCATCGGCCGTCGACGAGGATCTCGTTTCAGAATATCATCCCCAGCATCCATATCCTGTGCCGATTCGAGTCTTCGGATTCGATTACTTAAAAATCTCGTATTTTCTAGAATTTCTCCGAGTAGAGTTTTCTCAGAGCGTGGTTCGACTTTTTCTGTAGGCGGATTGTCCTTAAGGGCCGCTTTGAATTTCTGATTAAATTGTTCCCAATAGGTCGCGTAAATTTGTTCGAGGATTCTCTCATCGAGCGCGTTTCCGGCCAGGCAGCTATTAAGAGTTCGAACGAGACTCCACATACTCTCTCGTTCGGGATACGTATGATTGAACTGAGCAAGAGGGTCTTCCAGATCGGCCGGATGAAGGTCGATCAGGAGAGTGCAGACCCGATTCGAGCTAAGTCCTTTCGCCAGCGCTCCAGACTCGAAAAGGAGCCAAGGCCGGCCCTTGTTTTCCTGTGTTAAGCAGATAATACCAACCGACGTGTCTTTTAGCTGGTCGTTAATTTCGCTGAACCAAAGTGCTCCTCTATCGATATCGCGCGTCGAAAGCCATGGGCGGGAGGCTTGTATGACGCATTTGGTCCAGTCGCGAAGAATTTCGGCAACGGCGCGGCTTCGGTTTCCAGACCAACTTATGAATATTTTCATCGGAATCTAGGTGTCCACACATGCCGAATATGGTTCTAGTATGGTTGCCGTCATGTGAAAAAACTACGTGAATTTGCGCGCCGTTTGTGAATGCGGCTGACATCGAAAGAATCGAATTAAGCGTCGCGCTTTTTGATAGCTCCTAAAGCCTTTACGGGAAGTGAGGTATACAAACCGCTGACTTGCTTTGGCAAAGCGATCATGTACTCGCAAATCACGTTGAGAAGCGAGTAGAGTTGGCCGACTACCTTCGGATCATCGGTGTCGATTTGGCCTGGGTGGACTGCGTGATTCCCGGTGACCCTTACCACATCGAGCGATTGCTGAACGATTAAGGGTAGGCCCTTTTTGACAAGCGCGGCAATGTCATCGTCGATGTTATCACCCTTTTCGCCTAGCTCCTTGCATAACTTTTGAACTGCTAAACGCAGTAAAGCAGCAGCGCCGCGCGGCGAGTTACTCTGGATGCTTGCGGCTTCGAGGTAGAGATTCTTAACAGACTCAGGCATCTCGGAATTTGCGGGGGGAGCGTTTCCGATGGTTGGGAAAAACATCTTCTCCTGTATCCAAAGGGTGCGGGCAGTACATTGATAACAAGTGCCGATTCGAATATGACAATTCGTGGGATCGGGAATGTGGTGTCCCTTCCATGTAAGCCATATCCAGTCTTGTTGGGCGATGGCGCCGCAATGTGGGCAGGTAAACTTTCCTTCGAGCACTTCGGGCGCGATATACATGGTCGAGAGTTTGGATATGTTACTTTGATGCCGAGGTTGAAGGCGCCGATGACGATTGCTTCTGGCGAACTTTGAGGAGTGCAACGCCCTTATCGGTTAGGCCCTTCATTTCCGCAATATCCGCCTCCAGCTCACTGACTCGGTGGAATACGGTTTCGTATACTATCAGGCCGTGAACCGGCGGGGTTGCATCGAGATTTTTGATCGCCTCATCAAGGTGCTTCGACATTGCCGATAAATCAGGTTTTCTGTCGAGGAATTCTACGAGTTCGTTGTCGCCCTCGGCTTGCGCCTTGATTTTCAACATATCCAAATAAAATTGAAAATGGCGAAGCGCATATTTGGTGTTGCTGTATTTGTTCATCACCTGCGCCCGAAGCTCGGCATTCTTTGTGCGGCGGTTGAACCTGGCGACAGTCAACGATACGATTAGGCCCGCCGAGGAGAGGAACAGTGCTACTCCTGTAGCGATGTCTCGGACGGTCTGGTCCATGGCGAATTGGAACCGTGGAGATACGGAAGTCAGGTGGCAAGGTGCGGGATTTGACTGGCACAGATACTGGCACACGGGGCAGTCGGAACGGGGGTAAACGGGCCGCAGGGTGTCGCACGCTGGCGGCGGCTTGACTTTCTGTAAGTGGCCGCCACGGTCGCGGGTTGTCGCAGCGAAGCGCGCTAGGACTCACACGGCGAAATGGTCGGGGCGGTCAGANNGTAGCGCTCTACCAGGCTAAGCTACGCCCCGACTTTGTCGCTGAGGGGCCAGAGTCGCTGTTGGAAGTGGGGGTCGCAAGCAGAAAAGGAGCGCCTAGTCGTTCTCTAAGAAAAGGCCGAATGGCTCGGGCTCTTGAGGGAGATTGAGGAATTCCGAAATGCCGCCAAAGTTTCAGTTTGCGGAGATAGCGCTGGCACACAGCATGCGGCATATGGATATGAGCGCCAAAAGGCATTAGGGCCGATTCCCGTCAATGACGGTGGGCATCGGCCTTAACGATGCCCGATCAATTCCTTTTTCAGTCAGAGTGGCCGCGCGGAACTCCGATGCGGAGTGTGTATCATGAGAGCACTTATCGCTTCCGTATGGAACCTGTTCCAGGCGTGCGCAAAGGGCGCGGCGGTCCCGGATGGCTCCGGCGACCCCGCACCCAACGCTCACGCACATGGGCCCTTGCGGCCTGCGATGAGGGATTTTTGGACATCAAGGCTCACCTCTTGCCAACAGCATGGGAGGATATTCTGCGTCGCCGGCAACGGTCATGGAAAAGCCAGCGACTCTGTCAGGCGCGCGTGATGAATCAATGAGGTGATGCTGCCGCTCTGTAAGCAGCCGGTTGTGGAAGAGATCGGTACCGTCCCCGTGAATCCATGAACACGGTCATCGGACTTTCGGCGTGCCAGTCTAGGCAGGAAGAAGAGCGCGTAGCCGTGTGGTCGTTTGTTCGCGGTCTATTCTTGAGGCGGCAACGTCGAGCGTGAGGTCTTCCCATGCCTGGCTGTCCGGCTGAGGCTCGACGCCACTCAATCGCAGAAAGATAATGCAGGCGCCCAAGGCCGCCCTCTTGTTTCCGTCCACGAAAGGGTGGTTGCGGCAAAGAAAGAAAAGATATGCGGCGGCAACTTCGGCAAGGTCTGTGTAAACGGACTCGCCGCCAAAGCTTGCCTGGGGCGCGGCGACGGCAGATTCAAGCAACGCCATTTCGCGAATCCCGGCCGAACCACCGAACTGGCCGATTGCTTCGGCGTGAATCTCTTGCACAACCTCGACCGTGAGATGGTAAAAAGGGTTATCGTGCCCATTACTCATGCCAGTCTTCGCATCGTGCGCGTATAGTCCTTCATCGTTCCCTTGATGGCCTTCGATATTTCCTCACGTGAAGGCTCCTTGCGGAGGGGAGTGATGGTGATGGTTCCACCTTCGTGAACCTCGACATTGACTTCGTCGCCGGTTCGCAAGTGGGCGAGTTCCATTAGGGCAGTATCGAAAATTATACCCTGTGAGTTGCCGACTTTCGAAATGGTTTTGAGCATGGAGTAAAACTATGTATTACATATTACGTCGTCAAGTGTGCAGGATATATCGGTCTCCAATTTCGCACAAAAATCTGTGTGATTACGCGGTCGATATTGTAAGACGTTGACGGTTAACAACCATCCTCTACCTCCCGAACGCAGCGCGCTACCAGGCTAAGCTACGCCCCGACTTGCTCGCGTGAGCTTAGAGCAGGTTCCGTGCGGGTGAGGGCCGCAAGCAGGGAAGGCGCCTTCGGTTTCCTCAGACTGCTCCGGATTGGGCCGCCCGATTCCCTTGTACAACCTAGGCGCCGTGCCGCGCAAAGAAGGTGTCGAGGATTGCCGGGTCCTTGAGCTGGTCGGCGTGCTTGCGGATGACGGCCTCGAATTCGGGACTGTGGCGAATGGGGCTAAGGGCCTCCTCGACCAGAAAGACGCCGGTTTGATACTCGCTCGGGCTCGACAGTACTGCGTCGATGGCGGCGCTGGCCTGGGTCGGCAGGCCGAGTTGCGCGTAGGCGAAGGCGAGCTGGCGTTGGGCATAGACGTAGCTTAACAAGTCGCGCTGCGGATCCATCGCCGCCCGCGAGGCTGCGATGGCCTTCAAGGCGGAATCGCGATCGCCCAGGGCGGCGCAATAATGGGCCTGCTCCCCCCATTTTCTTTCGGCGTACGGGTCGCTGGCCGGCACGTCCTTCAGCAGACTCTGGAGATAGGATCGGGCCAGGGCCTCGTTGCCGAGCCCGCGCAGGGCCGTGGCCCGAAGGCTCGTGGCTTCTTCGGCGGAGGGTTCCATGGGGTCGAAGGCCGCGCCGATCTTTGACAGCGCGTCCAGCATCTCCTGATGATGGTCGGTAAAATGGAGCAAATAGACCATGGCCCCGGGATACATGTCGGGAATCGCCTTGAAACCCGCATAGAGGCGAAGGGCGGGTTCCGGAGATCCCGTCCAGCCGACCTCCGCGTCGGCAATGCACAGGTCCAGAAACTGGTCGAGCCTCTGGGTTGAGATTTCGGGATAACTCAGGTGGCCCTTGTAACTCTTCAGGAGTTCGATGAGCTCGGCTGGGCGTCGGTCCGCTCGATAGGTGTTCATCCATCGGTTGATTTGACCGGCTTGGGGCACCTGGGGGACCTTCTCAAGCACGGCGACCGCCGCTGAGGCCTGGCCAGAAAGATACAGGGCATCGGCAAGTTCGACATAAGGCCAATTGCTCGCCACCTTCCCCGCCGCGACCTTTTGCTCGCCGTACGGGACCACCTTGCGCAGGTACGCCACGGCCTCACTGGGCCGCCCCACTTGATTGGCCAGGTGTACCCCCATCTGCTCCTGGGTAAGCAGGTCATCCGGGTCGACGAGGAGAGCCTGATTCAATGCCAGTCCCCTTTCGCGAATTGAGTCCGGATCCTGGTAGTCCTTGATAATCCCCACGATGGATTTCTGGGCAAGGATCATGGCGAGGTTCCCTCGGGCAAAGGCGCTGTCGGGATCGATCTGGAGAAACCGTGCGAGCAATTCGACCAGGGCGCGGTATCCTTCCGCGGATCCCCTTTGGAAGAGGGCCGCCTCCATCCGCATACAATCGGCCCGCAGCTTGGCGGTCACGGCTGCCAGGCGCTTTGCACTCTCACCTTCGGGCGGCCGGTGGTCGCGCAGGCTGCGGTAGATGCTGAGCGCCAGCTCAAACGCAAAGGATTTTTGCTGAACCTCCGGATCCAGGTATTTGTCCGCCACGAAGTCGAAATTCCGTGAAGACACATGACGGTCGGAGGCGACCTCGATCACCTGAAGGGTAAAGCGTGGCTCGTTCCCCACCGTTTGCACGCTTCCCTCGACGATGAACTCGACACCCAGTTCGCGGCCGATGACACGCAGATTCGACGTCGTGTCCCGGTACTGAAGCACGGAGGTGCGCGAAGCGAGGTCGAGCGGCTTCATGTCGCTGAGCTGATTGAGCAGCTCCTCGTGCAACCCGTCGACTCGGTCCTTCCACCCCTCGGCTCCGGGCAGGAGCTTGAACGGCAGCACGGCGACGGAGCCCGCGACGTAGGGCCGCGCGTCGGTGACGGCCGAGGGGGCCGAAGACGGGGTATCGGTGGCAGTGCCGCCCCGCTTCACGAGTATGACGGTGCCCGCGATGACGGCTGCTCCGAGCAGGACAAGTGAGAGGGAGAGCTTTCGCCTCGACCGGGTCGCGGACGGCGCCGGAGGCGGTGGTGCCGCAGCGAGGCTCCGGGTCGGCGGCGACGCCGCGGGACTCGCAGAAGTGAGCCTTCTGACAAGGCCGATGAATTCCGGATCCGGCTCGCCATCCGGCAGGCGCGTCCACTGGGCCCTGGCGAAGGAATCGGGAACGGAAGTGCCGGTGTCGGGGGTGTCGTCGATGATGACGGGGACAATGAAGGCTTTTCCCGGAGCCATCAGGTGGGAGCGGTCGTCAGCGAGTTTCCACTCGAGGCGAAAGTAGGCCTCCTCGCGGGATTGTGTGGCTTGCGAGATGACGGGGATGAACAGGGAACAGGCCTTGATTTGGCCTCGGATCCTCGCATCCCACTGGTCGCCGCCACGCAGTTCGCTTTGATCGAACCACACCTCGACCCCGAAGGCGCGCAAAGCCTCCGCTATCCGCCGGGCCGCGATCGCGTCCTCGCGGGCGTAGCTTAGGAAGACGGCGCGACTTGCAGAAGCTGGCTTGGTTTCCGACATCGGCGATGGGCGCCATCATGGATGACGGAGCCTTCACGGCTGGCGAGTTCATTGTTTCCGGCCCGCGGCTCGATGCCATATTTTGAATCCGCATCATCCCAACACCTACCATTAAGGACTGAGCCGCGCGCCGGCTTGCGCGCGTGAGCGCTGGTTCGCGACCATGTTCCCTGGCATCCCCCTTGTCACTATTGGGGTCCTGACAGCAAAAAGGGGGCCTCTTGAGGCCCCCTTGAAATTAACACCGGTTCCCGCGCCGGCTAGCTGTTGTCCTTCGGCGGGGGCGGGGGCATCTTCGCCATCAGGCTCTGGTCGGCCCGGTTGGCGATCATCTGGGTGTAGCGCTGGATCTCCATCTCCGCGTTGTGGCGGGCGACCTCGGCCAGCTCGATCTTCTTCGAGAGTTCGAAGGCCTCGCGCGTCATGGTGTCCTTCTGCTTGTGGAGATTCTCGAGCTCGATCGTGAGTTCGGAGACCTGCTTGGCGAATTGGGCGGCGCTCGCATTGGCCTTGTCCGTCTCGGCCTTGATGCGGGCCATCTCGTTGTTGTACTTGTCTTCCTTGTCCTTGGCGGCCTTGGCCTCCTCTGCCTGGCGCTCGGTGTTGCGGCGATCGGCATCCTCGCGGGCCTTGGCCTCCGCGATGGCCTTCTTCTGGTTAGCGTCCGCGGTCTCGCGGGCTACCTGCTCCTTGTGGGCCGTCTCGCGGGCCTGGGTCTCGGCCCGGCTGGCGAAGTAGTAGAAGAGGAATATTCCCAGGAGAGCGCAGGGGAATAGGACGTAGAGCCATTTTTTCATGTGTCTGCCTTTTAAGGGGGGTGGGGGCGGGGTCTTACTTCTTTAGCGCTGCCGCGGCGGCTGCCGCGGCGGCCTTGGCCGCGGCGACGTCAGCGGCGGCGATCTTTGAGACGACCTCGGCAAGCTTGGCCTGGTTCGCGACGGCCGCGTCCGTGTAGGTCTTCAGGAAGACGACCTCCTCGTTGGAGCGCTTTTCCTCGGACTCGAGGCTCGCGACCTCCTTCTTTGCGGTGTCGACGTCCTTCTCGAGCTTCTCGACCTGGCGCTGGAGCTTCTGGGACTCCTGGTCGGCCTTCTCGGCCTCGAGCCGTGCGTTCTCCTTAGCATCCTTCTGCTGGCGCTCCCGCTCCTCGCGGGCGATGCGCTCCGCCTTGCGCTGCTTCTGGGCCTCGATGGCGTCGTGGATGGCGTGCTCGCGGGACTCGGCCTCGATCTTGAGCTTCTCGATCCTCTTCTCCTTCTCGGCCTGCAGGACGAGCGCCTGTTCGGCGTCGTAGTGCGAGCTGAAGTTCAGGTAATAGCCGTAGAAGATGCCGAGGACGATGATCGGGACTATTAGATAGACTTTGGATTTCTTCATTTTTGTTCCGGAATTTGTCAGGCCTTGTCGGGCACCACTGGCTTCTTGGCATCCCGTTCCTTGATGGCTTCCTCGATCGCGCCCCTCAGGCCCAGCGCCTGATGGTCGGGCTTGTCGGTGAGCTCGATGGCCTTGTCGATCGCCATCTTCGCGTCCTCAAAGCTCCCGAGCTCGTAGGCCATGTAGGCGAGGAGGATGTAGACGGGCTGCGCCTTGGCAAGGTGGCCCCTGGCTATCGCCGCCTTGCAGTGCTCGTAGGCCTTCTGGTTGTTGTCCAGCATCAGGTAGACCTGTGCGATCTTGAACTCGAGCTCGCCGTTCGTCGGGTACCGGCGCGCGGCTTCCTCGAGTACCTCGATCGACTTGAAGTCCTGGTTGATCTGCTGGTAGGACGCCGAGAGGAGCAGCCAGTTGTCCAGCGTCGAGTCGATCGTGCCGGACTCCAGGCCGTTGTACAGGAGGTCGGAGGCGATGCCGTACTGGCCGATATTGTAGTAGATCGTGAAGAGCGTGTAATTGTCCCTGGGCGACTTCATGAAGCCGAGCGCCTGTGCCCGCTCTATCGTGTTGATGGCGCGGATGTTGAAGCGCCGCATCGTATCCGGGTTCTTGTCCTTCGGGTCCTGGGCCAGGGCCATGTAGAACATGTTCAGGTCCTGCCAGTAAGTCTTGTTGTTCGGGTTCCTCGACAGGAGGAGCTCCAGCACCTCGGCGGCGCGGTTGTAGTCGACCTCCTGCTGGAGCGTGGCCAGGAGGAACACGTAGACGCTGTCCTTCGGGTGCGTCGACATCAGGAGCGTCTTCTCGACCTGGAGCCGCGCCTTGTGGATAAGGGCGGCGTCGGGGTGGGCGGAGTCCTTGGCGACCGCGGCCGCGTAGAGCAGCTGCGCGTAGTAGACGGAGATGTCCTCTGTCGGCTTGGCAGCGACCTGGAACCAGCGCTCGATGTACGTGATCGCCTTGGCGAAGGCGGCGAACTGGAGCTCGCGGTCGGTCTTCGCCCCGTCGGCCTGCTGGTAGTAGAGCTGCGAGAGGAAGTAGAGCATGTCCGCCTCCTGCTTCGCCTGGAAGTAGTGGTGCCTGTCGGCGATCATGAGCGCCGTCTCAAGGGGCTTTATCGCCCCGGGATAGTCGCCCTTCTGGGTGAGGATCTGGGCCTCGGTCTCGTTCAGGAAGGCCTGGTCGTAGCTCTCGGGCGTCGCCTCCTGGAGGAGCCCGTCCACAAGCTTCATGGCGCCCGCCCAGTCCTTGTCCTTGATGAGCGGCTCGAGCTTCGCCAGCCCGTCCCCGGTGGAGTCCGACAGCTGGGGCGCCTCCTCATGGGTCTGCGCGTCCTGGGCGCGGAGCGCGACGGGAGCCACGAGCAGGAACGCTACGGCCGTCAGGCCGAGGCCAAGGTAGGCGGGGCGGTGTGAGGTCGAAGGCACGGTCTAGTTGTCCTCGTTGAGTGTGAAGACGATCGGCACCTGCATGTGGGTGAACACCGCGTGCCCGTTCTTGCGGCCCGGCCGGAACTTCCACTTGCTTACGGCCTGCACGGCGTTCGCCTCGAACTCGCGCTGGGAGGAATGGGCGGCGAAGGCGTTCCTCACGTCCCCGTTCGTGTCGACGATGAAGTCGACTAGGACCTCGCCCGATATTCCCGCGCGGCGCATCTCAAACGGGAACTGGGGCCTGGCCTGGAACTTGGCGACCGGCTGCTGGTCGAGCTTGGAGATGTCGAACACCTCGATGCCGGCGAGGCCCGTGCGGGTCTCGGGGATCTTTACGATGTTCTTCGAGATCGCGGTCAGGTCGGGCGGCGGCGGCTCGATCTGCTGGACGAAGGAGTCCGGCGTGACGACCTGGGGGACGTCGTTCTGCATCGGGGGGGCGATGTCCTGGGGTACCGGCGGCTGGTCCTCGACGACCTCGGGCTCGTCGGGCTCAATCTTGGGCATCACGATCTCGATCTTCACCTCCTCCTCCTTGACCTTCGGCTTGGCCTTGAAGTGGGTGAAGTTTCCGCCCCAAGCCAGCAGGAACTCGAGCGTTATCGTGAAGATGAATCCGATGATGAGGTCGCGGCGCATGGGTCGGTGGTGGGTTCTCTGCGGCGGCTATTTCCCGGTGTCGCGGACGCGGGTCTCTATCGAGACCTGCTCGATTCCCGCCTTGCGGACCTGGTCCAGGGCGTAGACGGCCGGCCCGAAGTGGGCCTTGTTGTCGCCGGCGATCAGGACGCGGGGGACGGAGACCTGGCTCTTGTACGAGTGAAGGCGCGGCTCAAGCTCGCTGGCTCCGATCGGCTCCTTGTTCCAGAAATAGGTCCCGGTGTCCGAGACCTGGAGCGTCACCATGTCGTCGTCGGGCTTCTGGGGCGTCGACGGCGTCGCCACCGGCAGCTGGATCGGGAGGGACTGGATCCGGCTGAGCGAGAGCGTGAAAAGCACGAAGGTCGCGAGCAGGAAGAAGATGACATCGATCAGGGGTATGATCTCGATGCGCGCCTTCTTCTTGTCGCCTTCCATTCTGGAACTTCCGCCTGCCATAGTGGTGTGGGGTGTCTAAAAAGCGTTGGGGTTGGTCTTACGCGCTGGGCTTAGCGGCCCTCGTCTCGATCATGACCTTCTGGATGCCGGCCTTGCGGACCTCGTCCAGGGCGTAGATCACGGTGGAATAGGAGGCCTCGGTGTCCCCGTTGATGAGGACGCGGGCGTCGTCGGGGTGCTCGACGTGGAACGTCTTGAGCCGGATGAGGAACTCGTCGAGCGTGACGGGATCCTTGTCCCACGCCATGGTCCCCTCCTGGGTGACCGTGATGGTGGCCGTGCCGGAGGGGTCGCGCGGCACGCCCGTCTCGGACTCGGGGAGCGCGACGTGGAGCCCCTGGGACTTGTTCAGCGAGAGCGTGAAGAGCACGAAAGTCGCGAGCAGGAAGAAGATGACATCGATCAGGGGTATGATCTCGATGCGCGCCTTCTTCTTACCTCCGCTCGATCGTGAGCTTGATCCGGCCATGGTGGGGCGATTGGGGCCGGCTCAGTGCGACGACGCTCCCTCGTTCTTCTTGATCAGGATCTCAAGGGCGTGGGAGGCGTCGGCAATCTCCTGCTTGGCCTGCTCCGTCCGGGCGTTGAGGTAGTTGAAGGGGAAGAGGCAGGTGACGGCGATCCCGAGGCCGCACATGGTGGCGATGAGCGCCTCGGCCACGCCGCCCGTGATCGTGCCGGCCGCGGCCCCGATGTCGCTGCCCGCTGAGCCGAGGGCGCCGAAGGTCCTCATCATCCCGGTCACCGTTCCGAGGAGACCGAGGAGCGGGGCCGCCGTGATGCAGGTGTCGAGGGTCGCCATGCCCTGCTGGTAGCGCGAGAGCTCCTGGGCCGAGGCGCGGAAGAATGCGTTCGAGAGGGAGTCGGTGTGCTTGAGGCTGTAGACGACGATGCGCGCCACCGTGTCGTCGCTCTTCACGCCGAGCGCCAGGGCGCCCTCGATGTCGTTCTTCTCGACGGACTCGAGCATCTTCGAGACGACCTCGGGCTCGCGCTGGCTGTTCTCGCGGATGATGAAGAGGAGGCGCTCCACGATCACGGTCAGGCCGACCGTCGCGAGAAGCAGGATTGGCCACATGATGGCGCCGCCGGCGGCGAACAACTCCATCGGCGTTTTATTGAGTAGAACAACGAAGGCTAGGCTATGGGTGATCATGGTTGAAAAGCGTTTCGGCGGGGGTGGTTTTTGTCAGGGGCTTGGCTCTGCAGGAACCATGCCGCATCTTCCGCGGGCTCTGGGTTTGCGAGGCTCGACCTGGGGTCAGGTTTGGGGTGAAATTGGCTGGGGTTTAAAGCAGGGAAAGCGGATCAGTGTTCATCGAATCTGGGGTGTCAACCCACATTTGTCGTAAGGCAAAATAAATCCTCCGGGCGGTCGGCTGCAACAACGGGTTTTCTCCTTTTTTTTGAACGATTTTCAGTCGGAACGCCGCCAGGCGGCGATTTCGACCTTATAGGCCGCATAACACCGAATCAAAGTTGATCCCTTCAGGATTGCCGGTGAGTGCGGCTCGGAAATTGGCTGCCCGGCTAGGACTCGAACCTAGACAAAACGAGTCAGAGTCGTTTGTGCTACCATTACACCANNTGCTCTACCATTGAGCTACGCCGGCCCGGGAATCCGGAAGGAAGGTCCCTAAATTTGACTGGGAAAAAACACCGGAAAAAGATGGTGGCTCCCTCGGGACTCGAACCCGAAACCTACTGATTAAGAGTCAGCTGCTCTACCATTGAGCTAGAAAGCCATCTACCTGAGGAGTCAAAAGCTCAAAATATGCAGGGGCAAGTCAACTCGATTTAGAGGCCCAGGCGCCAAAACAGGGCTATTCGGCCCTGGATGGGGGCGAAGCAGTCCCGCAAAGCGCCCAAACGCCCTTGAAAAGCCCGGGGAAGGAGCCCTCTCAATGCGGCAGCTTTCTGGCCTTTGCGAGCCAGCCGAGCACCAGTTCCTGCGGCGCGAACGCCGAGGCGGACATCCCGCCCGAGAAGCGGGTCTGCGCGGTGGAAGCGCAGATGCCGTTGAAGCCGGTCGTGATCTGTCCGGGCCCGCGCTTCGGCGGCCGGGGGGTGGGATTTCGCTTGGGCGCGCCACGGGGAGGCAGGTCGCGACTCGGCAGGAGCTTGTGAAAGCGGTCAAACCTGATCTGGCTCCGCCCCGGGGGACCGGAAAGGCAGCGGCGGGGCCCATTCCGGCCGGGGGGGGCGGGCGGGTCCCGTCCTCAGGTCGCTGGGAATCATGCCCCTCGGGCTTTTTCCCCTTGCAAAGGCGTCCCTCACTCTATGGTTTCGACCGCTCCTCTCATGCAAAAGACCAAGAAGTCCATTGCCAAGCGCTTCAAGTTGACCGCCCGCGGCAAGCTTATGCGCCGCACGCCCGGCTTCCGCCACCTGCTCTCGGCCAAGTCGACCAAGCAGAAGCGCCGGGCCACCAAGGACAAGCTCGTCGCCCCCGGCCACGCCAAGCCCCTTCTGCGCAGCCTCCCGTTCGGCCTCTAAGGCCCTCGCGCGGGGCTCCACCCATCCAAACCACGCCAGGCGGGTGATTCCCTAAGCCGACCCGCCGGCGACCAAACTAAAGGAAAAACACAACATGGCTCGTGCAACAAACTCCCCCGCGTCGCGCAAGCGCCGCAAGAAGGTGCTGAAATACGCCAAGGGCTATTTCGGCAACAAGTCCAAGCTCTATCGCTACGCGAAAGAGGCCGTCCAGCACGCCTGGCAGTACGCCTACCGCGACCGCAAGAAGAAGAAGGGCGAGTGGCGCTCGCTCTGGATCATCCGGCTCAACGCCGCGTGCCGGGCCGCGGACATGAGCTACAGCCGCTTTGTCGAGGGCCTGAAGGCCGCCGGCATCGGCCTCGACCGCAAGGTCCTCGCCGACATCGCCGTCAACGACCCCGCGGCCTTCGACTCCCTGATCCTGCAGGCCCGCGAGGCCCTGAAGGTCAAGGCCTCTGCCAAGAAGTCCTGACCTCCGGAAGCAGGACAGAGATGCAAGAGCAACTCTCCTCGCTTCTCGCAAAGGCTAGCGCCGAACTCCAGTCGATCCGGTCTAGGCCGGAGCTGGAGGCCGCGAAGGCCCGCTACGTGGGCCCCAACGGGGAGCTCACGGCCCTGATGAAGCAGATGGGGTCGGTCGCAAAGGAGCTCCGCCCTGCGATGGGCAAGCTCGTGAACGAATCCAAGGCGCGCCTCCAGGCGCTCCTGGACTCGAGGCTGCGCGCGATTGAGGAGTCGGAGCTCGAGGCCCGCCTTGGGCCCCCGATCGACCCCACGCTGCCCGCGCCCGACGAGGGCCCGGGTACCTTCCACCCGCTGACCCTCGTCCGCGAGGAGGTCTGCAGGATCCTGCGCAAGGTGGGCTTCGTGGTGGCCGACGGCCCCGAGGTCGAGACGGAGTTCTACTGCTTCGACGCGCTCAACACGCCGCCCGACCACCCGGCCCGCGACCCTCAGGACACCTTCTACTTCCCCCCGGGCGCGAGGTTCGGCAACGTGTCCAGGCACCGGCCGGACGAGCGCTACCTCCTGAGGACCCACACCAGCTCGGTGCAGGTGCGCACGATGCTCAAGGGCCCTCCCCCGATCCGGATCGTCTCACCGGGGCGGGTCTACCGGCGCGACACCTCGGACGCCTCCCACAGCGCGAACTTCCACCAGGTCGAGTGCCTCTACGTGGACCGGAACGTCACGGTGCGCGACTTGAAGGCGCTCCTCGACTACCTCTTCGCCGCCCTGATGGGGCCCGGGACGAAGACCCGCTTCAGGCCGCACTACTTCGGCTACACCGAGCCCAGCTTCGAGGTGGACCTCTCCGCCAGGCACCTGCCGAAGGTGAACAAGGAGTGGATCGAGATCGGCGGCTGCGGGATCGTGGACCCCGAGGTCTTCAGGGCGGTCGGCTACGACCCCGAGGTTTGGACGGGCTACGCCTTCGGGATGGGCCTGGAGCGGCTGGCGATGACGCTCTACGGGATCGATGACATCCGGGTCTTCTACCAGAACGACCTCCGGCTCCTGAGGCAGTTCACCGGCACGATCTGACCGCGCGCCAAACCGGATGAAGATCTCGCTCAACTGGATCTGGGACTACGTGGCCCTCGACGCCCCCGTCGAGGAGCTCACGCGCGCGATCACGTTCCTCGGCTTCGAGGTCGAGCACGTGACCCGGACCGGGGCGCCGGAGCTCAAGGGGGTGTTCGTCGGGAGCGTGCTCACCCGCGACAAGCACCCGAACGCCGACAAGCTTTCGGTGTGCACGGTGGACACCGGGCCGGCCGGGGGGGTCAAGACGATCGTCTGCGGCGCCCAGAACTACAAGGTCGGGGACCATGTCCCGGTCGCGCTCCCGGGGGCCGTGCTGCCCGGGGACTTCACGATCAAGCAGTCCAAGATCCGCGGGGAGCTTTCCGACGGGATGATGTGCTCGGCCAGGGAGCTGGGGCTCGGCGACGACCCCTCGGGCCTCCTCATCCTCGACCCGGCGTCCCCGGTGGGGACGCCCATCAACGAGGTGCTCCCCCCGGGCGACACGGTGTTCGACGTCGAGATCACGCCCAACAGGCCCGACTGCCTCTCGCACATCGGCCTCGCCCGCGAGCTCGCGGCGTGGTTCCGAAGGGACCTGGTCTATCCCCAGGTGAAATTCGCCGGGGCGGCGGCGGAGACCGCAAGGGGCGACCTCTTCGGCGGGGTCCAGGTCGACCATCCCGAGGACTGCCCCCTGTACACGGCCCACGTCATGACGGGCGTCACGGTGCGCCCGAGCCCTGCCTGGATGCAGGAGCGGCTGAGGGCGGCGGGCCTGCGCCCCATCAACAACGTGGTCGACGCCGGCAACTACGTGATGCTCGAGTTCGGCCAGCCGCTCCACGCGTTCGACGCCCGGAAGATCGCCGGGGGGCGGCTCGTCGTGCGCCGGGCGTTCGAGGGCGAGAGGATCACGACGCTCGACGGCAAGGAGCGCACGCTCTCGGCCCGCACGCTCGTGATCGCGGACAGCTCGAAGGCGCTCGTCGTGGCGGGCGTCATGGGCGGGGAGAACTCTGGCGTGGACCAGACGACCACCGACATCGTGATCGAGTGCGCGATCTTCAGGCCGTCCTCCGTCCGCCAGACCTCCAGGGCGCTCGGGCTCTCCTCGGACTCCTCGTACCGCTACGAGCGCGGGGTCGACCCCCACACGGCGATGGAGGCCGCGCGGCGGGTCATCGACCTGATCGGGGAGACCGCGGGCGGCACGGTCGCCGGTCCCGCGTTCGTGGTCGGCGGCGACGTGCCCTGGAAGCGCGAGATCGCGATCACGCCGCAGTTCGTGACGGAGAGGCTCGGGTTCGAGATCCCCGCGGCGGAGATGAGGGCGGCGCTCGAGTCCCTCGAGCTCAATGTCACCCGCGAGAACCCCACGGATGCGGGGGGCCTCGAGTGGAGCGTCGAAATCCCGAGCTGGCGGGACGACCTGGACAGGCCGATCGACCTGGTCGAGGAGATCCTGCGCATCCACGGCACGGAGCGCATCCCGGCCTCGCGGCTCAACTCCGTCGGCCTCGCGGCCGAGGACGACCCGGTCGTCGCCTTCAACCGGAGGGCCGTGTCCTACCTGGTGGGGCACGACTTCCACGAGTGCGTTAACCTCACCCTGAGGCCGGGCCCGGAGCTCAACACCTGGGTGTCGCAGACGGCCGCCGAGGAGCTCGCGCTTGCGAACCCCTTCGTCGCGGACCAGTCGCACCTGCGGCCGACGCTCGTCATGGGCCTCCTCGACACCCTCCTGCTCAACCAGTCCCGCGGGGTCGCGGCGACCCGGCTGTGCGAGGCGGGGAGGATATTCATCGAGTACAACGGCCACAACTACGAGGGCGCGTCGGTCGCCTTCGTCGTGGCCGAGGACGGCGCCCGCCACTGGAGGCGGCGCGAGCCCGCGGACTTCTACACGGTCAAGCACCACCTCTGGGCGGTCGCCGCCGCCGCCGGGATCGACCTCGACCTCGAGAGGGCCGAGCCGGTCCAGGGGCCGGGCTACGGGTGGCAGGAGGGCCACTCGGTCGGCATCGCCTCGCGCGAGGGCGGATGGGTCGCCCGGGTCGGGCTGGTCAACCTCGCCATGCTGCGCTCGCGCGGGATCGAGGGATCGGTGCTCGCCGGCATCTTCACGATCCAGCCCGAGAAGCTCCCCGCGCTCGGGGCGAGGATGCGCTTCCGCGACTTCAGCCTCTTCCCCGCGGCGCTCCGGGACCTCGCGCTCGTCGTCGATTCCGGCGCCAGGGCGGGCGACGTGCGCGCGGCGCTCTCCGCGGCCGCCGCCGAGGCCGCGGGCGGCAGGTTCGCGGTCGAGGCCGTCGAGGTCTTCGACGTCTACCAGGGCAAGGGCCTGCCCGAGGGCAAGAAGGGCCTGGCGTTCTCACTCGTGTTCCGGTCGCCGTCCAGGACCCTGACCGATGACGAGGTCAACGGGGCACTCCAGGGGATCCAGGAACGGATCCTTGCGTCGGGGGCCTACCAGGTAAGGAAATAAACCCATGCCCAAGCCCGAGGACTTCAACCTGGACCACGTCTCCAACCTGGCGCGCATCACGCTCACCGCCGAGGAGAAGGAGCGCTTCGCCTCGCAGCTCGGGGACGTGCTGGCGTACATAGCCCAGCTGAACGAGGTCAACGTCGAGGGGATCGAGCCGACGGCCCATGCGTTCCCGGTCGTGAACGTCTGGGCCGAGGACGTGCCGGAGGCGGGCCTTTCCGTGGAGGACGCGCTGCGCAACGCCCCGGAGAGGCGCGACAACATGTTCGTCGTGCCCAAGGTCGTCGAATAGCCCGCCGTGCCCGACCTGCTCTTCAATTCCACGATAGCCGACCTGTCGCAGCGCATGGGGCGGGGCGAGCTGTCCTCGGTCGAGCTCATGGGGTCGGTCATCGCCCGGACCAAGGCCGTCGACGGCCGGGTGCGGGCCTTCAACTCGTTTGACGAGGGGGACGCCCTGGCGCAGGCGCGCGCGTCCGACGAGAGGCGGGCCCGGGCGGGGGCCGGCGGGTCGCAGTCCCGGCCCCTCGAGGGGATCCCGATCGGGATGAAGGACGTGATCTCGGTCTCGGGCCAGCCGCTCACGGCGTCGAGCCGGATGCTCGCCCACTTTGTCTCGCCCTACGACGCCACCGTGACCCGCCGGCTCAGGGAGGCCGGGGCCATCTGCTGGGGCCGCCTGAACCTTGACGAGTTCGCGATGGGCAGCTCGACCGAGAACTCGGCATTCGGGGTGACCTCCAACCCCTGGGACCTCGAGCGCGTCCCGGGCGGGTCGTCCGGCGGCAGCGCCGCCGCGGTCGCGGCGGGCGAGGCGATCGCCTCACTCGGCTCCGACACGGGCGGCTCGATCCGACAGCCGGCCGCGCTGTGCAACCTGGTGGGGCTAAAGCCCTCCTACGGGCGGGTCTCCCGCTACGGCCTCATCGCCTTCGCCTCCTCGCTTGACCAGATCGGCCCGTTCGCGCGCTCGGTCGGGGACGCGGCCACCGTCCTGGGTGCGATCTCGGGCCACGACCCGAAGGACTCCACGTCGCTGCGGATGGACGTCCCCGACTACAACCGCGGGATCGCCGAGCTCGCGAGGTCGGGGCGCAAGTGGAGGCTCGGGATCCCGAAGGAGTACTTCGGCGAGGGGCTCGACCCCGAGGTGGGCGCGGCCGTGCAGGGCGCGATCGACGAGTACCGCAGGATGGGCTGCGAGATCCGCGAGGTCTCGCTCCCGCACACCAAGTACGCGGTGGGCGCGTACTACATCATCGCGACGGCGGAGTGCTCGTCGAACCTCGCCCGGTTTGACGGCGTGCGCTACGGGCACCGCTCCAAGGACGCGACGGACGCGCTAGACCTTTACTTCAAGTCGAGGGCCGAGGGCTTCGGGCCCGAGGTGAAGCGCCGGATCATCCTCGGGACCTATGTCCTCTCGAGCGGCTACTACGACGCATACTACCTGAGGGCCCAGAAGGTGCGCACCCTCATCCGCCGCGACTTCCTGGAGGCCTACAAGGAGGTCGACGCGATCGTGACCCCCACCTCCCCGACCCCCGCCTTCAGGAAGGGCGAGAAGGCCGCCGACCCGCTCGCCATGTACCTGAACGACATCTACACGATCGGCGTCAACCTGGCCGGCCTTCCCGGGATAAGCATCCCGTGCGGGTTCACGCGGGGCGGGCTCCCGATAGGGCTCCAGGTCATAGGCCAGCCCTTCAAGGAGACGGAGCTCCTCGCGGTCGCCGACGCCTACGAGAGGACAAACGACTGGCGCACGCGCCACCCCCCGCTATGAGCTACGAGGCCGTCATAGGGCTCGAGGTGCACGTGCAGCTCAAGACCCGCTCGAAGATGTTCACGCGCGTGGCGGCGGGCTACGGCCTGCCCGAGAACACGCTCACCGACCCGGTCGTGCTGGCGCTCCCGGGGACGCTGCCGGTCATGAACAAGGACGCGCTCGACAAGATCATAAAGGCCGGGCTCCTCCTCGGCTGCGAGATCGCCCAAGTCTGCAAGTGGGACCGAAAGAACTACTTCTACCCGGACTCCCCGAAGAACTACCAGATCTCGCAGTACGACCAGCCGCTCTGCAAGGGGGGAAGCGTCGAGATCGAGCTGCCCGGGCCCGCCCGGAACGTCATGGGGGAGCACAGGAGGGTCGCCCTCACGCGCATCCACCTGGAGGAGGACGTCGGCAAGCTCAACC
>PLXR01000109.1 GCA_003151495.1 Opitutaceae bacterium
TCGCTCGGCCTCTGGCACAACTTCGGCGGGGTCGACAACTTCTCAAACGGCCGCGCGATGGTGCTCCGGGCGTTCGACCGGGGCATCACGCACTTCGACCTGGCCAACAACTACGGCCCGCCCGCCGGCTCGGCGGAGACGACCTTCGGGAGGATCCTCCAGGAGGACCTGGCAATGCACCGGGACGAGCTCATCATCTCGACCAAGGCCGGCTACGACATGTGGGAGGGGCCCTACGGGAACTTCGGCTCGCGGAAGTACCTCCTCTCGAGCCTCGACCAGAGCCTGGGGCGCCTGGGGCTCGACTACGTGGACATCTTCTACAGCCACAGGCCCGACCCGGAGACGCCGCTTGAGGAGACGATGGGTGCCCTTGCCCATGCCGTGAGGTCCGGCAAGGCCCTCTACGCGGGCCTCTCGAACTACGACGCCGCACTCACGGAGCGCGCCGCCAAGATACTGAAGGACCTGGGAACCCCGTGCCTCATTCACCAGCCCAGGTACAACATGTTCGACCGGGTCCCGGAGCGGTCGCTCTTCTCTGTCCTCGTGAGGGAGGGGATCGGGGGTATCGTCTTCACCCCGCTCGCCCAGGGCATGCTGACGGGCCGCTACCTCGGCGGGATCCCCTCCGACTCGCGCGCCGGGCACGACCCCCGCTTCCTCAAGCCCGAGAACATCACCGAGGAGAAGCTCTCGC
Organism: Opitutaceae bacterium; assembly: GCA_003151495.1. GTDB lineage: Bacteria > Verrucomicrobiota > Verrucomicrobiia > Opitutales > Opitutaceae > Palsa-1447. The sequence continues at coordinate 701 of PLXR01000109.1, forward strand.
GGATCCGCAGGCTGGACGCCCTTGCAAAGGCGCGGGGCCAGTCGCTCGCCCAGATGGCCCTCGCCTGGGTGCTTCGCCAGCCCGCCGTCACCACGGCCCTGATCGGTGCCAGCAGGACCGCGCAGATCGACGAGAACCTCGACGCCCTGAAGAACCTCTCGTTCGGCGCCGAGGAGTTGAAGGCGATCGAGGCGGTCCTCGCCTGATCCCGCTCCGGCAGAGGACCCCACGTTGAACCTGGTCCTCTTCGAGGCCTCGGAGATCGGGCAGCCCCTCCCGCTGGCCGACCCCCGCGCGAACCATATCCTCAGGGTGCTCAGGAGGGGCGAGGGCGGCGTCTTCGACGCAGGGGTCGTCGACGGCCCGCGAGGAAAGGCGACCGTCGTGTCAGTCGGGGGCGGGCACCTCGCCTTCACGTTCGAGGGCACGGCTGAACCCCCTCCCGCGGACGCGATCGACCTGGTCGTGGCGCTCCCGCGGCCCCAGACCGCCCGGAAGATCCTGAACGAGGCCGCCTCGCTCGGCGTCGCCCGCATCCGGTTCTTCCGCTCCGAGAAGGGCGAGCCCGGCTATGCGTCCAGCACCCTCTGGAGCTCGGGCGAGTGGCGCCGCCACCTCGTGGAGGGGGCCGCCCAGGCCTTCGACACGAGGCTCCCCGGGGTCGCGCATGACGCGAGCCTTGAGGAATCCATCGCCGGGCTCCCCGACAGCGGGTCCAGGATCGCCCTCGACAACTACGAGGCGGCGCGCCGCCTTGTCCCCGAGGGGGTCACGCTCCCGGTGGCGCTCGCGTTCGGGCCCGAGCGCGGATGGTCGGCCCGGGAACGGGAGCTGCTGCGCAGCCGGGGATTCTCCCTGGCGCACCTCGGCAGCCGGGTCCTCCGGACCGAGACCGCCGTGGTCGCCGCGGTCGCGATAGCGAAGGCCCGGTCCTGAATCAGGCACCCCGCCTGAAGAACGCGACGCTCGGGTTTCGCGCCCCCCGCCCAAGCCGCTTGGCCTCCGTCCAGCCTCCCGGCCGGAGCGCCTCCTCCCCCGGCATCTCGAAGATGACGAGGCCGCCCCAGTCGATGGGGAGCGCCTCGGAAAGCTTCGCGAAGAGGACCGGCGCGACATCTCCAATCACGTCGTAGGGAGGGTCGACGAAGATGAGGTCCGGGGGCGCCCCCACCCCCGCGGGCATCGAGAGCGCGTCCGCCTCCACGGCAAGGAGTTCCTCGCCCCCCTTGCCGGCGCTCCGGCAAACGGCGGCGATGTTCCTCCTCAGGCATTCGGAGGCCTTGGCGCTGCGCTCGACAAAGGTCCCTCCGGCCGCCCCCCGGCTGAAGGCCTCGAGGCCATAGGCCCCGCTTCCCGCAAAGAGGTCGACGAAGCGCGCCCCGGGGACCCGGGCGCCCAGGCTTGAGAACACGGACTGCCTCATCCCGTCCGTGGCGGGACGCACCGCGTCCCCCCTCGGGACGAGGAGCTCGATCCCCCGCGCGACACCGCCGCTTATGCGCACGGAGCCCCCCCGGTGCCGCGGGCCTTCCCCGGGCATTTGGTCGACTTCGCCATGGGTCTCCTCACAAACACGGTGAGGATGACATTCGCGCCGTCAGACCACTTCAACGGGAAAAGATTCTTCAATCCGGGAGAGGCCTCCGAGAGGGGCCTGCGCGACCTCATCAAGTGGAAGATGTCGGGCCGGCCCGAGCCATGGCCCGACCATGTCGAGGTCGTCCAGGGGCGCGTCCCGGAGGCCCCCCGGGCCGATGGGATAACGGCCACATGGGTGGGGCAGTCCACGTTCGTCCTGCGCAGCAGGTCGGCGACGATCCTGACCGACCCCATCTTCTCGGACCGGGCCAGCCCCCTCCCCTGGATGGGGCCCCGGCGTGCTGCCGCACCGGGAGTCGCCTTCGCCGACGTGCCGAGGGTGGACCTCGTGCTCCTGTCGCACGACCACTACGACCACTGCGACCTGCCGACCCTGCGCATGCTCGCGGTGCGGGATGACCCCCGGGTCGTCGCGCCGCTCGGCCACCGGCGGCTCCTGGCCGGGGCTGGCCTCTCGCGGGCGGTGGAGCTCGACTGGTGGGAATCCCGGGTGCTGGCCCCCGATCTCGAGGTCACGCTCGTGCCCGCCCGCCACTGGAGCCGCCGGACGCCGTTCCGCACGAATTCAAGGCTCTGGGGCGGGTTCATGGTCCGCACCGGCGGACGCCTCGCCTACTTCGCGGGGGACTCGGGCTACGATGACCGCCTCTTTGCCGAGATAGGCAGGCGCTGCGGCGCCCCCGACCTGGCGATGCTCCCGATCGGCGCCTACGAGCCCCGGTGGTTCATGAGCGCGGCCCACATGAACCCTGCCGAGGCGGTCCGCGTCCACCGCGATGTCGGCGCGCGCCGAAGCGTGGCGATGCACTGGGGCACGTTTCCCCTGACCGACGAGGGGCGCGAGGAGCCCGTAAGGGCCCTGGGCGAGGCCTGCGGCGGGGGCACCCCGGGCTTTTCGGTGCTCCAGCCCGGGGAGAGCCTCCTGGCCTGAGACGAATACCCCAAATCGGGCATCTGCGGGGAACCTCGGGCCATGGGGCCGTGTCGAAGGTCAATCTATTCCCCTGTAAATGGTTGCAGATTTTCCAATGGCGGCTAGCGTATGATGGGTTCCCTCTGACTGGGGAACGCAGACAACATGACACTCGCCAGGCTTACCGTCCTATTCGGCCTCACGGCCGCGGCCGCCGCATTTCGCGCGCAGGCGGACGAGGTCAACGTGTGGCCCGTGGTCGTGCAGCAGAGGGATCCCTCGGGACAGGTCGTCTCCTGGACCGGAGCCGGGCCCCTGCTCTTTTCGACCCCTTCTCCCGCACCGGAGGCCGGCACAAACCGGGGCTTCAGGCCGTTCTACGTCAACATGAAGACCGACGAGAGCGAGAAGACCGACATCCTCTACCCCCTCTTCTATTACCGGAAGTACCCCGACGCCTACAAATGGTCGGTCTTCCAGCTGATCAACGGCGAGGGGATAGACGAGGGGGCCTCGCGGGCGGGGCTCCCCACGGACCACCACTTTGACATCTGGCCGTTCTATTTCTCGCACGAGACCGGAAGCCCGGAGGACTCCTATCGTGCGCTCTTCCCCGTCTACGGGACGATGAAATACCGCCTGGGCTTCGACCGGCTTTCCTGGATCCTCTTCCCGCTCTACGTCGATGCGTACAAGAAGCACACCGACGTCACCTATACCCCCTTCCCCTTCGTGAGGACGTTCCGCGGGGACGAGAACGGCTTCGCGCTCTGGCCCCTCTTCGGCTCGACAACGGGGCCGGGCCAGTCGAGGCATTTCTACCTGCTGTGGCCGTTCACCTGGAACAACGCGGTCGACGCGGGCCCGGACGCCCCGGAGGGCACGGCCCCGACGACCCAGGTGGGCGTCCTGCCGCTCTTCACGCGCGAGAAGTCCCCCGGCTTCGTGAATGAGAACTTCCTCTGGCCCTTCTTCGGCTTCACCGAGAGGACCACCCCCTACCGCTACAGCGAGCGGCGCTACCTCTGGCCGTTCCTCGTGCAGGGCCGGGGCGACGACCGCGTGCTCGACCGCTGGGGGCCGTTCTACACCTACTCGAACATAAAGGGCACCGACTCGAGGTGGATCATGTGGCCCCTCTGGCACCGGCAGACCTGGGTCGACGACGACATCGGCCAGGCGAAGACGCAGTTCTTCTACTTCCTCTACTGGTCCCTCGACCAGCGGAGCGTGTCCCGGCCGTCCCTGGCCCCGGCCTACAAGAGGCATTTCTGGCCGGTCCTGAGCATCTGGGACAACGGGGCCGGCAGCCGGCAGGTCCAGTTCCCGAGCCCGCTCGAGGTCTTCTTCGTGTCCAACCCGGACATCCGCCAGGTCTGGTCGCCGCTCTTCTCGATCTACCGCTACGACCACCGCCCCACCGGCGAGGCTCGCGGATCGGTCCTCTGGGGCGCCTTGACATGGAAGCGCCAGGACGGCCAGGGCCTCGTTGAGTTCCACCTGGGCCCCCTCCTCGGGATGCGCAGGGAGGGGCCCGCCGCGCCATGGAAAATCTTAGGATTCGATTTTGGGGCCAAACGAGGCGAGAATGGGAGCGCAATTCGCTGATATGAAGCAACTCAACTCAATCGTGGAGGGTGTGGGCAGCGTGGTGCAGCTTCTCTTCCGCTCGGCCTCTTATGCCGGCTCGCTGCCGCGCCAGTGGGCGCGGTTCATCGAGCAGTGCTACCAGATCGGCTACACGACGCTCCCGATCGTCGCGATCCTGAGCTTCTTCATCGGCACGGTGCTGGCCCTCGAGGCCGGGTACGCGATGGAGGGCTTCGGCGCCAAGGAGTTCATCGGGAGCCTGGTGGGCCTCTCGATGGCCCGCGAGCTGGGCCCCATGATGACGTCGGTCCTCCTCGCCGGCAGGGTCGGCTCCGCGATCGCGGCCGAGCTCGCCTCGATGAAGGTCTACCAGGAGATCGACGCCCTCACGACGATGAACATCCCCGCGGCCAAGATCCTGGTCCTGCCGCGCCTGGCCGCGGTCCTCGTCATGATGCCGGTCCTGATCGTGATCGCCAACATCGTGGGCTGGTTCGGCGGGTCGGTCGTCGCGCGCTACGTGAGCACGGTCGGGATAAGCCCCGAGTCCTACTTCGCAGCCCTCCGCCACTACACGAAGTTCAAGGACGTGATCAACGGCATGGAGAAGGCCGAGGTGTTCGGCTTCGTCGTCGTCCTGGTGTGCTGCGACATCGGCCTCAACACCAAGGGCGGCCCCCGGGAGATCGGCGCCGCGGTCACCCGCGCCGTCGTGGTCTCGCTGATCCTCATCCTCGTCCTGGACTACTTCGTCACGAAGATCCTCATGTAGGGCCCCATGGACACCCAAATGGAATCATCCTGCAGCAAGACGCGCAACCCGTTCACGGGCGCCGAGGCCAACGCCGTCAGCGTGAAGGTTGACCACGTGTGCAAGAGCTTTTCCGGCGTCGAGGTGCTCAAGGACATCTCATTCGAGGTCATTCCCGGGGAGATCTTCGTGCTCATGGGACCGAGCGGCTCGGGAAAGAGCGTGCTGCTGCGCGACATCGTCGGCCTGGACGTCCCGACCTCCGGGACGGTGACGATCGACGGCCAGGACCCGTCTCTGGAGGCGACGCGCGACCGGGTCCGGGTCGCCCTCGTCTTCCAGGACGGCGCGCTCTTCAACTCGCTGAGCGTCTATGACAACCTCGCGCTCTACCCGAGGGAGCATCGCTCGGGGGACGAGGACTCCATCAGCCAGAAGGTCATGCACGCCCTGAAGATCCTCTCCGTCGAGGACGCGGCGTACAAGTTCCCCTCGGAGCTCTCCGGCGGCATGAAGAAGCGGGTCTCCATCGCGCGCGCGCTGGTCATGGAGCCGCAACTCCTCCTCTACGACGAGCCCACGAGCGAGCTGGACCCGGTCATGAGCGCCACGATCAGCGAGATTATCGCCACCCTAAAGAACGAGTACAGCGTGACGAGCATCGTCGTCACCCACGACCGCGCGCTCGCGCAGACGATCTCGAACCGGGTCGGCATCATCATGGGGGGCGAATTGATCACGCTCGGGACCCCCGCCGAGCTCTTCGCCACCAAGGACCCCAGGCTCGTCGATTTCCTTAACCCGAAGATCGACATCAAGAATCCCCGTTTCAAGAAGCTCGAATCCACCAAACCATCATGAACTCCACGCAACAGACCGCCCGCGTAGGGCTATTCTTCCTCCTCGGGGTCGCCCTGGTATGGGTGACGTTCCAGACGCTGAGCGACGGCAAGATCTTCGAGGAGCGCAGCCACACCCTTATCGCCGGCTTCGGCGACCTCAAGCAGCTCAAGACCGGGGACGAGGTGCGCCTCGCCGGGGTCAAGGTGGGCACCGTCAAGACGACCCGCCTGGCGGGGAGGCGCGCGGAGGCCGTCCTCCAGGTCGACCCGAAGATCCCGATCGCGAGCGACGCGACGGCGAGCATCGTCATGTCGGGCCTGATCGGGGGGAACTATATCGCGATCGACATGGGGACGCCCGGCGCCCCTCCCCTCGCCGACGGCGCCGAGATAAAAACCCTCGAGTCGCCCGACCTCAACACGCTCATGTCGGACATCGGCGGCCTCGGGAAGCAGCTCCAGGAGTCGCTCGGCTCCTTCAGCAAGACCCTCAACGGCACGGGCAAGGACGGGGGCGGAATCATCCAGAAGCTCGACAAGCTCGTGACCGAGAACTCCGCCAGGGTCGACGCCACCATGGCCAACCTCCAGGAGATCACCTCCAAGGTGAACCGGGGCGAGGGAACGCTCGGAAAGCTCGTCAACGACCCGAAGCTGCACGACGAGCTCCTTGCCACCGTCGAGGAGATCAAGGCGACCGCCACCCAGGCGAAGGAGTTCGTCGCCAACGCGCAGACGCTCATGGACCAGGTCAAGTCCGGCCAGGGGCCCCTCGGCACTCTGGTCTACGACCAGAAGGCCGCGGACGACATCAAGGCCTCGATCGCGAACATCCGCAGCGTCTCCGACAAGCTCGCCAAGGGCCAGGGCACCCTCGGCAAGCTGATCAACGACGACAGCCTCTACAACAGCGCCCAGGTGACCATAAAGAAGGTCGACCGCACCCTCGACGGGCTCAGCGACTCCGGTCCCATCACGGCCGTGGGGATCGTCGTCAACGCACTCTTCTAGGCGGCCCGGGAATATTCCCGGCCCCCCAGGCTCAAACCCCAAACCCGCACGACACAATGCACAAACTGCTCCGCATCATCACGGGCTGCGCCGCCGCGCTGCTCATCACAGCGGCGGCGCACGCCGCCGACTGGACGGAGGACTATTCCGCCGCGCTCGCGAAGGCAAAGAAGGAGCATAAGCTCCTGCTCCTCGACTTCACGGGCTCGGACTGGTGCAGCTGGTGCAAGCGCATCGACGCCGAGGTCTTCTCGACCCAGAAGTTCAAGGACTTCGCGGACCAGCAGCTTGTCCTCGTGACGCTGGATTTCCCCAGGTCGCACGCCCAGGACGAGGGCGTGAAGGCCCAGAACAAGGGCCTCTCGGACAAGTACGGGGTCGAGGGCTTCCCCACCCTGGTGGTCATCGACCCGGGCGAGAAGCTCGTCTTCAAGCAGGAGGGCTACAAGCCCGGCGGGCCGGAGGCGTTCATCGCAAAGTTCCCGAAGCCCAAGGCCTGAGCCGGCGGGACCGTCCAGCCGCACGCCTGCCGGTCAGACTTTCGGCCCGCGCTGCGCCAGGTTGCGCGCGCGCAGCCGGAGCCCGTTCAGCCGGATGAACCCGGTCGCGTCGCTCTGGTTGTACCAGCTCTTCACGCCCTCCATCGACGCGATCTTCATGTCGTAGAGCGAGTACCTTGATTTGCGCCCGCAGGTGATGATGTTGCCCTTGTAGAGCTTCAGCCTGACCGTGCCCGACACGAACTTCTGGCTCTCGTCGACGAGGGCCTGCAGCGCCTCGCGCTCCGGCGCGAACCAGAAGCCGTAGTACACGAGCTCGGCGTACTTCGGGATCAGGGAGTCGCGCAGGTGCATGACCTCCCGGTCCATCGTGAGCGACTCCACCTGCCGGTGCCCCTGCATGAGGATCGCCCCGCCGGGCGTCTCGTACACTCCCCGTGACTTCATCCCGACGAACCGGTTCTCCACCAGGTCGACGCGCCCGATTCCATGCCTGCCGCCCATCTTGTTGAGCGCCCGCAGGACGCCCGCCGGCGTCATCCGCCTGCCGTTAACGGCGACGCAGTCGCCCTTCTCGAACTCGAGTTCGACGTACTCCGCCCTGTCCGGGGCGTCCTCGGGAGACACCGAGAGCTTGAACATCGCCTTGTTGGCCCGGGTCGTCGGGTCGAACCAGGGGTCCTCGAGGATGCCCGCCTCGTAGGAGATGTGCAGGAGGTTCCGGTCCATCGAGTAGGGCTTCTTGGCCGTGGCCTCGACCGGGATCTTGTTCTTCCGGCAGTATGCGATCATCTCGGCCCGCCCTGGAAATGCCTGCCGGAACGCGTCGATCTTCCACGGCGCTATGATCTGGAGCCTGGGCGCGAGCGCCATGTACGTGAGCTCGAAGCGGCACTGGTCGTTGCCCTTTCCGGTGGCCCCGTGGGCCACTGCGCCGGCCTTCTCCCTCCTGGCGATCTCGATCTGGGCCTTCGCGATCAGGGGCCGGGCTATCGAGGTGCCGAGATAGTACTGGCCCTCGTAGACCGCGTTGGCCCGCACCATCGGGTAGATGAAGTCGCGCGCGAACTCCTCGACGAGGTCGAGCGTGTAGTGCCGGGACGCGCCCGTGCGGCGCGCCTTCCCCGAGAGGCCCCTGAGCTCCTCCTCCTGGCCGATGTCGGCCGCGAAGGTGATGATCTCGGCGTCGTAGGTTTCGCGGAGCCACTTTACGATGACGGACGTGTCGAGTCCGCCCGAGTAGGCGAGGACGATTTTCATGGGAAGTGGGCGATCATCGCGCGGGGGGCCGTGCCGCGCAATTTCATTTGCCCCGGCTTGCGCTGAGCACCGAGAGGATCGCCTTCTGCACGTGCAGCCGGTTCTCCGCCTCGTCAAAGATGACCGAGCGCGGGTTGTCGAGGACCGCCTGCTCCACCTCCTCGCCCGGGTGGGCGGGAAGGCAGTGCATGAAGAGGGCGTCCGGCTTCGCCGCGGCGAAGAGCCGCGCGGTGACCGAGAAGGGGCGCATCGTACCGGCGCGGGCCCCCGCCTCCGACTCCTGCCCCATGCTCGCCCAGACGTCCGTGTAGACGATGTCGGCGCCGGCGACGGCCTCGAACGGGTCGCTCGTGAACTGGAAGTCGGCCGGCCGCCCCTCGGCCTTCAGCAGGGCCCGGATGCGCTCACCGGGCTCGTGTCCCCTCGGGCCGGCGAGCGCGATCCTCATGCCGAAGAGGCTGGCGCCGAGGATCCACGAGTTCGCCATGTTGAAGCCCGTGTCGCCGAGGAACGCGATCTTGCGGCCCCTGAGGGCCGCGACAAGGTCCCCGTCGGGGGAGGCCCAGCGCTCCGCCGCCGTGAACGCGTCCGCGTAGATCTGGCACGGGTGGAGGAAGTCGGTCAGCGCGTTGATGACCGGGACGGTGGCCGCGGCGGCCAGTCTCTCGACCTGCGCGTGCTCGAACGTGCGGATCACGATGCCGTGGACGAAACGCGAGAGGACGCGCGCGGTGTCCTCGATCGACTCCCCCCTCCCAAGCTGGATGTCGCCCGTGTTCAGGAAGAGCGGGTGCCCGCCCAACTCGTTGATGCCCACCTCGAAGGACACCCTGGTCCGGGTGCTGGACTTCGCGAAGATCATGGCCCAGGTCTGGCCGCTGAGGGTCCCCTGGGCGTGCCGCCCCCTGGCCCGCTTGAACTCGCGGGCAAGCGAGAAAACCTCGCCCAATTCAATGGGGCCCAGGTCGGTCTCCTTGAGGAAGTGCTTCATCGAAAGAAGCGTACAGATCTAGCGGATTGGCGGGCGGGCGACGAGAGGAAAGTGGGCGCAAAAACCCTGCAAACCCGCCCCTTTCCCCGGCCCAGGCAGGGGCCTTCAGGCGCCCGCCAGGACTTCCCGAAGGATGGCGACCGAGCGTGCCAATTCGTCCCTCGAGGCGTTCAGGGGCGGCAGGAGGCGTATGACATTGACGCCCGCCGGCGCGGTGAGGAGGCCGCGCTCCCTGAGCGCGGCGAGCGTCGGGGCAGAGTCACCCGCCATCTGGACACCCACCAGGAAGCCCCGTCCCCGGATCTCGAGCACCTTCCCCGGATAGTCGCGGGCCACCCTCCCGAGCTCCTGGATCCACGGCACGCTCTCGCGGGTCACGTGCGCGAGGAGCCCCTCGGACTCGATCACGTCGAGGACGGCGAGGGCCGCGGCGCACGCGAGCGGCGTGCCGCCGAACGTGGACCCGTGCATGCCAGGCTGGAAAAGGTCCGCGGCCCGCTCGCCCACCCACACCGCGCCAATCGGGAAGCCCCCCGCGAGGCCCTTGGCCATCGCTATCGCGTCCGCGCGGATGCCCGCGTGCTCGAACGCGAAGAACCTGCCGGTCCTGCCGGCGCCGCACTGGACCTCGTCGAGCATGAGGAGGAGGCCGCGCTCGTCGCAGAGGCGGCGCAGGCCCACGAGGAACTCGGGGGTGCAGGGGTTGATCCCCCCGTCGCCCTGGATCGACTCGACGAGGATGGCGGTCGTGTCGGCGTCCACGAGTGAGGCGAAGCTGTCGAGGTTGTTCAGCTCCCCGAAGACGAAGCCCGGCAGGAGCGGGCGGAACCCCTTCTGGACGCCCTCCTTCGGCGTGGCGCTCATCCCGCCGAACATCCTGCCGTGGAAACCGTTCCTGGCGCAGACGACCCGGATGCACTTGCCCTCGACCCCGGACTTGCGGACCCCGTGGAGCCTCGAGAGCTTGATCAGCGCCTCGTCCGCCTCCCCCCCGCTGTTGCAGAAGAAGACCCGGCCGGGACCCGCGAGGCCGACGAGCCTGCGGGCAAGCTCTCCCTGGTTCGGGTTCCGGTAGAGGTTGCTCACGTGGATCAGCTCGGCCGCCTGGCGCTGGACCGCCGCGACCCACCGGGGATGGCAGTGGCCGAGCGAGCTCACGGCGATCCCCGACGAGAAGTCGAGGTAGGCGCGGCCCTGGTCGTCCCAAACCGTGGTCCCCTGCCCCCGGACGAGCGTCACGGGGGCCCGGGGGTAGTTCCTGAGCACGTAGGAATCGTAGAGCTCCGCCGCGCTCGTGCGGACAAGCGAGGGGACGCTATCCATGGACGATCTCGGTTCCGGTCCCCTTGTCGGTGAAGATCTCGAGGAGCAGGCTGTGGGCCATGCGCCCGTCGATGAAGTGGACGCGCTGGACGCCCTCCTGGAGGGCCCGCACCGCGCTGGCGACCTTGGGGCGCATGCCCTTGTCGATCACCCCCGTCTTCTTGAGCTCCTCGATCTGGCTGATCTTGAGCGTCGAGATGAGCGATGCCGGGTCGGGGGGAGCCGAGAGGAGGCCCGGGACGTCGCTCAGGTAGAATAGCCTGCGGGCCCGCAGGGCGCTCGCGACCCGCCCGGCGACCACGTCGGCGTTCACGTTGTAGGGCTTCCCGTCGTAGCCCTCGGCCACCGGGGAGATCACCGGGACGAAGCCGTCGGCGATCTCCTTCTTGATGAGCTTCACCTTGACCTCCGTCACCTCGCCGACGAACCCGAGGTCGACCGGGTTGCCCTCCTCGTCCGCCTCGAGCTTCTGGCAGACGAGGACCGTGTCGCCGGGCAGGGCCTTCGGCCTGGCCTTCGCCAGGGACAGGGCCTCGCACACGTCCCGGTTGACGACCTCGTCGAGCGTCTTCTTGACGATGGCGATGGCCGCCTCGTCGGTCACCCGCATACCCTTCGAGAAGGTCGCCTTCAGCCCCGACTCCTCCATCGCCTTCGTGATCGCCTTGCCGCCGCCATGGACGACCACGACGTTGATCCCCACCGCCGAGAGGAACGCGATGTCGGAGGTGACCCGGGCCCGGACCGTGAGGTCGGGGTCCTCCATGAAGCTGCCGCCGTACTTCACGACGAACGTGGAGCCCCTGAAATCCTGGATGTAGGGAAGCGCTTCGAGGAGGACCTTCGCCTTCGCCGTGACCTCGGCGACGTTCAGATCAATGCTCACGGTAGCCGCGCCTTGGGTGGGCTGATGTGGTGGGATGATTTGGCGTGCACGTGTTTCGAAGCCGACGACATGATGCTTACAACACCGGTGCCATCCTTTTCCACAACAATTTGAGGGGCGGCCGGAAAAATTCGGCTTCACTCCGCGGCCCCGCGCCCACAGTCATCGACCCATGCCCAGCACACAGATGGTCTTCGCAGACCGCGCGTCGCACCGCGAGTGGCTCCTCGCGCAGTCCGCGCTGCCCGCCGGGTTCCGGGTCGGGTGCTCGCGGTTCGACTTCACGCCCGCCGAGGCGCCGAAGCCCGCGAGGATGACCCTGACGCTGGTCGCGCTCGACCGGCCGAGCCCGGACTTCGCCGCCGTGTTCACGAGGAACGCCTTTCCAGGCGCCCCCGTCACGGTAGGGCGCGGCCGCCTCGCCGGGCCCGCGCTCTCCGCGATCATCATCAACAACAAGATCTCGAACGTGTGCGCGCCGGGCGGCACCGAGGCCGCCGAGCGGGTCTGCGCGGAGACGGCCCGGCTCCTCGGGGTCCCCGCGGACTCGGTGCTCCCGAGCTCCACGGGCGTAATCGGCTGGGGGCTTCCGGTCGGGGCGATGCTCAGCGCGCTCCCGGGGGCCGTGGCCGCGCTCTCCGCCGGATCGGTCATGCCCGCGGCCGAGGGCATCGTCACCACGGACCTCTACCCGAAGGTGCGGCGCGCCGCGGTCGGCGCGGGATCGATCGTCGGGATCGCCAAGGGCGCCGGGATGATCGAGCCCAACATGGCGACGATGCTCGTGTACCTCATGACGGACCTCGCGGTCCCGCGCGCCGAGCTCAGGCGGATGCTCTCCGCCGCGGTCGAGCCGTCCTTCAACTCCATCAGCGTCGACAGCGACACGAGCACCTCGGACACCGTCGCCCTGGTGTCCTCGGGCAGGGTGCCCTGCCCCGACGCGCGCGCATTCGAGTCGGCTCTCGCGCGCGTGTGCTCGGACCTTGCCGAGGACGTCGTGCGCAACGGCGAGGGAGTCCGCCACGTGATCCGGGTCTCCGTCGTGAACGCCCCGGGCTTCGGCGCCGCCCGCGCGCTCGGCAAGGCGATCGTGAACGCGCCCCTCTTCAAGTGCGCGGTCGCCGGCAACGACCCGAACGTCGGAAGGCTCGTCCAGGCCATCGGCAAGCACGTGGGCGCCCACGACCCGGGCGCGGACCTCTCGGGGATGCGCATGCGGCTCGGCGGCGTCGAGATCTTCTCGGGCGGGGCCTTCCGGCTCGATCCCGGCAAGGAGGCCGCGCTCGTCGCCCACATGCGGCTGGCGGAGCTCTACGCGAGCGCGCCGCCGAAGAACGGGGTCTACTCGCCGCCCGTGGACTTCCCCGCGCACGAGCGTTGCGTCGAGATCGAGGTCGACTTTGGGCAGTTCGGCGGGGCGTCGGCGGTCGTCCTCGGATCGGACCTCACGCACGAGTACGTGAGCGAGAACGCCGACTACCGCAGCTGAGCCCTAGAGCAGGCCGGCCGTCTCCTCGAACCCGTACCAGAGGTTCATGGTCTGGATGGCCTGGCCCGCCGTGCCCTTCACCAGGTTGTCCTCGGCCGAGGTCACGACGAAGTTCCCCGTCCGCGGGTCGAGGACCGCCGACATGTCGAGCCGGTTCGTGCCCGTGACGTGGGCCGTGTCCGGGGTCTCGCCGCTCGGGAGGAGCTGCACGAAGGGCGCGGAGCCGTAGGCCCTGCCCCACGAGGCGTAGAGCGACTCGATCGTCGCGCCCGCCGCCGCCGGGACCGTGATCGTCGTCGCGATCCCGTAGCGCATCGGCGCGAGGTGCGGGTTGAACTGGATCACCGTCCGCGCACCGGTGTGGAGCTCGAGCTGCTCCTCGATCTCGGGGAGGTGCCTGTGCTTCACGAGGCTGTACGCCTTTGCGCTTTCGGTCCTCTCCACGTAGAGGAAGGCCTCCTCCACCTTCCGGCCCGCGCCGCTCACCCCGCTCAGGCTGTTGACGACGATGTGCTCGCGCGACACCACCCCGTCCCGGAGGAGGGGGACGAGCGGGATGAGGATCGACGTCGGGTAGCACCCGGGCGAGGCGACGATCTTGGCCCCCTCCTTCCAGGACGCCGGCGTGATCTCGGGAAGGACGTACCGCGCGAACGGCAGGAGCTCCGGCGCATGGTGCTTGCCGTAGTACCTCTCGTGGGCCGCCAGGTCCGAGACGCGGAAGTCCGCGCTCAGGTCGATAACCCTCTTGCCGGACGCGACGAGCGCCTTGGCGAACTCGCTGGCCGCCCCATGGGGCAGCGCCAGGAAGAAGAGCGGGATGTCCGTCGCGGCCAGCGCCGCCGGGTCCGAGGCCACGAACCTGATCCCGCGGTCGATCCCCCTCACGCCGGGGATGACCTGCGAGAGGGCCTTGCCCGCGTGGGTCCTCGAGGTCACGCACGCGAGCTCCACCTTGGGGTGGCCAAGCAGCAGCTTCACGAGCGTTTCGCCCGCGTAACCCGACGCGCCCACGATGCCGACCTTCATGATCTTGAAACCATCGAATTGGTTGAACCGAAACTCCAGAAATAAAGCAAAAAAGCCGCCGACCGTGACACGGCGGCGGCTTTGAAAATTACCCGAATGCGGATTAGCGCTTCGAGAACTGGAACCGCTTGCGCGCGCCCGGCTGCCCGGCCTTCTTGCGTTCCTTCTCGCGGGGGTCGCGTCGGATGTGGCCGGCCTTCTTCAGGGCGGGCCTGAGCTCGGCGTTCATCTTCTGGAGGGCGCGGGCGATCCCGTGCGCCACCGCGCCGGCCTGGCCGGCGACGCCGCCGCCCGCCACGTTCGCCGTCACGTCGATCTTCTCGCGAAGGTCGACCGTCAGGAGGGGGGCGTAGGCCTGCTTGGCGAAGTTGTCGTGCGAGAAGTAGTTCTCGAAGTTGCGGCCGTTCACGGTCAGCTTGCCGCTGCCGTCGGTGATCCGGACGCGGGCCGTGGACGTCTTGCGGCGGCCGGTGCCCGTGAAGATTGTGGCGGGTGTGCTCATGCTTAGACGGCTATCTTGACGGGATTGTTGGCCTCGTGCGGGTGCTTCGTCCCGGCGAACACGCGCAGCTTCGTGAGCATCTTGGCTGCAAGGCGGTTCTTGGGAAGCATTCCCTTGACCGCATGCATGATGACGAACTCGGGGCGCTTCTCGCGCATCTGCCTCTGGCTGCGGTAGCGCTCGCCGCCGACGAAGCCTGAAAACGCCATGTACTCGTTCTGCTCCTCCTTCTTGCCGGTGAGGACCACCTTCTCGGCGTTGAGGACGACGACGTAGTCGCCCGTGTCCACGTGGGCCGTGTAGGTGGCCTTGTTGCGGCCCCGGATGATGTTGGCGAGCTTGACTGCGAGACGGCCGAGCACCTGCCCATCGGCATCAACGAGATACCACTTGGGTTGTACTGTCTCCTTCTTCGCGAGATACGTTTTCATGGGAAAAGGGGGTAAGACCATTGATTACGGGGGGGGGTGTCAACCCCCGTTTTGAATCTTGGTTCCCGCGGGGAATTCGCAACGATCGGACCATGCATCAGCGAAGCGCACTCGCCTGGGCGGGAGTCCTCGGGGCCTCGGGGGTCGTTCTGGGAGCTTTTGGCGCCCATGCGCTTAAGGAGGCCCTGGAGCGGGCCGGCACCCGCGAGGCCTGGGAGACCGCGTCCCGGTACCAGCTGGTGCACGCCGCCGCCCTCATGGGGCTCGCGGGATGGCTCCGGGCACCGGGGAACACGCCCGGGGGATGCGCCCCGTGGGCCGTGCGCCTTTGGGTCCTCGGAACCCTCCTTTTCTGCGGCTCGCTCTACGGCCTCG
>PLXR01000053.1 GCA_003151495.1 Opitutaceae bacterium
CGCGGCTGAAGCCGCGACCCGCAAAACCCACTTTCGAGATGGCTTCTAGTATCCATCACCGGCGCGACATCCCCAGCACGCTTAGAAAAAAACTCGACATGACGATTTGGAATCCAAGCGTAAAGCACACCATTCCGGGGATCACAATCCGCAGCGTTTGCGCAGGGTCGAGCGGACCGAAGTGGTGGCTCCGCCAGTAGGCGAGACCCACTACCCACGCGCCAACACCTACAACCGCCAGCAAACCGCCCACCAGCAACCCGGCCTCCAGCGTCACGTAGCGAAACACCCGGGACAATCGCCGATCCTCCGGAAGCAAGCCTTCGGAAATCGCAAACACTTTCGTGAACATCGCGAACGCCACGGACTGAAAACCGATTAAAATCGCCATTGCCGCGAACAGCAAAGTATTCACGTCGAACGCCACACCGCCAATGAACACCGGCCCTCGCAAAAGTAGCGCGCTCAATGCGGCTCCCAGCACAAACAATACAATGCCGGGATACAGAAATAACCAGCGCGGGCTGTACAGCAGCATGAAGCGCAGATGCCGCCAGCCGTCGCGATAGGGAAGCAGATGCGGCGGGCGCGAACGACCGTCGCGGCGCAGCGTGGCGGGCACCTCGGTCATCTTCAGCCCCATGAGTGTGGCCTTGATCACCATCTCCGAGGCGAATTCCATGCCGGTGGTGCGAAGGTCCATGCGGCGGAAAGCGTCGGCCGAAAAGCCGCGGAGTCCGCAATGAAAATCCCGCGCGGGGCAACGGAAGAACAGGCGTCCGATGGAACTGAGAATGGGATTGCCGATGTAGCGGTTCTTCCAGGGCATGGCGCCTGGCCGGATGCCGCCCTGGAAGCGGTTCCCCATGACGAGGTCGTAGCCCTCCCGGAGCTTGAGAACGAAGGGGTCCAGCGCCGAGAAGTCATAGCTGTCGTCGGAATCCCCCATGATGACGTAGCGCCCGCGGGCGGTCAGCGTGGCGTGGTAGATTGCGGAGCCGTAGCCCGGGGCGGCGACTCGGACGACCCGGGCGCCGCAGCGCTCGGCGAGCTCGATCGAGCCGTCCGTGGAGCCGTTGTCGCCGATCACGACCTCGCCCGCGACCCGGTGGGTCTGGAGGTAGCCGGAGGCCTTCCTGATGCAGGCCTCGAGGGTCTCAGACTCGTTCAGGCAGGGCATCACGATCGTGAGCTCAAGCTCGGTGGGGGCGTTGGCCCCCGTCTCATTGGAGTCGGTCTGCATCGGGGATCCGTTCAGGGGTGCGGTGCCGAGGCCTTCGCCTTTTCAGCCCTCGCCCATGCGAGGTTGTTCCGGTACAGCGCCATCGAAGGGGCAAGCTGGGTGGCCTTCTCCCCGGCTGCGATCGCGTTGTCCCAGTCGGAGACCATGTTGTAGGCGACCATCAGGTTGTTCCAGGCCTCGGCGTAGTCGGGCCTGATGGCCAGTGCCTCGCGGGCCGCGGCGATGGACTCGGGGTACTTCTGCGCACGATAGAGCTGGAGCGACCTGAGCAGGCAGCTCTCGGCGGTTGTCTGCGGCCTGTCGGCCGCGGCATCGGCACTGACGGCTGGCTTTGGGGGATTCGGAGGGGGCGCGGGCGTCGTCGCCAGGTAACCGGACGCAACGGAGTCCGAGGGGAAGAGGGCCAGCGTCGCGGCAGCCTGGGCCCGCAGTTCCCAGGCGTCTCCGGATCTTGCAGTGATGCCCATCAGCATCTGGCGGCACTCCAGGTTGTCGGGCTTCAGGACGATTGCGTGTTTGAGATTCGCGATGGCCTCCGGGACGCGGCTCACGGCGACGAGCCAGCGGGCGTAGTACATGGGAAGCTCGGAGTCCGTGGGTGCCAACCTGATCGCCCGAAGGAAGTGAGCCTCCGCCTCGGCATCCCTGTGCAGCGAGGCGTTCACGATGCCGAGGTTCGTCTCGAGAAAAGGATAGTCGGGGGCGTATTGCAGGGCTCGGGTGAAATAATCGAGGGCAACGGTGTACTTGCCCTGGGTCATCTGGGTTAGCCCATAGTTCATGAGGCCGCGCCCGTTCTTGGGGCTCTTCCGTGTCACGTCGAGCCAGAGCGACTCCTCGGTGTGCCAGACGATGTTCCGCTGGCGGGTCCCCCACGCCGCAAGCGCAAGGAGGAAGGCGCAGGCCCCGAGGACGGCGACGCGGGGCACGGGCCGGGCGTAGACCCAGAGCGCGGCGGCCCAGCAGAGGGCCATTGCAAGGCCTACGAAGGGAAAATACATGCGGTGGTCGTTCTCGACCTCCCCAATGGCGAACCACGAGGTGGGCACGCTCGCGACAATGTACCAGACGAGCCCGAATGCGATCGGCCGGGTCGCGCGCCGCCGCCGGGACCAGAGGACCGCCGCGGCGACGAGGCCCATGAAGAGGAAGCCGAGGATCACGTCGACTTCGAGGAGGCTTTCGTAGGGTTTCCGGTCCGTGTCCGCGCTCAGGTCGAGGGGGACGAAGAACCTCCGGAAGTAGCTCAGCAATACGGCGGGCTGTGAGATATGGAAGGCATAGGGCGAGCCAAAGCCGGCGGCCGTCGCGGCGCTCAGCCGAAGGGAGAGGTATGCAAGCGCGCCGATGACGAGGAATGCAGGGATGCAGCGCACCGCTGCCTTGAAGAAGCGCTCCTCCTCGAAGAGCCATACCCAGGCGAAAAGGAGCACGGGGAACACGGCGGTCGGCTGCTTGATGAGGAGTCCCGCGATCACCGGCAGGAGGTAGAGGCCATAGCGTCGGAGGCCGGGGGCTCCGACATAGGCCGCAAGGCCCGCGATGACGGCCAGGGCCGAGTAAAGGTCGCCGCTCTGCCAGATGTAGTTGACGGTTTCCGCCATGGCGGGATGCAGCCCGTAGAGCGCCGTCGCGAAAAGCGCGACCCATGCGTTTCGCGGGTCGGGCCGGGCCGCGTCAAAGATTCTCCGAAAGAGGAGATACATGAGCGCCAGCTGGGCCAGGAATCCGGCAAATGCCGTGACATGGAACCACAGCGGCTCCAAGCCGTGGCCCAGCCAGTAGTCGACGGCAAAAAACGTGGTCAGGAGGGGCCGGTAGGTCTGGCTGTGGGCGTGGGCGTTGCCCGTGTGGACGTCCTTGAAGAACAGGGGCACATTGTGCAAGTCCCTCAGGTAGGGATTGAGGAGGATCGCATAGGTGTCGTCGAAGTGGAACCCGTTGTGGAAATGGTTCGAGTAGGTGAGGGTGACCGCCGCAAATACCAGCAGGAGCGCCAGGGTGACCTGCAGCCGGTTGGGGGCGTAGCCGCGGAGCGCGGATGCAGGGGCCGTGGGTTGCTTCCGGGCGGGTATCGAATGCTGTCTGTGCGGGCGCGGCATGGGGATCGGGCTGATTATAGTTGCGAGCCGGGAGGCTTAATCAATCCGCGACGGGTTTCAACTTAATAGGATGATGGTGAAACAGTTAACGAGCCATGAATCCGGAACTTGCTCCCGGTTTTCGGGCGCCTTGGGACGAGGAAACGCGCAAATGCCGGGGATGCGGCGCCCAATATCAGTCGGGTGCCGCTGGAAATGCGGGTTTCAAATTTGGATTTCGCGGGATATCTGCCTTATATCGTGAGCCCTTGAAGCGGAAACCTCCCATCGCACTCCTGATCCTGACCCTCCTTGCGTCCAGCGCAGTGAAGCTCCGCGGGCAGGACAGCAAGGCAACCCACGAAGGGGCTCCTCGCGAAGGCGACGCCCCCGGAGAGCGGCAAGGAAGTGGCGACATTGCGTCCGACGCGATTGCGCGGCTAAAGAAGGCCGTCGAGCTCAACCCCAGGGACACCGCCGCACGCGAGGCGCTGATCCAAGCCGAGGCAAAGGCCGGGGACACCTCGGCGGCGCGCCAGGCCGCACGGGACGCTCTCGAGCTGTTTCCGGACAATGCCGTGGCCCTCGATGCCCTCAAGGTCTCGGTCATCCTCCCGGCGGACCCCGTCTACTGGCTCAACCTCTCCGCGATCCAATACCGGAAGGCGCTCTATTTGCAGTCTATCGACTCGGCCGAGAAGGCCCTGCTCCTGAAGCCGAGGAACGCCTCGGCCTACAACAACATCGGGGCGGCCGACGCCGCGATGGGGAAATGGGACGAGGCCATCCGGAACGAGGAGAAGGCCCTCGAGCTGCAGCCGGACTTTCCGCTCGCCAGGAACAACCTCGCCTGGGCGCGCTCAGGGAAGGCGGCCGCCGGCGGGGCCAGGGGCCCGTAGCCCTGAGGCGCAGGCCGCCTGGGGCAGCACCTCAGGTCTTGAGTTTTGCCAACCACGCCTTGGAAGGACCGTCGGCCGGGAAGAGCGAGAGGGTTTCCGTGGCCAGGGCGCGCAGCTTCTCGCGGTCGCCGGTCTTGCCGTAGACCTGCATCAGCTGGTACCGGGCCTCGATGAAGTCGTTCTGCGCCTTGATCGAGGCTTGGAGGGACTTGATCGCCTCCTCGGTGCGGCCGTTGTCGAAAAGCCACCGGCCGTAGTACATCCGGCCGTCGGCGCTCGCGGGTGCCAGCTGGATCGCGCGCAGGAAATGCCTCTCGGCATCCGCGCTCCTGTGCAACGCGCCGTTGACGACACCGAGGTTGATCTCAAGCACGGGGTAGTAGGGATTGTAGACGAGCCCGCGCGTGAAGTAGTCGAGGGCGACGGGGTAGTTGCCGGCGCGCATCTGGCTTAGCCCGTAGTTCATGAGGCCCCGGCCGTTCGCGGGGGACTTCTGGGTCACGTCGAACCAGAGCGACTCATCGGAGTGCCAGACTATGTTCCTCTGGCGGGCCCCCCACGCGGCCGTCGTCAGGATGAGGACCGTCGCCCCGGCGACCCAGGCGCGCGGGATGCGCCGGCTGTAGAGCCAGAGCGCCGCGGCCCAGCACAGGCCGAGCGCAAGTCCCACGAACGGGAAGAAGAGCCGGTGGTCGTTCTCCACCTCGGCGAGGGGCACCCAGGAGGTGGGGGCGCAGGAGACGAGGAACCAGAAGATCCCGAACGCGATCGGGCGGGTTTCGCGCCTCCGGCGGAGCCAGAAGAAGGCCGCGACCAGGAGGAGGATGAAGAGGATGCCGTCGACCACGTTGACGTCGAGGAGGCTCGTATAGGGCTTGCGGTCGGTGTCGGCGCTCAGGTCAAGGGGCAGGAAGAACCTCCGGAAATAGGACATCACCACCGCGGGCTGGGATATCCGGTAATTGAAGGCCGAGAATTGGCCGCCGAAGAAGGTGGCCGCATTCATCTTGAGGACGAAGTACGCCAGCGGCCCGACGACGAGGAAGGACGGGAGGCTGCGGAGGGCCGCCTGGAGGAAGCTCGCGTCCTCGAAGAGCCAGATCCACATGAAGAGGATCGCCGGGAAGACTGCGGTTGGCTGCTTGGCGAAGAGCCCCACGACGACCGGGGCGAGGAACAGCCCGGAGCGCCGAAGGCGGGGGTAGTAGAGGTAGATCGCCAGGCCGGCCAGGACCGCGAACGTCGAGTAGAGGTCGGCGCGCTGGACGATGTAGTTGACGGTTTCCGCCATCGCAGGGTGCAGGCCGTAGAGCGCGGTTGCAAAGAGCGCGACCCAGGCGTTGCGGGGGTCGGGGCGCGCCGAGTCGAAGACCTTCCGGAGGACGAGGTACATCAGGGCGAGCTGCCCCAGGTACCAGGCGAAGGTCGTCACGTGGAACCAGAGGGTGTCGGCGAGCCCGTGACCTAGCCAGTAGTCTATCGTGAAGGAGACCGCGATCAGCGGGCGATAGGTCTGGCTCGGGGGAAGGGAGTCGACCATCCGGGCGTCCTTGAAGAAGGCGGGGATGTTGTGCAGGTCCCGGATGTAGGGGTTCGCGACGATGGTATGGTAGTCATCGAAGTGGAACGAGTTGTGAAAGTGGTTCGAATAGGTGAGGCAGACCACGGCGACGAGCACCCCGAAGGCCGCCGCGATCCATTTCCAGGAAGGGGCCATCGCACCCGCCAAAGCGGGGCTCAAGGGCTCGTTCTGCGAAGGGCGGTTCCTGTGTCGGCGGGACATTATTGGAGGGGAGATTCATCGGGCCCCCAGCCATCCCGTCAAGCCGATGGAGCTCTGATCAGGGCTTTTTGCAGGAAATCGAGGCCCCTGTCCATATTGGCCGAGATCCCCGTCGGACGGCCGGGCTATCCGACCTGGGCCCGGCCGACGATGATCGCGCCGGCTATGATCAGCGCGAGGCCGACCCAGTACAGGGGGCTTGCCCGGACCCGGAAGAACAGGGTCTCCAGCAGCGGGACCATGAGGAACGCAAGCGCCGTAAAGGGATAGGCCTGGGCGAGGGAATAGCGGGTCAATAGCCAGAGCCAGAGCACCGTGGCGCCCGCGTAGGCGCCGAGCGCCGCGTAGAAGGTCGGCTGCCGGAAGTACAGGGGCATTGAGGCGGCGAGCCCGCGTCCCGCCGACTTGCTGGCGGTGACCTTGAAGAGCATCTGGGCGGCCGTCATGACGCAGGGAAACGCCGTGAGGCACACGATGTCCCTTGGGGAGAGGCTCATCGGCCGGAGGGATCCCTCGGGGAGCCCGCCCCCGGGGTGGGCGTGAGTTCGGCGATGCAGGCGTGGAGACCCTTTGGCTGGACGCCGAACACCGCCATGTCCGCGGCGGTGTCCACCGGCGGGGCCTGCCGGAGGCCGAGGATGCTGTCGGAATTCACCGGAAGGTGGATCCGAAGGAGCTCGGCGAGCCGGCAGGCCATGAGCAGGGGCCCGGCGGGAACCGGGAGGAACAGGGCCCTGTGCCCGTGCCGAGCCGACAGGGCAGCGAGGATTTCGCGGAGGCTCGCGGGCTCGGGGTGGGCGATCCAATGGGTCCCACAGACGCCCCGCTCGAGGCCCCTTTGGATGACCTGGCAAAGGTCGTCTACCGCGATCACCTGGAGGGTCTGCCGACCGGACCCCACAAGGGGCACCAGGCGGTGGCGGGCGGTGAACTGGTCCATGCTCCCGAAGAGACCGCCGGTGCCGATCACAAGACCCGGCCTTAGGATCAGGTCGCGGGCCGGGTCGAACTGCGCCTCCAGCTGGCGCTTCATCCTCCCGTAGTGCGACTCCGTGCCCTCGCGGGCCGAGAAGCTTGAGACGAAGAGCGGCTTGACGTCCCATTTGCGGCAGCCCGCGATGAGCGCACGGGCGCCCTCGAGGTTCGCGAGGTCGGCGCCCGGGGCCGTCCCGTGCCTGACGAACGCGCAGTGCACCAGGAATTGGGCCCCCTTGAAGGCTGCCTCGGGCGGACCCTTGGCGAGGCTGTAGGTGAAATAATCCACCCCCACGAGCGGATGGCCCGGAGGCCGGCGGACGAGCGCGCGCACCCGCCAGCCGCGGGCGCAAAGGCGCTCCACGAGGCTGCCCCCTATGAATCCGCCGGCACCCGTTATGATGACGGTGGGTTCACTCATTCCTGAGGGACTCGAGCGCGACGCAGTGGGCGTTGGCCATGAGGGTGAAGGTGATTCCCTTGGCGGGCAGGTACCGGAAGCCCGACCCGTCGGCGACAAAGACCGAGCGCGTGCCGGAGAGGCGTCCCTGCGGGCTAAGCGTGAAGGGCTTGCCCGAGGAGTCGAAGGGGAGCGTCCCGGCGTAGTGGATGCTGCCGCCCTGGGGGACCCGGATCGTGCGCAGCGGCTGGCAGCCCAGGGTGCGCAGCGCCCACCGCAGCTTTCGCTCCCGATTGAGGTTGGTGGCGTTCTCGGCGTCGGAGAACGTGTACTGCCCGGTCAGCATGTCCCCGGTGGGTGAACCGGGCGCGGGCCTCAGCCGGAGGAACTTTCCGGGCCCGGGTTTCTCGGGGTGGTGGATGCCGGCTATGATGAACGCGGACTGGAGGTATTGCATGATGACCCGCGCGTCCGCGAAGTTGAGCGGGGTCTCCTTCATGAGCTTGAAGAGCAGGAGCGACCGGTAGCTGAAAAGGACGGCCATCCCGACGTCGAAGTTCTGGCCGCCCTCGTCCATGAACATGACCAGCTGCCCCAGGCTCGAGCGAAGGCGCTGGGGCTCGCTCCCGAGGCGCCGCCACTGCAGGCAGGGGATGTAGCAGTAGGGGTTGCAGAGGAAGGGCATCGTCTGGTCCCCGCTGCCGAGCGAGCGGGCCACGATCCGGGCTGTCCCCAGGGGGCCCGGGGCCAGCACGAGTTTCCGGGCCGAGAAGGACTGGGTCTCGCCGGTGTCCGTCCGCAGCACCCGGACGGCCACGCCCGAGGGTCCCTCCGAGAAGCTCGTGACCAGGCAGCGCTCGTGGTAGGTGAAATTCGGGGCCTTCTGGAGCTGGTCGATCGTCATCCACGACCTGTAGGCCGACTTGTCCCCGTCGGACCAGTACTCCATGTCCCTGTACTGGGTGGCCCCCCGGCCGTGCATCGGGGCGGAAAGCACGGCCTGCGGCTGGCGCCCCAGGTAGAAATGGCGCGCGTTGAGCGCGGCCCTGCGCCGCTGGTAGGCCCTGTAAACGGCGGCGCTGTTCTCCTCGAGCTCGATCGAGGGCTGGACGTTCCGGAGCTCCCGCAGGCAGTAGGGGGCCACGTCGTCGAAGGTCCCTGACACCCCGATCCTGGCAGCCACGGTGTCATAGGCCCTCAGGATACCCGGCTCGTCGAGGCCGGCGGCCCCGAGCTCGGCCTTTGAGTAGAGGTAGCAGCCGGTTCCCCATCCGGCGCCGAGCCCGCCGCGGGCGAGGCTCTCCATGGGGCTCAGCGTCTCGGATTCAAACGGAAGGAAGCGCTCGGTGTTGCGCGTCAGGAAATTCCGGGGCGGTGTCAGCTGGCTGCCGACCTTCGTCGTCGCCCAGGGCACGCCCTCGAACTCGTCCCCGAGGAAGTAGCGGTGCTGCCCGGGATCGCTGCGCCGGAGGGTGTCGAAGTCCTGCTCGGGGATGAGGGGTGCGTACACCTCGTCCTTTTCGCCGACGTCCAGGACGGCGACCCGTGATCCGGACTCGACGAGAGTCTGCGCCGCCATGGCCCCGGTCGCGCCGGACCCGACCACGATGAAGTCGTAATCGGTCTTCATCAGATTCCTGATAGCTTGACCAGGATCACTCCCGCGACGCCACGGAATGCGCCCCGGATCGCCGCGGCGGCGACGGGGAGCGCTCCTTGGGGCGGGCATCTCCTTGGCAAGAAATGCCCCGCGAACCCCGGCGAGGCCTCAAGTATGGCGACCATCACAAGGAGCTTCCGGCGGAGCACGCTTGACGGGCGGATCAGCGCAAGCCCGGCATCGGCCCATGCCATCGTGCGCCGGCTGCGCACCATGGATCCCCAGAGCGCCCCTTCCGCCTCGGTGAGCCTCGGGGAAAGCTTCACCATGGCGCGGGAATAGAGCTCCTTCTCGCGATCGCCCGCGTGCTCCCCGACGACGTGCAGCGCGATCTGGTCGGCCTCCAGATGGTGCTGCTGCTCCTCGGTCATGGGTGTCACGCGCCGGGTCCCGGGGGCTTCCCGCGGTCGGCGATGCGGCTCCTGATCTTCCGGGCCGGGGCGCCCGCGACGACGGAATATTCCTCGGTGCTCCGCGTCACGACCGCGTTCGCCCCGACCACCGTGCCCTTCCTAAGCGTGATCCCGGGCATGATGACGGCTCCGGCACCGATCCACACGTCGTCCTCGATCGCGATTGGCAGGGGCTCCGCCGGACGAGCGAAGACCGGGGGGAATTCGCCGTCGATCGGATGGCGGCCTGAGGAGATCGTGACATTGGACCCGATGAGGACGTGGTCTCCGATCGTGATACCCCCGATGGCATTGATATAGCTGCCGGTATTCACCCCGAACGTCCGCCCGACGCTGAGCCGGTCGGCCTGGACGAACATGACCCGCGGTTGGATCCATGCGAAGCCACCCAGGCGCTTGAAGAGCATTTTGTAGGCGAGGGAACGGACCGCCATTCCCGGGAATCCCGGAAGGCCGCTGAAGATCCCAACGAGAAAGGCCTCCCACTGGGAGTAAATGAGGGCCCCGAAGGACATGTGGCCCACCTTGCCGCGGAGAAAGCCAGCGAAGGATTTGGGTTCCTGCTTTGGGCGCTGGTCCATAGGATACCTAGGCCCCACCCTCGTGGGAGGCTGGGGCCGACACCCGGGATCGTGTGACGAGCAGCACTCCCGAGATGATCATGAGGAGCCCGAGCCAATACCCAGGACTCGCGCGCACGCCGAAGAACGCCATCTCAAGCACGGGAACCGCGACGAGGGCGATCGCGGCAAAGGGATAGGCGAGCGTCAGCGAGTACCGGCCCAGGATCCAGATCCACAGGAGCGTGCCGAATGCGTACACGGCAAGGGCGCAGTAGAGGACGGGCTCCCGGGCGACCGCCGCCATGGCCTCGACGGGCGGGAGGCCCCTTGCGTGGGCGGCCGTGAGCTTGAAGAGGATCTGTCCCACCGCGATGAAGCACGGGAAGGCGACCAGGAGCGTGATGTCCTGCCAGCGAAGGCGCATGTTCAGGCGGTCCCGCCCGCCGCGATGCTGCGGGTGTCGTCCCTCAGCAGGCTGGCAAGCGGCACAAGGGGTTTGTCCATCACGTCGAGGACAATCGCCTGGAGCAGCATCTGGAATCCGACGATGATGAGCAGCATCGAGATCCCGATGCTCCCGGAGCTCTGGAACTGGCCGCTCAGGGCTCCGAGGATCCAGTGGTAGGCCCCGAATGCCACTCCGAGCGAGGTCACGAGCACGCCGGATACTATCAGANNACGGTCACGGCGCTGATGTCGTAGATGAAATACCGCAGGATGATCCGCTGCGAGAGCCCCCGGATCAGCTGCGGCGGGAACTCGAAGAGGGCCTTCCAGACATTGAGGGAAGACTGCTCGCCCCCGTAACGGGCGGGGATCGGCACGTCGACGGCGACGGCTCGGATGATGTTCAGGTGAATGAGGATGCTCGTCTCGAAGAAGTAGCGCTTGGAGAGGCGCTCGAAGTTGATGAGCTTAAGCGCCGACCTGTGGACTGCGGTGTAGCCGTTCGTCGGGTCCGATATGTGCCAGAAACCGCTCGCCGCCTTGGTGAGGAGCGTGAGGCCGAGGTTCCCGAACCGCCGGGCGAACGGCATCTGGCGGAGCGCGGCGAAGTCGAAGAGGCGGTTGCCCTTCGTGAAGTCGGCGAGCCCGTTCAGGATCGGGTTCACGAGGCGCGGAAGGAACGCGGGGTCCATCTGCCCGTCGCCGTCCATCTTCACCATGATGTCAAAGCCGTCCGCGAGCGCGGCGGCGTAGCCGGTGCAGGTCGCGCCGCCGACGCCCTGGTTGGCCGAATGCCTAAGGATGTGCAGGCGGGGGTCCTTGCACTGGGAGGCCAGCAGGTCGCCGGATTTCTCGGGGCAGCAGTCGTCCACGGCGTAGATCCCCGTCACCCAGGGCGGGATTCCCGCCACGACGTCCAGGATATGCCTGGCAACCCGGTAGCAGGGTATGATGACGGCGACCCGTGTTCCCGGGGTGTTGGTGCTACCGTTGGTCATGCGTGTTTGAACTACGATCCGTTGATTATAAACAGGTTCGGTTTTGGCCTAGCAAGCGGAATGTATCCGCCGTTGGGTCGGTTCTTTGCGGGGGATCCCTAGGACGAAGGGGCGCGACCCGGCAATGGCCAAGCCATCGGGCTCGGAGTGGCCGCCCTCCCACCCAATAATGCCAACTAATGGATTGTAGTAGGTTGACGCATGGGGTTCTTATCCTAGCCGCACGGGGGACCGGTTTCCCATCCGGGCACGACGTTTTCCAGGACGGATTCAACCAGAACCACGAACGGTCCCCTTGCGGGTATTCACCATGAAGAACATGAACGCGCTCAGCCGTGCTATCGTCATCTCAGCAGTGCTGCCGCTTGTCGCCGGCACCGTGCTCGCCCAGACCAACACCAACGTGGGCACCGGGGCGCTCGGCTCGGTCACCTCCGGCACGAACAACACGGCCGCCGGTTACCAGGCGCTCCAGGCCGACACCGCGGGCAACAACAACGTGGGCGTGGGCAGCCAGGCACTCCTGAGCAACACGACGGGAAACCAGAACGTCGCGGTGGGGTTCAGGAGCCTGTGGCAGAACACGACCGGCATCGACCTGACGGCGGTCGGCTACAACACGCTTCCGAACAACACGACCGGCGCCGGCAATTCGGCCTTCGGCTACAATTCACTGGCCGCAAACACGACCGGCAACCAGAACGAGGCCAACGGCACGGGGGCTATGGCTGCGAACACGACCGGCAGCTTCAACACCGCGAACGGCTACCAGGCGGTGAACAAGGTCACGACGGGCGCCAACAACACGGGCAACGGCTACCGGACGCTCTTTGGCAACGTGACCGGCACCGACAACACCGCGGAGGGCTACCAGGCGCTCTTCTCAAGCACGGCGTCCAAGAACACGGCCGTGGGCAGCCAGGCGCTCCGCAGCACGGTGAGCGAGGTCGGCCTCACGGCGGTCGGTTACCAGGCGCTCTATTCAAACAATGGCGGGACTGAGAACGCCGCAGTCGGTTACCTGGCGCTCTATTCCAACACGACGGGCGGCAGCAACACTGCCAACGGCTTCGAGGCGCTCTATTTCAACACGACCGGCTCCAACAACACGGGCACAGGCGCCGAGGCTCTCATCAACAACACGACCGGGGTCAGCAATACCGCTGTGGGCATGAGGGCGCTAACGAGCAACACCACGGGGTCGGGCAACACAGCCTACGGCACAAGCTCCCTCTTTGGATTGTTGACGGGGGGCGACAACGTCGCGATCGGCGAAGACAGTGGGGCGGGCATGACCACCGGTGGCCAGAACACGGCCGTGGGGAGCTTCGCGCTGAGTGTAAACACAACGGGGGGCTCCAACATTGCCATTGGCAACAACGCCGGAGCGAACCTGACCGTCGGCAACAACAACATCGACCTCTTCGACCCGGGCGTGGCCGCGGACGACAGCACGATCCGGATCGGCACGGTCGGGACCCAGACGCAGATCTTTGTGGCGGGCATCTACAACAACTCCATGCCCGGCTCCAAGGTCACCGTGAACAGCAGCGGCCAGCTGGGGGTGGAGCCGGCCATCGGCGGAGGGAACGCGGCAAACGGGAGCGGAGCCCTTGGGTCAAACACCACCGGGACCGGCAATGCCGCCTACGGTGCCGGCGCGCTCGCCTCGAACACGACCGGCACGGACAATTCGGCCCTGGGGAACATAGCCCTCAGCCTAAACACCGTCGGCAATGAGAACACGGCCGTCGGCATCGAGTCACTTTACTCCAACACGAGCGGCAGCAGCAACGTGGCCGGAGGGTTTGCTGCGCTCTATGCCAACACGACCGGAGGCTTCAACCTGGCCGAAGGCTACGGCGCGCTCCAGACCAACACCATCGGGAACTACAACACGGCCGTGGGCAATTTCGCGATGGCATTCACAACCAGCGGAACCAACAACACCGCTATTGGCGACAATGCGCTCCGTAACAACACCACTGGGAACTACAATACCAGCCTCGGCGACAGTGCGCTCCGCCACAACACGACCGGAAGCGGCAACCTGGCGCTCGGCGAGAACGCCGGGACAAACCTGACGACGGGATCCAACAACATCGACCTCTTCGACCCGGGAGTGGCCGCTGAGGACAGCACGATCCGGATCGGCACGGAGGGGACGCAGACGGTGACTTATGTTGCGGGGATTTCCGGAGTCACGATAGCGAGCGGATCTGCGGTCTTCGTCAACTCCAGCGGCCAGCTTGGGACCATCACCTCCTCCCAGCGCTTCAAGAGGAACATCCAGGACATGGGCTCGGCGAGCGAGGCGATCCTGGCGCTGCGGCCCGTCACCTTCCAGTACAAGAGGGAGATCGACCCGGACGGCACGCCCCAGTTCGGGCTTGTCGCCGAGGAGGTCGAGAAGGTGTCCAAGGATCTCGTCCTGCACGACAAGAATGGAAAGGCCTACACCGTCCGCTACGAGGCCGTGAATGCGATGCTGCTGAATGAATTCCGAAAGCAGCACGAGCGGGTGGAGAGCCAGGAGACGACCATTTCGCGGCAGCAGGCGGAAATCGCGGCACTGATGGCGCGCCTCGATTCCCAGGGCGCCCGGCTGGAAGCGCAGAATTCCCGGCTGTCCGCGCTCGAGAAGGCCCAGTCCGGAAAATAGAGGACACCTTTCAATTGTAACAGTTCCGTCAGCATTTAGAAATTGGCGCGGATGCCCCTATCGGCTTCTCCTTGAAGGCCTTTTGCAGGAGTGGGTCCAGCCACCCGGCCGGCGACGGCCCGTGCGTTTTTCCAGACAGATAACGGCCCCAGCTTACAACCCAACGAAGAACATGAATGCGTTTACCCGTACAGTCGTCCTCTCCGCGACGTTGCCGCTTCTCGCAGGCATCGCGCTCGCCCAGACCAACACAAATGTCGGCACCGGGGCCCTCGGCTCTGTCACCTCCGGCACGAACAACACCGCCGCCGGCTACCAGGCGCTCCAGGCCGACACCGCGGGCAACAACAATGTCGGCGTGGGCAGCCAGGCGCTTCTCAGCAACACGACGGGCAACCAGAACGTGGCCGTGGGCTTCAGGAGCCTGTGGCAGAACACAACCGGCATCGACCTGACGGCCGTCGGCTACAACACGCTCCCGAACAACACGACCGGCGCCGGCAACTCGGCGTTCGGTTACAATTCCCTGGCCGCGAACTCGACCGGTAGCCAGAACGAGGCTAACGGGACGGGGGCCCTGGCCCAGAACACGGTCGGCAGCTTCAACACGGCCAACGGCTACCAGGCGGTTAACAAGGTCACGACCGGCGTCAACAACACGGGCACCGGCCACCGGGCTCTTTTCAGCAACGTCATCGGCAACGACAACACGGCTAACGGCTACCAGGCCCTCCTTGCCAACACGGGGAACCAGAATACGGCCGTGGGCAGCCTGGCCCTGCATAGCGACGTGGGCGGCTCGGCCCAGACGGCGGTCGGCTATGAGGCCCTGTATTCCACCAGTGGCGCGTACGGCAACACGGCGTTGGGATCGTTCGCGCTTCTTGACACTACGACCGGCATCCAGAACACGGGGGTAGGGGCGCAGTCGCTCTATTCCAACACGACCGGCCAGGGCAACACCTCGGTCGGATACCAGGCGCTCTTCACGGGTACCACTGCGAACCAGAACACGGCCGTCGGGGCGGGGGCCCTTCAGTTCAACACGGCGGGTGCCAACACCGCGGTCGGCGCGGGCGCCCTTCAGAACAACACCAGTGGGAGCTACAACGCGGCGGTGGGCCAGGTCGCGCTGGCGAGCAACACGAACGGTTCCTACAACACGGGAGTCGGGCAGGGGGCGGGCTACTACACGACCGGTGGGGGCTACAACACGTCGCTCGGCTATTGGGCGCTCTACAACAACACGACCGGGAGCTACAACGTCGCGATCGGCAACTACGCCGGCTCCAACCTGACGAACGGGGACAACAATATCGATATCTTCGACCCGGGCGTGGCAGCGGAGGACAGCACGATCCGGATCGGCACGGAGGGAACCCAGACGGCGGCGTATTTCGCGGGCATATACGGCTCCATTCCGGGCAGCGACAAACTGGCGGTCGTGGTGGACTCGAGTGGCAGGCTGGGCACGATCTCGTTGACGCAGTCAGGCACGGGCAACACCCCGACGGGATACCAGGCGCTCCAAAGCAACTCGGGACCCGACAACACGGCCACGGGCTACGCCGCGCTCACGAGCAACACGACGGGCTCGACCAACACCGCATCGGGCTACTTCGCCCTCCTCTTGAACACGACGGCCAGCTATAACACGGCCTTCGGCGGGGCGGCCCTCGAAAACAGCACGGGCGCCGCCAACACGGCCGTGGGCGCCGGCGCACTTGTCAGCAACACATCCGGAAGCGGCAACATAGGCGTGGGCTACAACTCCGGGTTCAACCTCACGACCGGGAACAACAATATCGACATCGCCAACGCGGGTGTGGCCGCGGAGTCCTACACCATTCGAATCGGCACGACGGGGGTACACCAAGCCGCCTATGTCGCGGGGATTTACGGCTCCACGTCGAGCATTGGATCCCCGGTCTATGTCAACGCCAACGGCCAGCTCGGGACCATCACCTCGTCCCAGCGCTACAAGCGCAACATCCAGGACATGGGCACCGCAAGCGAGGCCATCCTGGCACTTCGTCCGGTCACCTTCCAATACAAGGAGGAGATCGACCCAAACGGCACCCCCCAGTTCGGGCTTGTTGCCGAGGAGGTCGAGAAAGTGTCGAAGGACCTCGTACTGCATGACAAGGACGGAAAGGCCTATACCGTGCGCTACGAGGCGGTGAACGCGATGCTGCTGAATGAATTCCGGAAGCAGCATGACCGGGTTGAGAGCCAGGAGAAGACCATCGCACGCCAGCAGGCCGACATGGCCGAGATGAAGGCGCTCCTGGAAGCCCAGAATGCCCGTCTGGCAGCGGTGGAGAAGGCCCAGGCAAACAGGTAAGGGCTAGGCCCACCGCTTCAGCTCCGGAGGTCGTTTGGCCCCGTCCCCAATCCCCTCAGGGGCTTGGGGCACCCCGGCCGCATTGCCAAGTCCTGCGGCCACAAAGGGATTGTGTTGAAAGACCCTATCGGATTCTCATTGCAGGCGTTTTGCAGGAGTGCGTCCAGGCACCTAGCCAGCGGTGGCCGTTGCCCGGGCGGATTTCACGAAATTAGAACCGCCCAGAGGACATCCACCATGAAGACCACGATGAAGGCATTTCTCGCCACGGCGGGCCTGGCGGCCCTTCTCCTCCCCGGAACCGCCGGCGCGCAGACCAACACGAACTACGGCACGGGGGCGCTCAACTCCATCACGTCCGGCACCAACAACACGGGCGTGGGCTATCAGGCACTCTACTTCAACACGGCCGGGAACAACAACGTCGGCATCGGCAGCCAGGCGCTCTATAGCAACACGACCGGGAACCAGAACGTGGCCATAGGCTTCAGGACCCTCTGGCTGAACACGACCGGGATCGACCTGACGGCCGTCGGGTACAACGCGCTTCCGAACAACACGACCGGGGCTGGCAACACGGCCTTCGGCTACAACTCCCTGGCCGCGAATACGACCGGCAACCAGAATGAGGCCAACGGGACCGGGGCCCTCGCGCAGAACACCACCGGCAGCTTCAACACCGCCAACGGCTACCAGGCGGTCAACAAGAACACGACCGGCGCCAACAACACGGGAACGGGCTACCGGACCCTCTTCAACAACACGACCGGCGCCGACAACACCGC
The DNA here is from genome assembly GCA_003151495.1 of Opitutaceae bacterium. GTDB lineage: Bacteria > Verrucomicrobiota > Verrucomicrobiia > Opitutales > Opitutaceae > Palsa-1447. The sequence goes on from PLXR01000053.1 coordinate 17,254, forward strand.
GACCGGCTACGAGGCGCTCGACCTGAACACCGGGACGCAGAACACGGCCGTGGGCAGCCAGGCGCTCTACTCGGACGCCACGGGCACCGATTCGGGCAGCACAGCCGTGGGGTACCGCGCCCTGTACGTGAACAACGGCGGGGCGCAGAACACGGCGGTGGGCAGCCAGGCGATGCTCCTCAACACCACGGGGCAGGGCGACACCGCCTTCGGATTCGAGGCGCTCGTCAACAACACGACCGGCAGCCACAACCTGGCAGACGGCTACCAGACGCTCTTTTTCAACACGACCGGCTCCAACAACACGGCCGTCGGGTTTGGGGCGCTTGCGAACAACACGACGGGCGCCTCCAACGTCGCCGTCGGGGTCGAGGCGGGCTCGCTGCTCACGACCGGCAGCAACAACATCGACATTGGCAACTCGGGGGTGGCGGCGGAGGCCAACACGATCCGCATCGGTGTGCAGGGGACCCAGTTTGCCACCTTCATCGCGGGAATTTCCGGCTCAACCGCTGCAAGCGGGGTCGCCGTGTATGTCAATCCCACGACCGGCCAGCTCGGCACCCTCACCTCGTCCCAGCGCTTCAAGACGGACATCCGGGACATGGGCTCGGCGAGCGAGGCGGTCCTCGCGTTGCGCCCGGTCACTTTCCGCTACAGGCCGGAGATCGACCCCGCGGGAACGCCCCAGTTCGGGCTGGTGGCCGAGGAGGTCGAGAAGGTCTCCCCCGACCTCGTGGTCTACGACGCGAGCCACCGGGTCTACACCGTCCGCTACGAGGCGGTGAACGCGATGCTCCTGAATGAATTCAGGAAGGAGCACGGGCGGGTGGAGGAGGAGACCCGGAGGATCGCCGATCAGGCGCGGCGATCGGAGGAGCGCCGGGGAGAAATCGCGGTGCAGGGCCGGCAGATCGCGGCCCTTGAGACCGCACTCGGCGCGGCGGCCGCGCAGGAGGGCGAGATCGAGGCCCTCGCGGCGCGCCTCAGGGCCCTGGAGCAGCCGGCCCCCGGAAAGTAATCAGGTCGACCCCGCGCCATGAACCGAAGCCCACAGGACCTTCCGCGCGCGAGGCGCAGCTCGCCCTTGCGGAGAGCCTGTCGCGTTGCGCCTGCCCTTCTTGCGCTCTCGCCGCTTATTTTCGGGGCGCCGGTCGCGCCCGCGCCCCCGGGGCGCATACCCTTTGCGGACTCGATCAAGGAGGTCCCTGTCGGGGCGCCCGCGTCCCGGCCCCACCGCGTGCGGGAAAAGCTCAGGTCGGACGAGGCCGCCCAGTCGATGGGGATCGTGGTCAGCCTCCGGATGAGGGACCTTGCCGGGCTGCAGGCCCGGCTCCAGTCCGGGGAAACGGTCCCGAAATCCGAGATGGAGGCGAGGTACCTTCCGCTCAAGGCCGACTTTGCCCGGGTCTCCTCGTGGCTGGTGGGCCAGGGTTTCGAGCTCACCCTGCGCGATACGAATCACACGAACATCTTCGCACGCGGAACGGTGTCCCAGGTCGCGGCGGCCTTCGGCGTGGCCTTCGCCAGGGTCGCGACCGCCGACGGGGAGTTCACCTCCGCCGTGACCGTGCCCTCGCTGCCGGCGGCTATCGCCCCCGTGGTGCTGGCGATTGGCGGCCTCCAGCCCCACATCATGATGCACGCGCCCAGGCCCCGGGCGAGCACGGTGACCAATGTGAGCGGATTCGCCACCCCGTCGGACGTCCAGGCGGCGTACAACGTGCCCGCGATCCTGGACGGAACCGGCCAGACCATCGCGATCATCATGGACTCGGCCCCGCTCACAAGCGACCTGTCGGGCTTCTGGACGGCAGTCGGCATCACCCGGACGGGCTCGGCCACCTACACGCTTGTCAATATCAGCGGTGGGCCCACCCCCACGAACCAGGCGAATGACATCGGCGAGGTGACCATGGACGCGGAATGGTCCACGGGAATGGCCCCCGGGGCGGCGCTCAGGGTCTATGCGACCCCCTCGCTCAGCTACGGCGACCTGCTTGCCGCCTGCACGCAGATCGTGACCGACGGGCAGGCCAAGGTCGTCTCCTACAGCGCGGGGGGGGACGAGGAGGGCCTTGGCCCGGGGACCTTCAATACCAATTCCCAGGAGTTCGCGACGATGGCGGCGGCTGGGATCACGATATTCGCGAGCTCCGGCGACGGCGGCGCCAAGCCGGACACGATGGACAACGGCTACACCTCCACCAACATGTTCTCGGCGGAATATCCGGCGAGCGACCCCTACGTCACAGGGGTGGGCGGGACCACGATATCCTTCAACCCAAGCTGGGTGTACACGGGCGAGGTTGTCTGGGATGACATCGTCTCGGGCTCGGGCAACGCCACCGGAGGCGGGGTGAGCACCGTCTTCTCCCGGCCGGCATGGCAGACCGGCTCCGGTGTTCCGGTCGGGACCTTCCGGTGCGTGCCCGATGTCGCCGCGATGTCGGTCGGCGCGGGCACGAGCGCCTTCATCTACCTGAACGGGGCGACGACCTCGGAGGGCGGCACCAGCCTGGCCTCGCCGATCTGGGGCGGCCTGGCGGCGATCATAAACCAGGCCCGGGCCAACGACGGGCATGTCTCCGTGGGGCTCCTGGGGCCCTTCATCTACCCCCTCCTCCTGACCTCGTCATTCAACGACGTCACTTCGGGCAACAACGGCGGGTACACCGCGGGGGTCGGCTACGACCTCTGCACGGGACTCGGGACGCCCAACATCGGCAACCTCGTGGCCCAGGTCGCCCCGCAGACGCCGGTCGGCGACACCTCGATCGGCGTCCAGGCGCTCAGTTCCCTGACGTACGGCACCAACAACACGGGCATCGGCTACCGGGCGCTCAGATCCGACACGGCGGGAAGCAACAACGTGGGGATCGGCAGCCAGGCGCTCGGCAGCAACACCACCGGCAACCAGAACGTGGCCATAGGATACCTGACGCTCTTTGCCAACTCGACCGGGATTGACCTCACGGCCGTGGGCTACAACGCGCTCCCCGCCAACACGACGGGCGCCGGCAACTCGGCCTTCGGCTACAATTCGCTCGCGGCCAACACGACCGGCAACCAGAACGAGGCGAACGGGACGGGGGCGCTCGCCCAGAACACGACGGGCAGCTTCGCCACCGCCAACGGCTACCAGGCGGTCAACAAGAACACGACGGGAGCCAACAATTCGGGAACCGGGTACAGGGCGCTGTTCTGGAACTTAACGGGAGCCGACAACACGGCGAACGGCTACGAGGCGCTCTATAACACGACGAGCGGCAGGAACACCGCCGTCGGCAGCCAGGCCCTCTACACCAACACGACCGACACCGACAACACGGCCGTCGGCTTCCAGGCCCTCTTCTCGATCACCGTGAACCCGCCCAACGGCATCAACGCCACGGCGGTGGGTTCGGGAGCACTCTACTCCAACACCACCTCTGAATTCCAGACGGCCATGGGCTTCCAGGCTCTGCACACCAACACGATCAACGGGTACAGCTCGGCTGACGGCTTCCAGGCGCTCTATGCCGACACCACCAGCACCCAGGATGTGGCCCTTGGCAGCCAGGCGCTCGCCAACTGCACCGACGGCGGGGGCAACATCGCCATCGGGCAGGGTGCCGGCTCGGCCCTGAGCTCTGGGACCTTCGTGGATATCGACCTCGGCAGCCCGGGCTCAGCACCGGACATCGCCATCACCCGCATCGGCACCGAGGGGACCCAGACGGCGGCCTTCATCGCGGGAATAGCCGGCGCAACCGCATCGGGCGGCGCCGCCGTGTATGTCAATCCGTCCACGGGCCAGCTCGGCACGTTGACCTCCTCCCGGCGCTACAAGGAGGACATCCGGGACATGGGCCAGGCCAGCGAGGCGGTCCTGGCACTGCGCCCGGTCGCGTTCCGCTACAGGCCGGAGATCGACCCCGCGGGTGCGCCCCAGTTCGGGCTCGTGGCCGAGGAGGTCGAGAGGGTCTCGCCCGACTTGGTGGTCCGGGACTCGGGGCAACGGATCTATACCGTCCGCTACGAGGCCGTGAATGCTATGCTCCTGAATGAATTTCGAAAGGAGCACGCGCGGGTGCAGGAACTCGGTTGGGTCATAGGAGCCCAGGAGCGGCAATTGGAGGATGAGCGGAGGCAGATCGATTCGCACAGGGAGCTGATCGCGATGCTGACGGCAAAGGAGAAGGAGGGCGCCGAGCGCCAGCGGACGATCGAGGCCCTGAGAGCCAGGATCACCGCCGCCGAGAAGGCAGCCGCAAGCCGATTAGGACGCCTTTAACGGGGAGGGAAGGGGGGCGCCGGACGGGACCATAGCCCCGATCGGCATGGGGTATTGACCCCATCCTGTTGAACCATCCCCGCCAGGGCCCGGTGTCCGATCCGGGGTCGGCGCCCAGAGGGGCGATAAGCCGGGACGCATTGCGACGTAACCACTCCGTTACGAATCTAATGGGCGTTTTTTCGTTAAAAAAAACTTGCACAAGACATTAGAGATTGCACTCTTTCCCAACGAGACCGCCTATCCCTCCTGCACACTATGAATACCAACAAAGAAATTTCCGCCGAAGTGACCGCAAAAAAGACCTGGTCCGAGCCGTCCCTGACCTCCCTTTCCGTTTCCCTCGAGACATTTGGTCCGGCCGGCACGGGGGCTGATGCGGGTCCTGCGAGCTCCACCGTCGGGCAGAGCTGAACGCGGACTGGGGCTTCCCTCAGGATCCAATTTTCAAAGCCCGCGTGTTACGCGGGCTTTTTTATTTGCCAGTTTTGCCCCGATCCTCGGGATGACGAGGAATTGGGTGCCGATATGGTCTTCCAACGGCGGCGAATACGGCTGCCCGGCGCTCAAGGCATGAGTCTGGACATTTTTCGGGCTATAGGGAACAACTCGCGTGGGTTTCATCCGGTCCGGATCCGACCATGCACATCACCATACTGACCCCCTGCCGCGACGAGAAGGGAAACGTGGGACCCCTGCACGAGCGCGTCCGCAGCGTGATGGGAGCGCTTCCCGGCTGCACTTACGGGCACCTCTTCATCGACAACGCATCGACCGATGGCACGGTGGCGGAACTGCGCGCGATTGCCTCGGGCGACCCCGGGGTGCGGGTCATCCTCAACAACCGCAATTTCGGGCATGTGCGCTCGCCCTACCATGGGCTGATGCAGGCGACCGGGGACGCGGTGATCGTAATCGCCGCCGACCTGCAGGACCCGCCGGAGCTGATCCCCGAGTTCATCCGCCAGTGGCAGGCCGGGAGCGAGGTCGTGCTCGGCCAGAAGAAGACCAGCAAGGAGCCGGCTGTGTTCTTCGCGGCCCGCAAGGCCTACTACCGCCTCGTGAAGCGCCTGGCCGACGTCGACCTGATCGAGGATGTGACGGGCTTCGGGCTCTATTCCCGGAAAGTGATCGAGGACCTGCGCGCACTGGACGAGCCCTATCCCTACGTGAGGGGGCTGGTCAGCGAGCTGGGGTACAAGATAGCGCGCGTTCCCTACGAGCAGCCCCTTCGCCAGCGCGGGTTTACGAAGAACAACCTCTACAGCCTCTACGACGTGGCCATGCTCGGGATCACGAGCCATTCGAAGGTCCCGCTGCGGCTGGCCGCGATGCTGGGGTTCGCGGCATCGTCGATCTCCTTCGCACTCGGCGTCGTCTATCTCGTCTACAAGCTCGTGTTCTGGGAGCGCTTCGCGCTCGGGGTTGCGCCGGTCGTGATCGGGCTCTTCTTCCTCGCCTCGGTCCAGCTCTTCTTCATCGGGATCATGGGCGAATACATCGGCGCCATCCACACCCGCGTAACCCGCAGGCCCCTCGTGGTCGAGAGGGAGCGGATTAATTTCTAGGGACCGGGACCCGCCGGAAATGGGCCCGCACGGCGAGGGCGAGCACGGCCGCCCATGAGGCGAGCGCCGCCCAATACGAGACGCCGAGGAGGAGGGGGGCCCTGAAGGAAAGGGTCGCCGTGTGGGTGCCGGCCGGCACCGCAACCGACACGAGGCCCGCGTCTGACCTGAGCACCTCGGCGCTCCCTCCGTCGACCGTCGCCTCGTAGCCGGGCATGTACATGCGCGGGGACTCCAGGATCGCGGGCTCCGCGGACTTCACGTGCGCGGTGAACGGGATCATCGACGCGACCGCCACCGGCTCCTGGCCGGGGTCGACCTCAAAGAGCCGGTAGGTGCCAAACGCCGCGAAATCCGACGCCTTCTGGCCAGGTGCCGTCGGGATGAACCGGATCCCTATGTCGTCCCCGTCCGGGTTGCTGGTCCACAGGTCTATCCCCCGGCCGTTGTTGGGCTCGCTGCCGAAGGCAAGCTCCTCGCCCGAGGAGGGCAGGATGTACTCGCGGAACATCGAGTTGCCCGAGAGCTGGAGGATGCCCTGGAGGTCGGGCCTGCCGAACCCGAACTCGAGCACGTAGCGGCGGCCGCGCCGGAGGTGCAGCCTCGTGCCGAGGTCCAGGACCCCGGGATTCGCATCGACGGTGCCGACGAGCGGTCCGGACTCGGCGATCCGCCGGTCCGGCGTCGGCAGGACCCTGCCGGTGACGGGCGAACGCAGGCGGGCCTGGAGGCGGGGATGCACGACCCCGTTCGAGAAATACGGGGGCAGGCTCCCGAAGAGCCCGTATGCGTCGCTTGTGAGGAACAGGTTCTCCGGCAGCTGGCTGCGGGCCGTCGCCTCGGGCGATGCGGTCCTGTCGGCGGCGGCGTGGATGAACTGCCTGGATTCCCAGAGGCTCCATGCGCAGCCCGCCGCGAGCACCGCGCTCCCGGCGAGCCGCGCCCTCTTGCCGGACAGGGGAAGCCGGCCGAGGGCCAGCTGGCCGGCGGCCGCCAGGAGCGCGGCGAGGATCAGGTAGAAGCGCTGCATCGGCCAATAGTACGTGATCCTCACGATCTCCGCGGGCAGGTGGCCCCAGAGGAAGGCATTGAGCCCGGGGATGGGCAGCAGGAAGAGGAGGATGAAGAAGGCTCCGGCAAGGAGGACCTTGAGCTCCCTTCCCCCCGTCAGAAGGGCCGCGGCCGCGGCGAGCAGGAGCACGGCCCACAGGGCGTAGCCCAGCTGGAGGTCGCCGAGCGCCCGGGCGTGGTCGGAAAGCGGCAGGATCGCCGCAGGAAACACGCCCCGGAGGTTGTCGGCGACCTGCTCGGGCCTGGCGAGGGAGCTGATCACCGTCGAGGGATGGCCTGGCGTCTGCACCTCCGCGACGGAGACGAAGGGGTACTGCACGAGCAGGCCGAACAGCCCCGCGCCGAGGAGGGCCCTCCGGAACGGCAGCCAGCCTCGGTCGACCCGGAGCAGGCGGTACGCCTGGGATCCGGCCGCGATCATCGTGAACCAGAGCGCGATCGGTGAGTGGGCCCACCAGAGCGCGGCAAGCGGAACCGCGAGCCAGGCCTGGGCCCCGAGGTCGTCCCCGCGGAAGGAGCGGGCGATCCCGTAGGCCGCAAGGGGCGCGAACGGCACCGTGGTCCAAGTCATGTAGAGGTCCTGGGTGTAGACCGTCGCCAGGAGCCCGGGGCAGCTCAGGTAGAGGACCGCGAACCCGACGGCGCCCCAGGGCCGCTCGGGCACGAGCCTGCGCAGCGTGTAATAGCAGGCATAGATGCCGGAAACCCCGCACGTGATCACCACCAAGTGCTGGAGCGTGAAGACCCCGCGCGCGTGGCCGGTCAGCAGGTCGATCAAGCCCGCCAGGTGCTGGTACATCGGCGCGACGCGAAGGGGATACACGGCCCCGTTGAAGGCGTACACCGTCTGGCCCGCGAAGACCGGGAACACGCCGCGCCGGATCTGCAGCACGAAGTCCGCAAGCATGTGGGCGTACCAGAGCGCGTCGCCGGCCCCGTACTGCAGGCGCGTGGCGAAGGGGTGGAGGAGCCACGCGGCGGCGGCCGCCAGGAGCCCGAGCCGGAGCCATTCCTGTCTCTTGGGTGCGCGCATCGGCTCGGGTCCTACGCCCGGTAGTACTCGCGGTACCAGGCGACGAACTTGGCGACCCCGGCCTCAAGCGAGGTCGCCGGGCTGTAGCCCGTGTCCCGCTCGAGCTCGGTGGTGTCGGCGACGGCGGCGGCGACCTCGCACGCCTGGGCCGGGACAAACTTCCTGACGGCCTTCCGGCCGAGGCTCTCCTCGAGGACCTCGATCAGGCGCAGGACCTCGATCGTGGAGCGGTTGCCGATGTTGTAGAGGCGGTAGGGCGCCGAGCTCGTGGCGGGGTTGGGGTTCCTGGCATCCCAGGCGGGGTCCGCGGCCGGGGGCCTCCCCATGACCCGGCGGATCCCCTCGACCACGTCGTCCACGTAGGTGTAGTCGCGGCGCATGCGCCCGTCCCCGAAGATCTCGATCGGCTTTCCCTCGAGGATCGAGCGCGTGAACGAGAAAAGGGCCATGTCGGGGCGGCCCCAGGGCCCGTAGACCGTGAAGAGGCGCAGGCCCGTGGTGGGCAGGGAAAACAGATGGCTGTAGCTGTGCGCCATGAGCTCATTGGCCTTCTTGGTCGCGGCGTAGAAGCTCACCGGGTGGTCGTTGGCCTGGCGCACCGAGAAGGGAAGCGTCGTGTTGAGGCCATAGACCGAGCTCGAGGAGGCATAGACCAGGTGGCCCACCTTGTGGGCGCGGGCGCCCTCCAGGACGTTCAGGAAGCCGATCAGGTTGCTGTCGGCGTAGGCCCTCGGGTTCGAGAGCGAATGCCGGACGCCGGCCTGGGCCGCCAGGTGCACGACGACGACGGGCCTGGCGGCTGCAAACAGGGCCTGCGTCGCGCCGGCGTCCGCGAGGTCCACCTTCCCGAAGGTGAACCCCTTCCGTGCCCCGAGGATCCGCAGCCTGGCCTCCTTCAGGCCCACGTCGTAGTAGTCGTTCAGGTTGTCGATCCCGTGGACCTGCTCCCCCTCGTCGAGCAGCCGCATGCTCAGGTGGAACCCGATGAAACCGCCCGCTCCGGTGACCAGGATCATGGCAGGGGGGGCCCTTCCGGGAGCGGGGCTGTGGAATATCTTGGTGAGGTCGGCATCAGACAAACTTCAGCTTGCGGGCGGCGAAGAGCACCATGCGCAGGAGCAGCCACCCGTGGCTCCAGCGGTGGATGTTGGTCGAGCCGTAGGTCCTGTCCCGGTAGCGCACGGGGACGTCCAGGAGCTTCATGTTGAGGTGGGCCGCCCCGAAGAGGAGGTCGAAGTCCCCGAAGGGGTCGAAGGCCCCGAAGTAGGCCCGGTTGGCGACGATCCTCTCGTAGTCGGCCCGCCGCAGGACCTTGGTCCCGCACAGCGTGTCCTTGAGCGGCTGGCCGAGGATCCACGTGAAGAGGATGCCAAACGTCTTGTTGGCGCACATGTTGAGGAAGCGCATCGCGGCCTTCTCCATCGGGTAGACCAGGCGGGAGCCGTTGGCGAACTCGGTCCGGCCGGAGGCGACGGCCTCGTAGAACTTGGGCATCTCCTCCGGAGGGACCGTGAGGTCGGCGTCCATGATCATGAACAGGTCCCCCTCGGCGGCGGCGAACCCCGCCCGCACGGCGTCGCCCTTGCCGCGCCCCGTCTGCTGCAGGACCTTGATCCTGCGCCCCGGGAAGTCCCGGGCAACCCGCTGGATCTCCTCCCAGGTGTTGTCCGTCGNNGTGTCCCTCGACGAAGATCAGCTCGGTGCCCGCGCCCATGTCGGGCGTCCTGCGGACGGCGGCCTCGATGTTGCCCGCCTCGTTGCGGGCGGGGATCACGACCGAGACCGTCAGGGGTCCGGTCTCCCTGCGCCGCACGGGGCGGGCCACCGAGAAGACCGTGACGCAGAGCCAGGGCAGGAGCGGCGCGACCCAGCGGTTGACGAGGGTTCCGAGCCCGAGCGCGCGGATGGGGCAGAGGATCCGGGGCTGCGTCGCCAGGGTACCCCAGTCGGAGAGCTCCATGAGCCCGGCGATGTCGGAAGGGGAGAGCCAGTTGCTCTGCGGGTCCTCCGACTTGAGCCCGAGGAGCCGGGCGAGGGCGAAGACCGGCCGCCAGAGCGCCGAGGGGTAGTTGACGACGAGCCTCGTTCCGGGATGGGAGACCCTGTGGAGCCCCTCCAGCACCTGCTGAACGTCGGCTGCGAAGTTGAGCGTGTCGGAGATCAGGATGTAGTCGAACCTCTCGCCGAGATCGAGCGCCTCGGCCGCCTGGACGTGGAACTCGGCCCCGGGAAGGCGGGCCCTGGCGGCCTCGATCCGCCTCGCGGAGAGGTCGACCCCCACCTTCCTGCGCGCCCTGAGCCCGCTCAGGAGCTCGCCCGACCCGCACCCCAGGTCCAGGACCGAGGCTTCCGGCGGCACCAGGATGCCGTAGTAGTGGGCGAGCATCGCGTGGTAGGCCCGTGAGGGCCACGTGGGGGCCCCGAGCCTCGCGTCGTACCATGCGCGCATCCTCTCAAGATGCTCGGCTGTCGTGTCGGGTAGGGTGCTCGCCATGGGCGTCGCCACTAGGTCCTACGGAGAACGACGAGAAGGCGAGCCGCAAAGAGGCCCGGCCATGGGGAGAGCAGGCGGTCGATCCCGCGCCAGAGGCCGAAGGCCCGGGCCCCCCCAAGCTGGGGCCCGGAGAATCCCCCGGTGGCAAGGTACTCGAAGGAGGGGAGGGGCCTCACCTCAAGGACCTCCCAGGCCCGCAGCCTCTCCGGCTCCTCGCCCCTCCAGAAAATGCGCGTGGCAGAGCCCTGGGCCGCGAAGTAGTCGGCGTCGGAGGGCTGGAATCCCGGCGGGGCGTCCCAGGTGAGAGGGATCCCCATCCCGAGCGGCTCGTGGTGGAAGAGCCCGTAGACCAGGCGTCCGGTCCAGCTGACGGCCGGGTCGAACACGATGACCCGCCCCCCGGGGGCCAGGACACGCCTGAACTCGGCAAGGGCCGTCCCGGGGTAGCGCAGGTGGTGCCAGACGTCGAAGAGCACCAGGTTCGAGACGCTCCCGTCGGCGAAGCCCAGGCGGTAGGCATTCTCCTGCCGGTCGAGCCAGGGGTTCGGGAAGAGGTCCGTCGTGACGCAGTCGGGGATGACCTCCTTGATCGATCCCATGCCGGAGCCCAGCTCGACCACAAGTCCCGGCACCGAGCGGTCCAGCCGGGACGATATTAGCTCGTGAAATCGCCGGTATACGGCCCTCAGTAGCGGTTTGCGGGCCCACGATTGTCGGTTGCCTTGGATCTCGACGTCATGCTGCACGACCGGCAGCGATTCTCCCGCATTCATGAATGGATTAAAAGGAACGTGCAGAGTGTCTTAGATGTCCCATGGGGCTCAAGAAAACTCGGCCCCGGCGCCGGGATTTTAGGTTGCCATCCCCCCCGATTTCCAGCGGTCTGAACCCCTCCTTTGCCAGCCCGAATGAGATTTTCCAAGACCCTGCCCCTCCTGCTTATTGCGATCGCATCGCTCCGGGCCGAGGCGCCCCCGGTGGAGGGAACGCTCCCGGAGGACTACCTCCCGGGCCTGCGGCCCCTCCTCAAGCAGGCGGTCGAGCAGTCCCCGACCACGATCACGGCGAGCATCGCGCTCGCGCAGGCCGAGGCCGGCCGCTACCTCCAGTCCGCCGCGCTCTGGCCCTCGGTCAACCTGGGTTCCAGCTACCAGGACACCACCGAGAAGATCTCCCAGGGCACCACCAGCAAGGCGCGGGGCCTGCAGTACAACGGAAACGTCACCCAGCCCCTTTTCGAATGGGGCGCCCTGAAGAACCAGGCCCAGATAGGCGCCCTCGGGGTGAAGATCGCGGAGAAGCAGTTTGCGGAGGCCTACCGGCAGCTGGCCGTCACGATCCGCGAGCAGTACATGGGTCTCGTGGGCAAGAAGCTGCTCCTGAGGAACGCGCGCTTCGGGCAGAAGATGGCCGACGAGGCCCTCGCCACCCAGCTTGTCCGCCTCGAGGCCGGCTCGGTCTCCGAGGCCGATGTCCAGGGCTTCCGGCTCGCGCTCGAGGAGGCGAAGCTCGGCGCGGACAGGGCCGAGGAGGACTACAACTACGGCAAGCGCCTGTTCATCCGCCTGGTCGGCATCGACAGCCTGAGCGAGGACTCGGTCCCGGCCGAGCTTCCCCATCCGGAGTTTTCGCCGGTGCTGGCCGACACCGTCCTCGCGGGGTTCGTGGGCTCGGGGATCGAGAGCACCTTCCAGAACCAGGTCTACCGCATGATGCTCGAGGAGCAGGACAAGAGCTACAAGATCGCCAGCGTGAGGCTCCTGCCGCGCGTCAGCGCCTCGGCCGGCTTCAGCAAGTCGAACCAGACCTCGGTCTCGCGGGTGAGCATCTCGCAGGTCGCGGTCCAGGAGGAGAACTACAGCATCGCAGCGAACTGGACCATCTTCGACGGGTTCTCCTCGAAGGGGCAGAAGCTGTCCGCCCTGGCGCAGAAGCGCTCGTACGAGCGCGTGCGCCAGACCTACGTCGACTCGACCATCGACACGATCGCGGACATGCGGCGCCAGATCGGGTTCGCGTCGCGGGCCATGGGGCTGGCCGAGGTGCGCAACGCCCTCATAGAGGTCGAGGTGAAGCGCCTGGGCGACGACAGGAACCTCGGCTACGCCTCGCAGGCCACGATCGACGCCGGGATCGTCACCCTGAACGCGACGCAGTACAACATGGCCTTCTCGCGGTCGGACTACCTGAGCCGCTGGACCGAATTCGTGTCGCTCGCCGGGATAGACCCGGTGATGGCCAATGTCTCCCAACGCTATGCCCGCTAAAAAATCCCGGTTCCCCTTCTGGCTGAAGCTCGTCGTCGCCCTCGCGGTCATCCTCGCGGCCGTCCAGGGGCTGCGCCGCTACACCCGGCCCGTGGCCAAGGTGGAGACCGTCATCAGCGGCGACGCCGTCGACGCGGAGCCCGGCAGCCTGACCGTGAAGGAGAAGTACTCCATGCAGATGAAGAGCGCCTACGCGGGGCGGGTGCTCAGCAAGGACTACAAGCTCGACTCCGGGCTGACCGTCAATGAGGGCGACGTCCTGATCCACCTGGACACCTCCGAGCTCGAGATCAAGATCGAGGCGGCCCGCAACACCTACGAGTCCTCGAAGCAGAAGATCGCGGTCGGCTCGGCCCAGACCTACCTGCTCGAGTCGGCCGAGTCCGACTTCAAGAACGCCGAGCGCCTCTTCAAGATGGGGCAGCAATCAGACAGCGACTACCAGAAGTCCCGCAGGGCCGTCCAGACGATCAAGCAGCAGCTCGCCATGGAGAAGGTCCTCAACGACGAGAACCTGAAGACCGACGAGAACACGCTCAAGGCGATGCAGTACCAGCTGGAGCAGATGACCATCAAGGCTCCGTTCTCCGGGGTGGTCTCGGTGGTGAACGCCCACCCGGGCGACCTCATCAACTCCGGCGACCCGATCATCACGATGATCACGACCGACCGGATCGTGGAGGCCAAGATAAGCGAGGAGAACTTCGCCAACATCCGCCCCGGGGAGAAGGCCTCGGTGCACTTCCTGCCCTACGGCGCCTGGGTCTACAACGGCACCGTGACGAAGGTCCTGCCGACGGCCGATCCCGAGACGCAGCGCCACCTGGTCGACTTGAAGATCACCGACATCGAGCCGGAGAAGCTGATCCCCGGGATAACCGGCGAGGTCTCGATCGAGGTCGGCCGGCGCCCCGCCAAGGCGATCATCCCGAGGAGGGCCATGCTCAACGAGAACGTCTACGTCGTCACCCACGGGAAGGTCGAGCTCAGGCACGTCAAGAAGGGCTACCTCTGGCTCACCGGCGCAGAGGTCCTCGAGGGCCTCGAGACGGGCGAGCAGGTGATCGTCGAGGACCTGGACAGCTTCCACGACGGCGACAGCGTCGCCACCGTCGAGCTTCCCTCCGACGCCTTCTCAAAGAAGAAATAGGGCGCACGGATGTCCCAGAACTTCCGCATAGCGCTTCGCTTCCTGACGGCGAAAAAGCGGGCCATGGTGATGAGCCTGTCCTGCATCGTCCTCGGCGTCGGGCTCTTCATCGTCACCCAGGCCGCGACGAGCGGCTTCCAGGAATTCTTCATCAAGACGATCCTCGGGACGAACGGGGCCATCCTGATCCAGGACAAGGTGCAGGAGACCATGCGCACCATGGAGGTGAGCGGCTACAACTCCGGGGTCGAGATCCGACAGAAGGAGGGCCAGAAGTACATCGAGGGGATCGACTACCCCGCGATCCTGACGGAGGGCGTGAAGAGCTTCCACAACGTGCGGGGCGTCTCGGCGGTCCTCCGGGGGACCGTCACGATCCGGAGCTCGTTCCGCGAGCAGTCGGCGCAGGCCTACGGGATCGTGCTCGAGGACCACCTGAGCGTGTCCGACCTGGCGGCGCAGACGGTCCAGGGGTCGCTCAGCGACTTCAGCGCGCAGCCGGGCGGGGCGCTGGTCGGCCGCGTGATCGCGGACAAGCTCCAGCTCGACCCGGGCGACACCTTCGAGCTCGAGAACAAGGGGGACATCCACCACTTCAAGGTGAGCGCGATCTACCAGACCGGGGTCAACGACATCGACAGCGTCAGGGTCTACCTCCAGATGAACGACGCGAGGGCCCTCTTCAAGAAGCCGACAGGGGCCAGCTACCTGCAGGTGAGCCTCTTCGACCGCAACCGCGCCCCCGAGGACGCGGCCGAGATGACCAACGCCCTCGCGCACAAGGCCGACGCCTGGCAGGAGCGGGAGAAGTCCTGGCTCGGGGTGTTCAGGGCCTTCCGGGTGGCGACCGGGATAACCGTCTCGGTGTTCACGCTGATCGCGGGCCTGGCCATGTTCAACACCTTGGCCATGATCGTGATGGAAAAGACAAAGGAGATCGCGATCCTGCGCTCGATGGGCTACACCCGCCAGGACATCTCGCGCATCTTCATCTGGCAGGCGGCCATCGTCCTGGCGATCGGGACCGTCCTGGGATGCGGGGTCGGGGCCGCGATCACCTTCGGGATATCGCAGTACCCGCTCCCGATCACGGGGATCTTCACCACCCACAAGTTCCTGGTGCAGTGGTCGAGGTGGCACTACATCGAGGCGGTCGCGACGGCGGTCGCGATGGTCATGATGGCGAGCCTCATCCCGTCGCGCCGGGCGGCGCGCCTTGAGCCGGGCGACATCATAAGGGGCACGGCCCAGTAGGCGCACCCATGGCCGAAGAACCCAAGCTCGCCCTGCGCTGCGACAAGCTCCACCGCTTCCTCGGGAAGGACGAGGGGAGGGTGCATGTGCTCAGGGGCGTCACCTTCGAGGCCCGTGCGGGCGCGGTCTATGCGATCGTCGGTCCCTCCGGCTGCGGGAAGTCGACCCTCCTCTATCTCCTCGGACTCCTGGACCAGCCCGACGGCGGGGAAATCTGGATCAACGGGCAGCTCATGTCGAACAGCGAGGACGCGGTGCGGACGCGGGCGCGCGGGGAGCACATCGGGTTCGTGTTCCAGTTCCACTTCCTCATGCTCGAGTTCACGGCGCTCGAGAATGTCACGATGCCCATGCGCAAGCTTGGGCGCCTCTCCCCGGCGCAGATGCAGGAGCGCGGCAGCCTCCTCCTCGAGTCCGTAGGGCTCGGGGACAAGCTCCACAGGCTCGGGACCCACCTCTCGGGCGGGGAGCAGCAGCGCGTCGCCATCGCCAGGGCCCTCGCGAACCAGCCGAGCATCATCCTCGCCGACGAGCCGACGGGCAACCTCGACGTCAAGAACGCCACGCTCGTCTTCGACATCCTCACCCGCCTCGCCAAGGACAACGGGCAGGCCGTCGTGCTCGTGACCCACAATCCCGACATCGCGCACCGCTGCGACTTCACCCGCCCCATGCGGGATGGATTATTCGTCTAGCCCGCAAGGGATTTACGCAACGGGCGGGGCGCGGGGGAGGGGCCCGCGGGGCCTTTTTTGCGGAAAAAAACGATCCTTTGGAAATTAAGGTTTACAACCCAAACGCGGCACCCTTCTTTCGGAGGCATTTCCAGCCACTAACAGTCGTTCCGTGAGCCACGATCCATCGCGAAAAAGATTCCTCGCCAGGGTACTCGGACTTGCAGCCGTGGGCGCGCTTGCGCCCGGCGCCGTGGCCAGGGCCGTAGCCCCGGGACCCTCCAACAAGGCGGGCGGCAAGGCCGCCGCCTTCCAGATTCGCCCGCAGGCCCGTGCCGTGGCCAGGCGAAGCGGGGCGGCCTAGGACCCGAGGAGCATGGCCAAGCTGTTTCCCAAGTCCATCAACAGGCTGCCCCTGCAGCTTGGGATCTACCTGGTCGTACTCACCTGCATCGCCACGGCGGGCGTGACGTACTACATGACCCCGAAGTACACGCGGGTCGGCTACGCCCCGATCCAGCCCGTGCCCTACAGCCATGCCAAGCACGTGGGGGAGCTCGGCCTGGACTGCCGGTACTGCCACAGCACGATCGACACGGNNTGAACTGCCACAACCAGATCAAGACGGCGAGCCCGGCCCTGGCCCTCGTGCGCGAGAGCTTCCAGACG
Organism: Opitutaceae bacterium; assembly: GCA_003151495.1. Classification (GTDB taxonomy): domain Bacteria; phylum Verrucomicrobiota; class Verrucomicrobiia; order Opitutales; family Opitutaceae; genus Palsa-1447. Next base: position 33,710 of record PLXR01000053.1, read on the forward strand.
GGCAAGTCGATCCCGTGGGTGCACGTCCACGTGATGCCGTCGTTCGTCTACTTTGACCACTCGATCCACGTGAACCGCGGCATCAGCTGCGTGGAGTGCCACGGCAACGTGAACCGGATGGACGTCGTGACCCAGAAGAAGCCGATGAGCATGGGCTTCTGCCTGGACTGCCACAGGGACCCGGCGAGCCACGTCCGCGAGAAGGCCGACATCTTCAACCTGGACTCCAAGACGATCGCCCAGACCCAGGGCATCGAGGCCGCCCGGAAATTCGTGCACGACTGGAAGATCAAGCCCCCGCAAAGCTGTTCAGGCTGCCATCGATGAAGCGCAAGATCGAACATCCCGCTCCGTCCGAGAGGGCCATGACGGGCCCGCGCTACTGGCGCAGCCTTGACGAGCTCGCCTCGACGCCCGGGTTCAAGGCCGCCCTGGGCAAGGAGTTCCCGGAGGGCGCCTCAAGCCTCGAGGGCGTGGACCGCAGGCAGTTCATGAAGATCATGGCGGCCTCCTTCGCGCTGGGCGGGGCGGGGCTCGCGGGGTGCCGCCGCCCCGAGGAGAACATCCTTCCGTTCGGGAAGTCCGTCGAGGGGGCCGTCCCCGGGCTGCCCCTCTACTACGCCACCGCCATGCCGATGCGCAGCTGGGCCATCCCCCTGCTGGCCGAGACCCACCAGGGCCGCCCGACGAAGCTCGAGGGCAACCCGACCTACGCCCCCCACGGGGGTGCAAGCTCGCTCCTGGCCCAGGCCTCGATCCTCGACCTCTACGACCCGGACCGGTCCACCGCCCACACCCATGACGGGAAGCCGATCGACGCCGACGCGGTCAAGGCGCTCCTTGCCGGCATCGGCAAGGTCCACGAGCTGGCGCAGGGCAAGGGGCTCGCGTTCCTGGCCGACGCCTCGTCGTCCCCGACCCGCGCCCGCCTTGTCCGCAACCTCCACTCCAAGTTCCCCGGGGTCCTCTGGGCGGAGTACGAGCCCATCTCGGACGAGCCCCCGGCAGCGGTCGCCCGCGCCGCCTACGGGGCGAGCGTGAAGCCCATCTACCGCTTCGCCAAGGCGAAGACGATCGTGAGCATCGACGCCGACTTCCTGCAGGCCGAGGCGGGGAGCCTGGCCTACGCGAGGGACTTCACCAAGGGGCGCCGGGTGACGAAGAAGGACGACCCGATGAACCGCCTCTACGTGGCGGAGAGCGGGCTCACGCTCACCGGGAGCATGGCCGACCACCGCCTGCGCCTGGCGTCGAGCCACATGCTGGCCTTCGCCGCCGCGCTCGCGCACGGGGTCACCGGGGACTCCTCCTATGCGACGGCCGCCAAGGGCCTCGACATCAAGGCCGAGTGGATCGCCGAGTGCGCGGCTGACCTCCTGGCCAACCGGGGCGAATGCCTCGTCCTCGCCGGCTCGCACCTGCCCGAGGCCGTGCACGCGCTCGCCTACGCGATCAACGAGTTCCTGGGGAACACCGGAGCGACGGTCGACTTCATCTTCAACACGAAGCCGCAGACGATCGGGATCACGGGCCTGGCCGAGGCGATCGCGAGGAAGGAAGTCAAGACGCTCGTCATCCTCGGGGGCAACCCCGCCTACAACGCCCCCGCGGACCTGGACTGGGCGGCCCTGCAGAAGTCCGTCCCCGAGGTGATGCGCCACGGGTACTACGCGGACGAGACCTCGGCGCTCGCCGGCACCCACCTTGCGGCGGCCCACTACCTCGAGTCGTGGGGCGACGCCCGCACGTACGACGGGACCGTGGTCCCGGTCCAGCCGATGATCATGCCCCTCTTCGGCGGCATCACCCAGAACGAGGTGCTGGCCTCGATCGCGCTCCTGCCGAGCGCGGACCCCTACAAGCTCGTCTACGAGACCATCACCAACGGCGCGGGCCCGAACGGCGAGGCCGTGTTCGCGAGGTTCCTGCACGACGGCCTCTACGAGGGCACGACCTTCAAGCCGGTCCGGGTGCGGTACAACCCCGCGGCGGTCTCCGGCTTCCTCGTCGGGGCGCCCGCGCTCCCCGCGCTCGGCATCGGGCAGATCGAGGTCCGGTTCGTCGCGGACGCCCGGGTGGACGACGGCAGGTTCATCAACAACGGCTGGCTCCAGGAGTGCCCCGACCCGATCACGAAGATCAGCTGGGACAACGCGATCCAGGTCAGCCCGCGGCTCGCCCGGGAGCTCGGGATCGACTCCCCGGCCGACGGCCTGAAGCAGGTCGCCCGCAAGGACCTCGCGGAATTCGACAAGGGCCGCGAGAACGCGCACATCATCGAGCTGACCTTCGGCACCCGCAAGATCACGGGCCCCGCCCACATCCAGCCCGGGCTGGCGGCCTACACGGTCATCGTCCCGCTCGGCTACGGGCGCACGCGGACCGGCAGGGTGGGGGAGGGCACGGGCTTCAACGCCTACCCGGCCAGGGAGTCGAGCGCCCCCCACATCGTGACCGGGGCGAGGATCTTCCTCACCCCCCGCAAGATGTTCCTCGCCGACTCCCAGTGGCACTGGTCCATGGAGGGCCGCGACCTGGTGCGCGAGGGCAACCTCGGCGAGTACCGGGAAAACCCCGGGTTCGCCAAGGAGGTCGGGCTCGAGGCCGAGAGCCCGCCGGCGGTCCTCGACCCGAAGATGGCGACCATGTCGCTCGCCGACCGCGCGAGCCAGGTGCCCAGGGGCAACTCCCTCTACGCGACCCCGAGCTTCGAGGGCGTGCACCAGTGGGGCATGAGCATCGACCTGAACACCTGCATCGGCTGCAACGCCTGCGTGGTGGCCTGCCAGGCCGAGAACAACATCCCGATCGTGGGCAAGGAGCAGGTCCTGAGGGGCCGCATCATGCACTGGATCCGGCTCGACCGCTACTATTCCGACGGGAAGGCCGACGCGGGCGCGTTCGGCGGCGAGGGCAACAGCGTCATCCCGGACGACCCCCAGATCTCGGTGCAGCCGATCGCCTGCATGCAGTGCGAGCTGGCGCCGTGCGAGACCGTGTGCCCCGTGAACGCCACCGTGCACGACGAGGAGGGGCTCAACGTCATGGCCTACAACCGGTGCATCGGCACCCGGTACTGCGCGAACAACTGCCCGTACAAGGTGCGCAGGTTCAACTTCTTCGACTGGAACATGCGCAGCCTCGACAGCCTCTACCTCGGGCCCCTGGGCCCGGAGGGCATGCCCGAGCTCGTCCAGATGGCCAAGAACCCCGAGGTCACGATCCGGATGCGCGGCGTCATGGAGAAGTGCACGTACTGCGTCCAGAGGATCGAGCGCGGGAAGATCGAGTGGAAGGTGAAGAGGGCCCAGGAGGGCCATCCCGAGGACGTCATCGTCCCGGACGGCACCATCCGCACCGCCTGCCAGCAGGCGTGCCCGGTCGAGTCCATCGTCTTCGGCAACATCCTGGACCCGCAGAGCGAGGTCTCCCTGGCCAAGGCCCGCGAGCAGGACTACGCGCTCCTCGGCTACCTGAACATCCGGCCCCGGACGACCTACCTCGCAAGGATACGCAATCCGAACCCGAAGATGCCCGACTACACCGAGCTGCCGCTCAGCAGGGTGGAGAACTGGAACAAGAACCACCCCTCCAAGGCCTGATCATGTCCCACGCATCAGAACACGCGGCCGCCGCCCCGGCGATCCTCGGCGAGATAAAGCCCGCGGTGAAGCCGCGCGCCGAGCTGGTCGGCCACGGCCGGAGCTTCTCGTGGATCACGGACAAGATCTGCGGGATCGCCGAGGAGAAGACCCCGGTGTGGTGGTGGTGGTGCTTCATCACGGCGTGCATCGTCGCGTCCTTCACGGTGGCGGGGATCACCTACCTCGTGTCGACGGGCGTCGGGGTCTGGGGGCACCGCAACCCGGTCAACTGGGCCTGGGACATCGTCAACTTCGTCTTCTGGATCGGCATCGGCCACGCCGGGACGCTCATCTCGGCGATCCTCTGCCTGCTTCGCCAGAAGTGGCGGACCTCCATCAACCGCTCGGCCGAGGCGATGACGATCTTCGCGGTCGTCTGCGCCGGCATCTTCCCGGTCTTCCACATCGGCCGCGTGTGGTACGCCTGGTTCCTCTTCCCGCTGCCGAACTCCAACTACATCTGGCAGAACTACCGCTCGCCGCTCGAGTGGGACGTGTTCGCGGTCTCGACCTACGGCACGGTCTCGGTGCTCTTCTGGTACGTCGGCATGATCCCCGACCTGGCGACGATGCGCGACCGCTTCGCCTCGGTCGGCAAGACGCTCAAGGCGCGTCTCTACGGCTTCTTCGCCATGGGCTGGCGCGGCTCGAGCCGCCACTGGAGCAACTACGAGATGGCCTACCTGATCCTGGCCGGCATCTCGACCCCGCTCGTCCTCTCGGTGCACACGATCGTCTCCTTCGACTTCGCGGTGTCGCTCCTGCCGGGCTGGCACACGACCATCTTCCCCCCGTACTTCGTGGCGGGCGCGATCTT
>PLXR01000118.1 GCA_003151495.1 Opitutaceae bacterium
GGCTACGCACGACCCGCCGCTACGCGGCGTCCTCTAGAGGTCGTGCGCGGGAGTAAGTCGAAGGGCCTGGAAGGCGGGTGCCATCTCTGCCCCAATACATCGGCCGCGCAGGGCCAAAGTCAAGCGGCGCAGGGGGCCGGCCCTCCCCTGGGAACGGGTGTTTTTCCCTGCCCGGGACGTAACCGGGCGGGGCCAAAGGGCGTCTTGCAGAACGTGTTCGATGATGACTCCATGAGCCTATGCCTGACGACCAGTCGTTTGATCTGGCTGGCTGTCTTGGTCGCGTCCGCCAACGCGATCAGACTGCTTCGCGCGAACTCGTGGAGCACCTCTATCCCCTTGTCATCCGCATCGTCCGGTCGCACCTGCCAAGGAGGGTTGCCGAGGAAGACCTTGCCCAGGAGATATTTCTGAAGATGTTCACCCGAATCGACCAGTACCAGGGGGCCGTCCCCTTTCCCCACTGGGTGTCCCGGATAGCCGTGACGACGTGCATCGACCAGCTGCGCGCGCAGAAGCGCAGGCCTGAGCTGCGCTGGGCGGACCTATCCGAGAACGAGACCGACTTCCTGGACGCGGCGCTCACCAACGAGAACGACGTCTCCCCGGACGATGCGATCGAGGCAAAGGAGCTTGTCGGCAAGCTTCTCGACCAGTTGAAGCCCGAGGACCGCCTCGTGATCCAGTACCTCGACCTCGAGCAGAAGTCGGTGGCTGAGATCAGCGCCCTCACCGGCTGGAACCCGACCCTGGTCAAGGTGCGGGCGTTCCGCGCGAGACGGAAGTTGCAACGGTTTTACCGCGAGCTTACGCAGAAGGAGCAAACATGAACCCCAGTGAGAAATCATGGCAGCGGCTGGTGGCCCTGGCTAGGCGGGCCCCCGGCGCTTCGGACGAGTCGGCGCCCTTCGGGTTCTCGACCCGGGTGGCCGCGCTCGCGTTTGAACGCCGGGAGCCGGCCCCCTCGATGTTCGCGCGGCTCTCCCTGAAGGCCGCAGCCGTGGCCTGCGCGCTGGCGATCGCGGCGGTCGCCATCAACTATTCGGCGATCACCTCGAACTTTGGCGCAGACCCCGCGGCGGACGACCCCGTCGACGAGGTCGTCAGCGTCGGGTCCTGACCCATGGTCAAGACCTGGCAAGTCGTCCTCGCGACCATCGCCATCTTCGTCGCGGGCCTGGTGACGGGAGGCGCAACCGCGCTCGGCGTCGTCAAGTGGGCGGCCAGCCGGCCCAGGGCGAACGCGTCAATCCTTGCCCCCCTCGGCGTCAGGCCGGGAGCGGGCCCGACCGTCTTCGCGCCGCAGCTCATGAAGAATTTTTCCGGCAAGCTCGACCTGACCGGGGAGCAGCGCGCCAAGATCGAGCCGATCGTGCGGCGCACCGCCGCGCAGCTCGGCCGCGAGAGGCGCGACGTCCAGCTCACCTCGGCCCTTGCGATCGAGAAGATGCAGGACGAGATCGCGCCGCTCCTCTCCGCGCCGCAGCGGGCCAAGTTCGAGGAGATCGTCTCCGAGCAGAGGGCGCGCCTCCAGCAATTCCGCCAGAGGCAGCCGCCTCCCGGCCAGGACGGCGCACAGCCCCCGCAGGCCGAGCCGCTCAAATAGGTGTTGCGGACGCGCCGGGCCGGCGCATGTTCCGCCTCGGCCAGGTGCCATGCATGGGCAGGCGCGCGAACCCCGCCAGGGCCGGAAGGCAGCAACGGTACCGACGTCCTTCCAGTGCCGTGGAGTGCCTGGCCACTTCATCTTCCCTCAGACCTCCCTTGTCCGCCCCTGCCTACCAGGTCATCGCCCGCAAATGGCGGCCGCAGACGTTTGGCGACGTCGTCGGCCAGGACCATGTCGTGCGCACCCTGAGGAACGCGATATCCCGCGGCCGGATCGCGCACGCCTACCTGCTCGTGGGCCCCAGGGGCACGGGCAAGACCTCGATCGCCCGGATCTTTGCCAAGGCGCTCAACTGCACGGGCGGCCCCAACGCGGACTTCGACGTCAAGGACCCGGCGGTCGTCGCGATCGCGGAGGGCAGCCACCTGGACGTGATCGAGATCGACGGGGCGTCCAACAACAGCGTCGAGCAGGTCCGCGACCTGCGCGAGACCTCCCGCTACGCCCCCGCGCAGGGGAAGTTCAAGATCTACATCATTGACGAGGTGCACATGCTCTCGACGTCGGCCTTCAACGCTCTCCTGAAGACCCTCGAGGAGCCCCCCCCGCACGTGAAGTTCGTGTTTGCCACGACCGAGGTGCAGAAGGTGCTGCCCACGATCCTGTCGAGGTGCCAGCGGTTCGACCTGAAGCCGATCTCCGAGGAGCTGATATCGGGCAGGCTCCGGTCGATCGCCGAGTCCGAGAAGGTCAAGGTCGACGCGGCCGCGCTCGCCTGCATCGCGAGGCTCGCCGACGGCGGGATGCGCGACGCCCAGTCCATCCTGGACCAGATGATCGCGTTCTGCGGCGGCGAGATAGCCGAGGCCGACGTCCTCGACGTCTACGGACTCGTCGCCGAGGCCAAGGTCGCCGCGCTCGCGGCGGCGCTCGCGGCCGGGGACCAGCTTGGGATCGTCTCGATCGTCGACGAGTGCGACGCGGCGGGGCGCGACCTGGTGCGGCTCCTGACCGACCTCCAGGCCGTGGTGCGCCGCGCCCTCCTCGAGTCGATTTCCGCAGGGGGCCGCACCGAACGGCTCGGCAGTCCGATGACGACCGAGCAGCTCACCCGGCTCCTCGACGGGCTCCGCGAGGGGGAGGGCAGCGTCAAGCACGGCCTCGCCGAGAAGATCAACTTCGAGGTCACCCTCCTGAAGGCCGTCGAGGCGAGCCGGGCCCGGGCGATCGACAGCCTGATCAAGGAACTGGCGGCCATCGCCGGGGAGGCCGGGGCCGGCCCCGAGGGCGGCGAAAAAAAAAAGGCCTGATTGACCGGCTGGAGGCCAGGCTGGCCGCGCTGGCCTCGCCGGGAGCCCCCGATGCGGCCCCGGAGGGGGACGCCGACTGGCCCGACGAGACCGACGAGTCGTCCTTCTTGTCGGAGGCGGCCGCCAGGGGGGAGGCCCCAAGGCCCGCGGTGGACCGGGATGCGGCCCCCGTCGTGGGGGAGAAGCTTCCTTCCCTGGACGACCTCGTGGCGCGGGTCCCGGCGGGCGCCCTCGCGCTGATCGACGATCTCTTCAGGGCGAAGTTCACCTCGGTGCGCAAATTCGGCCCCGAGGGTCCGGGCCCGGGGCCCGGCCGGGGCAGTGCCGCCTGACCCGCCCGAAGGGGCGGGCTAGGTCTTCCACTCGGCCCCGGCGTGCGGTCGGTCCCGCACGCTCTGGGCATAGACATAGGCCTCCACGCGGCGTTCCCCGAAGGGCGGCCGCAGCGGGACGGTCTCGCGGCGGTATAGGCCGTGGGAGGTGCCCTCGAGGACATCAAGGCCCGCGAGGCACTCGTCGTCGACGGACCAGACCTCGCCGCTCACCCCCTCGGCGTTGTCGGGAGACCCGACGAGCCCGGGATAGCCCCCGAGGTCGTAGAGCGTGTAGCCGGCAACCGTGCGCGCCGCCCCCTGGAAGGACTGGCCCGCCATGAAGTGCTGGTTGTGTCCGCACCTCTTGAGGGTGCCGTATACGAAAAGGAGGTTCATGGTTCAGCTTCCCGGCCGGGGATCATGGACGGCGGCGGGGGAAATGGGAATCTCTACAAGCAGGGCCGTGGTGTTGTCCCGGCCCGAGTTCTCGACCGACTCGTCGACGAGAAGCTGCGCGGGGTTCGGACCGCCGGGCGCCTGCGGGGCCGAGCGGATGATCTCCTCGATCCTCCGGTCCCAGAGCCCGTCGACCAGCCCGTCCGAGCAGATGAGGAATCGGTCGCCAGCCCGGTAGCCCACGGCCCCGATGTGGGGCTCGATGAACTGGTTGCCGGCGCCGAGCGACTGGTGGAGCGCGTTGCGCCGCGGATGGGTGCGCGCCTCCCGCTCGTTGAGCTCGCCCTTGCGCCGCATCCACCCCACGTGCGTGTGGTCGTGGGTGACCTGCGTCATCGGGCCCTCCACGGGCACGTAGTAGATCCGGCTGTCGCCGATGTGGCCGAAATACATCCACCCCGGCCGGAACCAGCACAGGCTGAGCGTGGCGCCCATGCCCGCGCATTCGGCGTAGGAGAACCCGAGCTTCAGCATGTCGGCGTGGATGGAGGAGAAGAGCTCGGCGAGGATCTCGGAGAATCCCGCCGCGATTCCCGCGGCGGAGAGCCGGAAGCTGAGCGGCAGCAGGCGCGTGATGCGGTCGACGGCTATCCGGCTCGCGAACTCGCCCGAGCGTGCGCCGCCGAGACCGTCGCTCACGGCGAAGACATGGTCGGCCCCGTCCAGCGACGCGCTCCCGGTCTTGCCGAGGTAGTTCACGCCGTGCCCGTTGAAGTTCATCGCGAGGAACGCGTCCTCGTTGTTGGGGCGGAACCGCCCGACATGGGTCAGGCCCGACCAGCGGATCGCGGAAGTCTCGGGCACGTTCGGGAGGGGGTCGGCGGGGGTCATTGGGCGGCCGAGGGCTTCAGCGAGACCACGTTGTCCCCGCCGTCCAGGATCGTCGCGAACTCGAAGTCGATGATGCAGAAGCGGCCGTCGGAGGCGCGGTAGGTGATGTTGCGTAGCTCGCGGTCCTCGTGGCGCACACCAAACGGCTCCAGCTCGGCGAAGAGCTCCTTGAGCCGCTCCGAGTTCACCTGGTCGACCCGCGACCCGCAGTTGGTCGTCACGATCTTCAGCTCGGCCGGATCCGACTCGAGGAGCCGGGGCACGAACGGGCAGCCCTTCTCCTCGAGATGGCGCAGGACCCGGACCTCGTTGTCAAAGCGCTCCTTTGCCAGGTGACCGCGGAAGGTCTTGTGCACCCGCCCGTCGAAGCTGATGCGCACGAGCGCACGGGCAGTATCCTTCATTTCATGCATTCGAAAGTTAAGGGTGACAATAACTTGCGCGCCGGTTTCTGGCAAGCGCCCCGTCGGGACCTTGGAGTTCCCCGGCGGCATTAAGAAAACATTAAGGGAATAGGCCCCCCAATGGCCTCTGGCACGCGAGGTGCTAAAGCTACAGGGTGAGTTTTTCGTTTGCAGCTGGACGGGGAATTCGAAATCCCCCTTCCTGCTTCTTCGGAGTCTCGCACAAATCCCCCGACTGACCTTCTTTCCCATGCCCAAATACAAACTCGAATACATATGGCTGGACGGCTACACGCCCCTGGCCAGCCTGCGCAGCAAGACCCAGATCAAGGAGTTCGCCAGCTTCCCGAAGCTCGAACAGCTACCCATGTGGGGGTTCGACGGCAGCTCAACCCAGCAGGCCGAAGGAAAGAATTCCGACTGCATCCTCAAACCCGTGGCGGTCTACCCGGACATCACCCGCAAGGACGGCGTGCTTGTCATGAACGAGGTCATGATGCCGGACGGGAAGACGCCGCACCCGTCGAACTCGCGCGCGACGATCGCCGATGACCCGGGCACCTGGTTCGGCTTCGAGCAGGAGTATTTCTTCTGGAAGGACGGGGCGCCCCTCGGCTTCCCCGCCGGCGGCTTTCCGCCGCCCCAGGGTCCCTACTACACGGGCGTCGGCTTCAAGAACGTCGGGCCCATCGCCCGCAAGATGGTCGAGGAGCACATCGACCAGTGCCTGGCGGCCGGGATCAACCTAGAGGGCATCAACGCCGAGGTCGCCAAGGGCCAGTGGGAGTTCCAGATCTTCGGCAAGGGCTCCAAGAGCGCCGCCGACCAGATGTGGGTCGCCCGCTACATCCTCACCCGCATCGGCGAGGCCTACGGCGTCGACATCGAGTGGCGCTGCAAGCCCGTTCTCGCACCCTTCAACCAGCCCCTGGACTGGAACGGCTCCGGCATGCACTGCAACTTCTCGACCACCCACATGCGCGACGTCGGCGGCAAGGCCTACTTCGAAAAGCTCATGGAGGCATTCAACAAGTATCGCGACGAGCACATCGCCGTCTACGGCCCGGAGAACCACCTGCGGCTCACCGGACTCCACGAGACGCAGTCGATCGACAAGTTCAACTACGGGCTCGCCGACCGCGGCGCCTCGGTCCGCATCCCGCACAGCTTCGTCAACAACGGCTACAAGGGCTACCTCGAGGATCGTCGTCCGAATTCCGCCGCCGATCCCTACCTGGTCGCCGGCCGGATTGTTAAGACGATCCAGACGGTGCCCACGACCTGACGGTTCGCGGCCTCGGCTCTCAAACGGCGCCATCCCCCGGGATGGCGCCGTTTTTGTTCGCGGTGGGAGAGCGCGATTGGGCAATCTGCCCGGGCCAAGGCAACCCCCGCACGACCCGCCATGCCCGCCCCCCAGCCAATGGTCCGCCCGTCCGCATGGGAATGGGCGCGGGCCGCGCTGCTGTCGGCGAACCTGGCCTGGACGACGCTTTGCCTCGGCGGCATACTTCCCGGGACGAGGGAGGTTACGGCGGCGCTGACGGCCGCCCTGGTCGCCGTCCACCTGGCCGACCCCGCCCGCGGGACCCGCGCGCACACGGCCGGCCTCCTGCTGCTCCCGTTTGTCGCCTACGCGGCGGCGAATGCCCAATGGGTGACGCCGTTTCGATGGCTGGGCTGGACCGACTGGCTGAACTGGGCCCAGGCCGTGGCGGTGTACTGGGTCGTGCTGAACGGGATCGTGTCGGCGCCGTGCCGCCGCCTGCTTTGCCTCACGCTCGGGACGCTCGGCATCGCGGCCGCGTTCCTCGCGGGATATGAGCATTTCATCAACCCCTCGTGGCTTCCCCTGGGAAAGACGCAGGTGCACCAATTCCTGGGGCGGTCCACCGGTCCCTTTGGAATCCCGAACAGCCTGGGGGTCTTCATGGCACTCCTCATCCCCCCGGCGGCGGCGGCGGCGCTCGACCGCTCCCGCCCGGCGCCCGCCCGCGCGGCGCTGTCCCTCGCGCTCGCGGCATTTGCCTTCGCATTCGTGCTGGCGGTGAGCCGCGGCGCATGGATCGCCCTGGCGGGCGCCGTTGCGCTCAGGCCCCTCGTGTCGCCTGGCAAGAGCCTCCTGCGCCGCGTCTCGGGCGCGGTCGCAATGGCCGCCGCGGCCGCCGCGGCGGCAACCCTGCTTTACTTCTCATTCCCGCTGATGCGCGAGCGGGTCGACCAGCTCGTGGCCGACGCGGGCGAGAAGACGAGGCCGATCCTCTGGCGGGGCGCCTGGGGGATCGCCGGGGACCACCCGGTGCTCGGCGGGGGCGCCGGGAGCTTCGACATTCTCTTCGAGAAATACCGGCCCGTGGGCTTCCGGGACCAGCCCCTATACGCCCACTGCGACTACCTCAACACCCTGAGCGACTACGGCGCCCTCGGGTTCGCCCTGCTGTTCGGGGCGGCCGCGACAATCGCATGGCGGTGCGCGGGCGCACGGGGGCTTGCGGGCGCCGCCTTCACGGGGCTCCTCGCCTTCGCGCTGCATCTCCTGGTCGACTTCCACCTGAAGATTCCGGCGCTGGCCATGACCGTCGCGTCGATCGCCGCACTGGTCACGGCAGAGGCATGGCCGCAGAGGGACGAGGGGAGGATGCCGGCAGGCGGAGCCGCGCGCGCCGCGGCGCTCTGCCTCGCCGCCGCGTGCGTCGGGATCGCGGTCACCTGGGCGGTGCCCAGGTTCCGAGCAGAGGAGTCGAGGCGGGTGGCCCGCCTCGGCATCGACAGGATGGCGGCTTCCGGGGTCGACCCGTCGGGCCAGCGGGCGGCTCTTGAGGGTATCCGGGCCGGGCTCGCGCGTGCGGTGGCGATGGACCCCTCCAACGCCCAGGCATGGTCCGACAAGGCCTATGCGGACTCGCTCTGGTCCTTCATAAGCCCCAAGGAGACGGTCGAGCTCGGAACCCAGGTGGAGCGCGAGGCGGCGCGGGCCGTGGAGATCTGCCCGGACGTCGCCGAATTCTGGATCCGCAGGGGCGCGGGGCTCGACATGCAGCGCCGCTGGGTGGAGGGCGGGGATTGCCTCGTCCGCGCGCTGCAGCTGGCGCCCAACCGGGCGGACGTCTGGTATTATCAGGCCTACCACCAGAGCCTGATCTCAAATGATCTGGGTCCGGCGATGGCCGCCGCGGACGTCTGCTTGCGTCTTGACCCCGGCTTCCTTCTTGCACAAGTATTGCGTCAACGATTGGGGAACCGCACGCAACCACAGCCCTAAGCGTATCTTCCATGCTCAACAAGATCTTGCTTGTCATCGTTTTAGGGACTTTTTGCGGACTTTTGCCCGTTGAAGCCCAGACCGCCCCGGCAGCCGCCGCCAGGGTGAAAGGCCGCATCCTTGCGGCCCGGGTACAGGGTCATGTGGAGGCCGTCAGCAAGGCCGACGGTCAGACCCGGGTCCTCCACGACGGGGACAAGGTTTCTGACGAGACCCAGGTCGTCACTTCTGTTGGCGCCAACATCATCCTCGTCTTCTCAAACGGTGCCACGGTGAATGTCGCCGCTGATTCCACGCTCGACATCGACAAGTTCGAGCAGGACCCGTTTGCGGAGGACCTCAAGATCTCGGACATGAAGGCCGAGCCGGGCACCTCGACCACGCGGCTCAACCTGACCAAGGGAGAGCTGGTCGGCAAGGTGGTGCACCTGAACGTGGACAAGGGCTCGGAGTTCACGGTCCAGACCCCGGTGGGCGCGGCCGGTATCCGCGGCACGACCTTCAGGATCGTCTTCCGCCCGGGTCCCGGGGGTAAGGCATTCTTTGTGGTGACGACCGCGGACGGCCGGGTCGTATTCACGGGCGTCACGTCGGCGCCGGTGAGCATCCCGGCGGGCAAGCAGGTCGTGGCCACGTTCGACTACACGCCGGCAACCCCGGCGACGGCGACGGAGCCGGCGAAGCCCGCCGTGACCTCGCCCGTTACCATCGTATCCACCGACACGACCCCCGCTGAGGCGGCGCAGGTGCAGGTGGCAGCGCAGCAGATTGTGACCACGGTCCAGACCATCGTCGTGCCCGCGACAAATTCGAGTGGCGGCGGCGGTGGCGGCGGTGGCGGTGGGACGAATGGCAACGGCGGATCCGGGAACACGAATACGAATTCCAACGACAACTCGACGTCGCCCCCGGCGAACCCGCCGCCGACGACGACGCCTGGCGCAGGCAGCGGCTAGCTTTAATCTGCTTTCCCTCGGGCCGGGCGCTGGGTAGCGTCCGGGCCCGTGGCATCCCCGAAAAAGTCCGCGCTTTTCCGACTGCGCTGGCTGCTTCTCGCGCCGATCCCGATTCTTTGGTGCGTGCTGGCGCATCTGGGCTTGCTCGCTTTCCAGGAGAACAAGGCGATCGACTGGAGGTTCGCGTACAGGGGACCGATAGACGCGCCGGTCAATGTCGTCTACGTCCGGATGGATTCCCTTTCCCTCCTCCCGCCGGAGCTTGGGGGAATGGGCGGCTGGCCGTGGGGCCGTGAATACTTCTTAAAAGTCGCCAAGACCCTGGTCGAGCGAGCACACGTGAAAGCCATCGGGATGGATATCGTGTTCTCCGACGAGGGCGTGTCCGAGGCGATTGACAAGGAGAAGCTCATCGCGGGAAACCGGGCACTAGGAAGGTTCCTCCTGCACACGCCATCGGTCGTCGTGGGGGCTTCCTACGTCGCCGGGGACTTTCGCGACGAAAAGGGGAAAAAGAAAATCAGGGAGTTTCCCGATATTACGCGCACGGACCTTCCACCGCTGAAACAGCTTGAGGGTCCGGAGATGCCCGTCTTCGTCACGGCTCCAGGGAAGACATTCACCCCGCCTGGGATCGCGCTGATCGACACCGTCGATGCCGGCACCCGCTGGGTCCGCCTCTTCGCGCCTTCATCGGTGCCCAACTACAACTATTACGCCATGGCGCTGGAACTGGCACGGATTTATTACGGTGTCGACAGGGAGGACGTGAAGATAGGCCCGGATTCGATTGACCTTGTCAGAGCCGACGGCTCCGTCGCCTCGCACATTCCGCTGTATAAGCATCAGATGCTCGAGATAAACTGGTTCTCCCAGTGGGCCAATGCGGCCCGCAATCCTTGGGTAGGATTCAGCGACGTGTACACCTACAGCACACTCCTCGACTCCGACAAAGCCGATGAGCGGAAGAGCGCAGAGGAGTTCTTTGCCCAATTCAAGGACGCCGTTGTTCTGATCGGTCCCACGGACCCGTTGCAATGGCACGACGTCTCGCCGACCTCCCTCGACGAGATAGACGTGCCCCGTGTCAGCGTTCACGGCAATCTCTTTAAGACGATCGTCTCGGGTAAGTACATCCGGCGTCTTCATGAATGGGGCGCTTACTCGGTGATTATAGGCCTGTCCATCCTTGTGTCGGTGCTTGCGATCACGGGCGGGGGTCGCGCCGTGTTCGCCAAGGTGATGGCCGGACTCTCGTTGGTCGGGTACGTGGCCATCGCGTTCTTCGTATTTAAGACGAGCAACCTTATTATCCCGATTGTAGCACCAATTTGTGCCGCTATATCGACCAGCGTCGTCGGCCTCCTCTGGCAGATCGTGGAGGAGCAGAAGCAGAAGGGCCGTATCAAGGGGATGTTCGGGACCTACGTCTCGCCGGCCCTCGTCGACCAGATGGTGGATTCCGGCGAGGAGCCCAAGCTCGGCGGGGTCGTCGAGCACATCACCGCGTATTTCAGCGACATCGAGTCGTTCTCGACCATGTCGGAGAAGCTCTCGCCCTCGGGGCTGGTCGAGCTGATGAACGACTACCTCACCGCCTGCACGGACATCCTCCAGGCCGAGGGCGGCACGCTCGACAAGTACATCGGGGACGCCGTCGTCATGATCTACGGGGCGCCGGTGGCGCTGCCGGGCCACGCGCACAAGGCCTGCGTGGCGGCGCTCCTCGTACAGAAGCGCATCGCCGAGTTGCGCGCGAAGTGGACAAGCGAGGGGGACAAGTGGCCGGGGATCGTCCACCGGCTCCAGGCGCGCATCGGGCTCAACACGGGCCCCGCGGTCGTCGGGAACATGGGAAGCAAGACGCGCTTCAGCTACACGATGATGAGCGACGACGTGAACCTGGCGGCGCGGATGGAGAGCGGGGCCAAGGCCTGGGGCGTCTACACCATGTGCACGGAGGCCACCCGCGCCGAGTCCGAGAAGGTCGGGCCGGGGCGCATCCAGTTCAGGGCGCTCGGCAGGATCGTCGTGAAGGGGCGAGCGCAGCCCGTGCCGATCTTCGAGCTGGTGGGGCTTTCGGAGGATGTGTCCGACTCCACGAGGGAATGCGTCGCGACATTCGAGCGGGGACTCGCGAAGTACTATGCGCGCGACTGGGACGGCGCTATAGAGCTCTTCAACCGGTCGGAGGCCCTTGAGATCAACGGGCCCGGGCGCACCACGGGGGCGAAGTCCAATCCCTCGCTCGTCTACATCGCGATCGCAGAGGGCTACCGCTCGGATCCTCCCACGCCCGACTGGGACGGGGTCTACGTGATGAAGGAGAAGTGAGGGCCGTTCGCCCTAGACCCGGATGGAGCCCCTGAGGTACCCGACCCCGTGGCCGGCCATCCTGACCCGGTCGCCGTCGAGCTCGCACCAGAGCTCGCCCCCGCGCCTCGACACCTGCCTGGCGTGGAGCTTCGCCTTGCCGAGCCTCTTGGCCCAGTAGGGCACGAGCGTGCAGTGGGCGGAACCGGTCACGGGGTCCTCCGGAACCCCCGCGTCCGGGGCGAAGAACCTCGACACGAAGTCGCAGTCCCCGCCGGGTGCGGTCGGGATGATGCGCCCGGGGACGACCCGGCTTAGCGCGCCAAAGTCGGGGGCGAGGGAGATGACGTCCCCGGCCGCCGCGTAAACGCACAGCCACATTCTCTCCGACCTGTGGACCTCGAGGGGCCTGGCGCCCAGGCCGCGGACCAGGTTGGGCGGCGGCTCGGCCGGGGCCGCCGGGCGGGACGGGAAGTCGAGCTCGAACATGGCGCCCTTGCGGCTGACGGAAAGAGGCCCGGACTTGGTGTCGAAGACGAAGGGCGACGCCTCCTGGCCGAGCTCGTTGAAAAGGACGTGGGCCGTCCCGAGGGTCGCGTGCCCGCACAGGTCGACCTCCACCGCGGGCGTGAACCACCTGAGCCTCGCCCGGGCCGGGCCGGTGCGCACGAAGAACGCGGTCTCGGAAAGCCCGTTCTCATTGGCGATCCTCTGGAGGAGGCCGTCGTCGGGCCACTCCTCCAGCGGGACGACGGCAGCGGGGTTGCCCCCGAACGCCCGGTCCGTGAACGCGTCGACCCAGAAGATCGGCAGGTTCATCTCTGGGGCTTGTTGTCCTTATTGTCCCCGTTGGCTGCGTTGGCTCCGTTGGCTCCGTTGGCAGGCGCGGCTGCGGGCGCCTGGGCCGGTGCCGAGTGGGCCGCGGGTGCCGGGGCCCTCGGCGCCGGGCGGTCGGATCCGCGGGCCGGGGGCGCCTGCTCGTTCCTGCTGGGTGACGAGGCGGGGGGATGTTCGGCGGGACGAGCCCTCTCGGGCTCGGGTCCGCCGCCGCCCGGCCTAAGTTGGTCATGCGGCTGCGCCTGCCTTGGCTGTGCCTCCGGCGGACGGTGCTCGGTCTCCGGGGGCCTTGGCGGGGCCGCATGGGTGGAGGGTCCGGTGCCGCCCTCAGGCGGGGGCGCTCCCAGTCGGGGCCGATCGAGAGGAGGGGACTGCCTTGCAGGCTGCTGCTGTCCCGGGGTGGCGGCGGGCCTCGTGGCCTGCGGCGCCTGCCCTTGATTGGGCGCAGGCCGGTAGGTTTGCGGTGCCTGGCCCTGCTGGGGCGCGGGCCTCACGGGCTGTTGGGCCTGTCCTTGGGTCGGAGCGGGCCTCGTGGCCTGCGGCGCCTGCCCTTGATTGGGCGCGGGCCGGTAAGTCTGCGGCGCCTGGCCCTGGTGACGGGCCTCGGGATTGGGTTGGACGGCCGGCCTCCGGTATTGGGTCGGCGGGACGACGGGGGCGCCCCTCATCGGGTGGGGGAGCGGCGGCGGGCTGCCCTTGGGGACGCTCGGCGCCTTGCGCCGGCGGTCCTCGTCCGGACGCGGCTGCCAGGCATGGGCGCCCGCGGGCGCCCTACCGTCCCTGAAGTCGGAATGGGTCCAGCCCTCGTGCTCGCGCCATCCGTCCCGGTCTCCCTCCCACACCCGGTGACGGCGCCAGTCAAAGCTGTACGAGAGCCAGAGCCCCTCGGGGTATGGCTCCCCGAAGTAGAGGTAAGGCCCGTCGTAGCCGCTGTCGCGCTCATCCGAATACACCACGTTGGGGTCGTAGGCCGGGACGTAGACCCTATCGGGCTGCGCCGGCAGGATCAGGATTTGGTCGCCGTCATAGGCGACCCTTTGCTGCGGCGTCGAGGCGAGCGTCCCCGCGGCGACCGCGCGCGCCCTCAGCCTCTGCACGGAGTCCATCACGTCGGAGGGCGCCGAGCTGAACGCGTTGCCGAGCGCCTGGGTCCACGCGATGTTGCCGGCCATCCACGAAACGATCGAGGGGTAGTGCGCAAGTGCGCGGACGCTCGGGTCCCAGGGCTGGCTGTCGACGCGGGTCATGTCGCCGTACTGGACGAGGTAGTCGGCGGCGGAAGAGACGTCCCAGGGCACGGTCGACGCCGGCAGGATGAGCGCGATCAGGGGGTCGGGGTACAGGGCGATGGGCGCAAGGAGGGTGTCGAGCGGGCTCTCGCTCTGGGACTGCGGAGGGGGCTGCGGCGGCGAATAGGCCGCGGGCTCCGGCGCGTAGGCGGGCGCCTCGGGCGGCGGCTGGGGCGGGGGCGGCCGCTGGGCGTAGCCCCCCTGGTCGGGAAGGCTCTCGACGCATGCCTGGAGCAGGAATGACACGGCCGCGAGGGCTGCGAGGGGGGATGCCTTCTTGAAGGTCATGGGGCAGGGTGCCCAATCGGGCTCCGGCATGCAAGACGAGCCCGCCGTGAAAAGGTTCCCCTGTCCCGGGGCCGTCAGCGCTGCTGCGAGTGGGCCTGGCCCGAGCGGCAGATCTCGGCGATCGCCGCCGCGTAGGCGCCCGCGCCCTGGTCCAGCCAGCGCTCGCCCTTCTCGACGGTCGCGGACGGGGCGTCACCCATGATCCCGGACTTGGAGACATCGCGCGAGCACCACGCCACGAGCGCGGGCGCGGCGACCGGGCGGACCTCGCCCGGGTCCCCGGGAAGTGCCGGGTATTCGCAGACGGCCTTGGCCATGTCGACATGCTGCGGAGCGGCCGCCAGCACCCAGGAGGTCTCCACCTCCCCGGCATGGATTCCGAAGGTGGCCTCAAGCGGCGTCGTGTCGGTGATCTGCCTGTGCTGCAGGATGGCCGCCCGCAGCCCGTAGAGGGTGCGGGCCTCCCGGAGCGTCGGCACGAGGACCGGCACGTTGCCCCCGTGAGTGTTGATGACGGCGAGGGAGCGGAAGCCCCAGGCCTGGACCTGGCGCGCGACGGCGAGGACCTGCGACCTGAGCGTGTCCCGGGTGATCATCAGCGTGCCGGGAAACCCGGTGTGCTCGTTGCTCTTGCCGATGGTGATCGGCGGCGCGACGTAGCACGAGGCCCCCGGGGGCAGGCGCGCCATGACGAGGGAGAGCCACACCTGCCCCATGAGGGCGTCGACCGCCACCGGCAGGTGCGGGCCGTGCTGCTCGATGGCCCCGGTCGTGAGGACGACGGGCGCCCACGACTTGTCGGGGAGTGCCGCGATATGGGCCGGGGTCATCGCCGGCAGGTAGCGGTCGCGGTAGGAAGGGAAGCTCATGCCGGGGTCACCTTCGCGGTCAGAGGGGCGCGGTCGCGGATGTCCGAGAGGAGCTTTGCGAGCCTGCCCGCCGAGGCCGCCAGGATCTCGGCGCCCTGCGCGCGCGCCTCCTCGAGGCGGACGGCGGGGCCCTCCAGCGGCGCCACGGGCTCGACGCCCCAGGCCGCCGCCGGGCCCGCGACGGCGAGCTCGCAGGGGGCGGGCTCCCGCCCGTAGAGGGAGGTCAGGAGCGTCTNNGCCGGGTGCGGCTGCGCACGGGGTGGAAGTCGAGCTCGAGCGAGCTCAGGTGGACCTGGAACATGTGGAGTCCCCGGGAGACCCGCAGGTCGCGCGCGGCCGCGCCGCAGATCTCCTCGTTCCAGGGGCTCGCGTTCACCAGGGCGATCCTCCTGAAGCCGGCGGCGGCGACGGACGCCGCCACCTCGGCGATGAACGCGTGCGCGGTCGGCGGGTCAACGGGGAAGGCGCACGACGGGTCGGCGCCGAACACAAACCTCAGGGGAGGGAGGACCAGGGGCCGGCGGCCCTCCGGAGCGAGGCGGCAGGCGTCGCGGAGCACGTGGGTGAGCACCGTCTCCTCCGCGTCCAGCGGATGCCCGAGGCCCCAGTCGGCCATGCCGGCGATGGGGACCACGACCACCGTCCCCTCGCGGTCGGGCCACGCGCCGAGCGCCTGCCAGGAGAACCAGGGCCAGAATGTGGCGTCGTCGGCGACGCAGAGGGGAGGGGTGGGGGTCGTCATCCGCTCATTTCATCGCGACGACCTCTATCTCGACGCAGCAGCCCTCGCGCGCGAGGCCCTTCACCTCGATCAGCGTGCTCACCGGGCGGTTCCCGGAGAAGAACCGGTTGCGCACCGGCGTGAACTTCTCGAAGTCGGGCATGTGGGTGAGGAAGGTCTGGACCTTCACGACGTCCGTGAAGTCCATCCCCGCGGCCCGGAGAACCGAGCCTATGAGCCCGAAGACGAACTCCGTCTGGGCCGCGGCGTCGTTCGGGGCGACGACCCTGCCCTCGGCGTCGACGGCGAGCTGGCCCGTGACGAAGAGCGTGCTTGAGCCCCCGTGCTCGACGAGGAGGCCGGGGCTGTAGGCCCCCCGGGGCGCCGGGAAGCCCTCGGGATGGATGAGCGTCTTCTTCATGAGGGCGGGGGAGGATTCCATCTTCCTGCGGGGGACGTCAACCCGGCGCTTGGGCCCCCGGGCCGGGCAGGGTCTCGATCCTCCCCAGCAGGAAGACGAACGCGAGGACCCCGATGACGAGGATCGCTGCCGCGGCGAGGAAGGCCCCCGTGAACGAGTGGGTCTCCCTGACGATGAGCCCCGTCACGATCGGCGCCGTTATCCCCATCGCGTTCACGGCGAAGTTCATGATGCCCCCGACCGACCCGACGCCGCCCCTCGGCGCGATGAGGGAGGGAAGCGACCACCCGACGGGCGCGGCCGCGGCGAGCCCGCCGAGGGAGACGGAGATCCATACGATCGCCCAGTCCGGGTCGGTCGTCCGCGTCGCCCCGACGATCGCGAGCCCGAAGAGCATGCCGGTCACGAGCACCGCCTTGCGCGTCCTTGTCTCGTCGGCGCCGCGCGAGATCAGGGCGTCGATCAGCCAGCCTCCGACCAGGAGGTCCGTCACCGTGGCGACGGCCCAGGGCGTCGCCGTGTACCCGGCCGACCTGAGGATCGTCATCCCGTGGGTGCTGACGAGGTAGTCGGGCAGCCAGGTCAGGAAGAGGTAGAACGAGTAGCCGTAGGCCCCGAAGCCTATGGACAGGCCCCAGATCTTCGGCTGGCGCAGGAGGTAGCCGAGCATCTCGATCCCCCCGGACTCCGGCCGGCCCTCGGGGACGCCCCCTCCCGCGATGATGTAGTCGTGCTCACCCCGGGTGAGCCCGGGGTCCGAGCCCGGGTCCCGGTAAAGGGCCCAGAAGGCCAGGAAATACACGAAGCTGATCGCCGAGGTGACGCCGAAGGCCCACCGCCAGCCGAACCGCGATACCACGAACGCGACGAGCGGGACCCCGATCACGTTCGAGAACTTCGCCGCGGCGTCGAAGATGGCGGTCGCCCGCGCCCGCTCGTTCCTCGGGAACCAGTGGCCCGTCGCCTTCGAGACGGCGGGGAAGGACGGGGCCTCGGCGATCCCGAGGACGACGCGCGCCGCGAGGATGCCGCCGAACCCCCCCGCGAACGCGGTGGCCGCGGACGCCGCCGTCCACAGAAGCGCCCCCCAGCGGCCGACGGTCGTGACGCCGAGCCTGTCCACGACGACGCCGACCGGTATCTGGAGGACGGCGTAGAACCACAGGAACGAGCTGAAGAGGATGCCCAGCTGCGCCGGCCCCAGCCCGAACTCGCGGGCCAGCTGCGGGGCCGCGGCCGAGAGGTTCACCCGGTCCAGGAAGCTGACGAGGATGCCCGAGCCGAGGAGGACGCCGATCCCCCAGCGTCTGCGGGGAACGGGGGTGCGGGGGGGCAGGGCCATGCGGCCCAGAGCCCATCGACCGGCCGGGCCAATTGCAAAGTTTGTATCGTCCGGGCGCCGGCAACTCCAGGCTCGCCTGGGGCCCCGCCGGCGGGCATTTTAGTTGGGGATGTCGCTGGTATTTCTAAGCTTGGCCATCGCAGCCCTCTGGATAAACCTGCTGGGCGCGGGACTCGCCGCCAGGCGCCTCGTCGGCGACTACGCCCTGGCGAGGGCCGCGGGAGTCCTCGGAATCTGCCTGGTGTGCTTCTTCATCGAGCACTTCGCGGGATTCGGCCCGCACCCACGGATCCTCCCCTTCTCGACCGTCGCGTCCCTGTGGCTTATCTGGCGCAACCGCCTGTTGGTGAGGGAGAATCGGGGAACGGAGGCGATCTTCCTCGTGGGCTTCCTCTACTGCCTGGCCTGGCGCTACACCTTCCCGGACATCGACTACAGCGAGGACAAGATGCCCAACTTCGGCCTGATCGAGGCCTACATGCGGGGGGGCAGGCTCCCGGCCCCCGACCTGTGGCTCGCGAACTATCCCGCCAACTGCTACTACAGCTTCCAGCACTACGGCGCGTCGCTCCTCGGCCGGATCCTCGGGGTCGGCCCCGGGGTGAGCTACCATCTGGCGTACTGCACCCTTGTCGGGTTCCTGACGCTCCTTTTTGGAAGCACCCTGTCCAGGCTCTGCCCCTGGGGGCCCGGGCGCTGGACCGTGATCGCGTCGCTCCTGGTCGGCGGCAGCGGCGTCGTCCTCATCTCCCATGCGCTGATCCGGGACCCCTTTCCGATCGACATGGTGCGCTTCCTCGGCGGCGCGATCGTCCATGACGACCTGACGCCCCTGGGGCACCGCGTTTCGGCGTGGATGACCACCGCGGGAATCGAGCCCAGGGACCTTCCGATGGAGCCGCTCAGCTATTTCCTGACGAAGGGCGACTACCATCCGCCGCTCGCCGGATTCCTTCTCCTCGCGTTCGCCGTGGCGCTGATTGCGGCGCAGGAAACGGGAGCCTCGGGAAGGGCCAGGGCGATGAACCACGCGATCCTTGCGGCAACCGTCCCGGTGGCGTTCATCGCGAACGCGTGGATCGTCCCCCTCCAGGCTCTCCTGGTCGGGGGCTGGCTCGCCTACCGCGCCCTCCGGGGCGAGCGGTCCTGCCTCATTCCGGCCGTGCTCGGCGCCGCCGGCGCGACCGCCCTGGAATACCCGTTCCTCGTGCAGTTCACTCAGCAGGCGATCGGCGACAACGCGTCGATCCACATGATCGGCAGGGACGACCACACCCCTCTCCTGGGCTGGCTCCTCACGTTCTGGCCGGTGCTCGGGATCCTCGCCCTCGGGCTCCTCAACCGGGACCGCCGCCCGCTGGCCCTGTATTTCGTCGCGACATGGGCCGTCGCGCTCGTCGCGACCGAGTTCCTTTACAACCACGACCTCTACGGCGGCCCCTACGCGAGGTTCAACTCGACCCTCAAGTGGTGGCAGTGGGTGTACGCGGGGATCATCCTGACGGTGGGGGCGATCAACCTCGGCTCCAGGTCGCGCCTGTGCCGGTACGGGACGCTCCTGCTCCTCCTCCCCAACCTTTCATTCGCCTACGACATGGGCAGGCAGTTCGCCGGGGTGAAGAAGGACTCGATGGGCCGCCTTTCGGGCTCGGGATGGCTCGAGAGGGACACCGTGATCAAGGACATGATCTCCGACCTGTCGGCCCGGGCGGACGGGGTGACGATCGAGAGCGGGCTCGTGATGGCCAACTCGGAGTCTCCCGCCGTCACGCTGTTCTCGGGCAAGCAGAGCCTGCTGGGCTGGCCCTGGCTCGAGGAGGCATGGCGGGGGTCGTTCACCGAGATCAACCAGCGCCTCTCGGACATGAACCGCTTCTACTCGGACGCGCTCCCGGACCCCACGGGCTGGCTCCTGAGCTACGACGTCAAGTACGTCCTCTGGCTGCCCAGGGACAACGTGGACAAGGGCGCCAGGTACCGGTCGCTGACCGAGAAGCTCAGGCCCCGCTACTTCTGGCACCACTTCTACGGCGACGACGACAAGTTCTGCGTCGGGTACTGGGAGAGGATTGACGGCCCGGCCGGCCGTTAGCTCGAACCCGCGCTCGGCGCGATTGTGATTCGCGCCTTCCCGTGCAATCGTTCGGGCTGGAATGGCCCCCCCATGGCACTAAAATTCAAGGATTACTACGAAACGCTCGGCGTGCAGAGGACGGCCTCGCCCGACGAGATCAAGCAGGCGTTCCGAAAGCTGGCGCGCATCCACCATCCCGACGTGGCGAAGAACAAGGCCACCGGGGAGGCGAAGTTCAAGGAGATCAACGAGGCCTACGAGGTCCTCGGCGACCCGGACAAGCGAAGCCGCTACGACGAGCTCGGCGCGAACTGGCAGGACACGGGAGGCGGCATGCCCGGGCCGCGGGGGCCCGGCGGGAGGCGCGCCACCGGGGGCCGGCCCGACATGGACTTTGAGTTCGGGGGGACGACGGGCTTCAGCGACTTCTTCGAGTCCTTCTTCGGGAGCGGGCGCTCGGGCGGGGGCGGGTTCGGCGGGCCTGGCGAGGCGCCCGGGGAATTCTCCCACCCGGGCAGCGACGTCGAGGCCGACATCATGGTGACCCTCGAGGAGGCGCTCAGGGGGGACCGGCGCAAGGTGACCCTGAGGCGGACGGGCGCGGACGGCGAGCCGGGGCGCTCCGACACCTACCAGGTGCGCATCCCGCCCGGGGTCCACGAGGGCCAGAGGATACGCCTCGCCGGCCAGGGCGGCCCGGGTTACGGGTCGGGCCAGACGGGGGACCTCTACCTGCGCGTGCGCCTCGCGCGCCACCCGGATTTCACCGTCCGGGGCCCGGACCTGTACTACGACCTGGACCTAGCCCCCTGGGAGGCCGTCCTCGGGGTGCAGGTGAAGCTGCCCGCGCTCGATGGCCCGACGACGCTCAAGGTCCCCGCGCACACGGCCGCGGGGGGGCAGCTGCGCATGCGCGGCCTCGGGCTACCCCGCGGCGACGGGAGCCGGGGCGACCTCTACGCGGTCGTCGCAATCCAGGTGCCGGCGGCGGTCTCGGCGGAGGAGCGCGAGCAGTGGAAGAAGCTTGCCGAGGTGTCGGCATTCAAGCCGAGGAGGGCGCCGTAGGCGGGGCAGGCCCCCCCGCGCCCCCTCCAGCCGCATTCCATGCTGACCCGGGTCATCATTGTCCGCCACGGCGAGACCGAATGGTCCAGGACCGGCCGGCACACGGGGCGGACGGAAGCCGCCCTCTCCGGGCAGGGCGAGCAGAACGCCCTCGGACTGGCGCCCCGCATGGCGACGCTGGCGCCGGATGCCGTCCTCACAAGCCCCCGGCTGAGGGCGATCAGGACCTGCGAGCTCGCCGGGCTGGGCGCCCGCGCGCACGCGGATACCGACCTGGCGGAATGGGACTATGGCGACTACGAGGGGCTGCGCACGGCCGAGATCCTCGCGGTGCGGCCGGACTGGAACCTCTTCCGGGATGGGTGCCCCGGCGGGGAGTCGCCCGCCCAGGTCTCGGGGCGCGCAGACCGCGTCCTCGCCCGGATCCGGCCCCTTGGGGGCACCGTGGCGCTCTTCACCCACGGGCACTTCGGGAGGGTGCTCGCCGCCCGCTGGGTCGGGCTGGCAGCGGGCGACGGGGAGCGGCTCGTCCTCGACACGGCGTCGGTCAGCATCCTCTCCTACGAGCATGGCAACCCGGCGGCGCCCGCCATCACGCTCTGGAACGAGCGCCGGGGCGGTATCCCGGGATGAGGAGGGCCCTCAGGCCGGGCCCGCGGCGGTCCGCCCGCCGTCCTTGATCGGGGTGGCGAACTTGTACTCGATGTCCCAGGGGAAGAAGATCCACTTGGTCTGCTTGAACTCCTTCACGTAGGTGTCGACGATCGGCCGGCCCGCGGGCTTCGCGTAGAGCGTGGCAAAGTGGGCCTTCGGCAGGAGCTGGCGGACGACCTGGGCTGTCCGGCCCGAGTCCACGAGGTCGTCGATGAGCAGGTAGCCGTCCCCGTCCCCGGCGACCCCCTTGAGGACCTTCACCTCCGCCCTGACCTGCTCGGCGCCGCCACCCTCGCCCTTCGAGTAGCTGGTCACGCAGATCGTGTCGACCAGCCGGATGTCGAGCTCGCGCGCGACGAGCGCCGCCGGGACGAGTCCGCCGCGGGTCACGGCGATGATGCCCTTCCATGATCCCTTGGCGTGGAGCTGTTCCGAAAGGTAGCGCGCATCGCGGTGAAGTTCGACCCATGACACGATGATTTCATCCTCATAGTTGGAGCGGGGCATGGCGCAGGCTGGATGACCGGGCATTTGCGATCAACACCGATAATGCCGGGGATAGCGCACCGCCGGAGGCCGCGCGGATTGCACGGACAGGCGGGCCGTTCTCCCGGGCGCCGGGACCCTCCCGCGCGCTTTTGGTGTTCAGTCGGGGAGGGTCATCCCTTAGTCCTCGGACGATGACCGAGCCCCTGGCCAGCGCGAGGAGGATGAAAGGCGAGATGTTCGCTCTTTCGTTCACGGCGCTCTTCCTGGAGATGATGGTGATCCGCTGGGTCCCGTCGGTCGTGCACCTGGTGGCCTACTACGCGAACCTGATGCTCCTGAGCTCGTTCCTGGGCCTGGGCGCGGGCGCGATGGCCGCCGGACGAAGGTGGAACCTGCTGGGGTGGTTCCCCCTCCTTCTGGCCGCGGACATCGGGATGCTCCTCCTGCATCGCAACGTGGTCCTTGGCGCCTCCCCGGCCGAGGTTCACTTCAACGCGCCGC
This sequence comes from Opitutaceae bacterium, assembly GCA_003151495.1. Classification (GTDB taxonomy): domain Bacteria; phylum Verrucomicrobiota; class Verrucomicrobiia; order Opitutales; family Opitutaceae; genus Palsa-1447. The sequence continues at coordinate 22,006 of PLXR01000118.1, forward strand.
CGGCGCTGCTGGTCCATTCGCTGGTGCTGATCGAGATCTTCGCGCTGAACGCCCTGCTGTTCGTTCCCATAGGCCAGAGGATGGGCGTCCTATTCAACGCCCTTCCGCGCCTGACGGCGTACGCCTGGGACCTCGGGGGAAGCCTCCTCGGAACCCTGACCTTCGGGATCTTCTCCCTCGAGCTGTTCTCTCCGGTGCTGGGCGTGGCGTTCGTCATGCTGGTCTACCAGCTGATCCAGGCGAAGCGTTGGTTCCTGAACTTGGCCGTGTTTGCCGCCATCCTGGCTGCGATATTCTGGTGCGGCGACCGGAACGCCATCTGGTCCCCGTATTACTACCTTACCGTCACCGACCTGAGGACGCCGGGCGCCTCCGTGTCGGCGCCCCCCGCGGACCTGCTGACCATGCGGGACCCGCCGGCATACTTTGTCCAGGTGAACCAGTTTGGGTACCATGTGGACGCCTCGCTCGACCTCGCGCGCTACACTCCGGGCAGCTGGGGGGCCAAGGAGGTCTCGTGGCTCCGCCAGCAGTACGACCTCGTGAGCGCGGTTTCCGGAGGCCGCGACCGCATGCTCGTCGTGGGGGCGGGTGGGGGATGCGACGTTGAAGCCGCCCTCCTCGGCGGGGCCAGGCATGTTGACGCGGTCGAGATCGACCCCGCCATCGTGGCCGCCTCTCGAAGGTTCAACGCCGGCGCGCCTTACCTTGATCCCCGGGTCTCGATCCACATCGATGACGCGCGTTCCTTCCTGGCAAGGGCGACGCCCGGCTATGACGTGGTTGCCTTCGGGTTTCTCGACTCCCAGGCGCTGTTCAACAACATGAACAACGTCCGGCTCGACGGGTACGTCTACACGGTCGAGAGCATCCGGTCGGCATTCGGGCTGCTCAACGGGAACGGGGTGCTCACCCTTTCGTTCTACCTGGGAAAGCCGTGGCTTGGGCTAAAGCTCTACGAACTCGTCGCGGAGGCCACGGGCCGGGTGCCCGTCGCCTATTTTGCCGGCAATTCCATGATCCTCTGCGTCCCAAGGAACACCGCGGCCGTGCTTCCCGACCGGGTCTACCAGTTCGCAAAGGGGGGATACCCCAATCCGCCGGCCATGGACCTGCCGACTGACGACTGGCCTTTCCTGTACCTGATCAGGAAGACCATCCCGTTCGACTACCTGGTCGGGATCGGCGGCCTCCTGGCCGTCTCCATAGGAAGCATAGTGTGGCTTCGCGGGCGGTCCTTCGGCCGAAGCGACGTCCATTTCGGGCTGCTCGGGATGGGCTTTCTCCTCCTTGAGACGAAGAACATCGGCGATTGCACCCTGTTCTTCGGCACAACGTGGTTCGTCACCCTCGTCGTGATCACGGGGATCCTCCTCATGGTGATGGGGGCAAACCTCGTGGCGGAGCACCTCAGGGGATTCTCCCCCGGGATGTACATCCCCCTTTTCGCAAGCCTTGCGCTTCTCATTGCCGTGCCGAGGGAGGCCATCCTTCAGATCGGGTTCCCCGCGAGGATATTGTGGACCCTCTTGATCGTGCCCCTTCCCGTCTTCTTCGCCGGCATAATCTTCTCGACCACCTTTCGCGACGCGGAATCACCCTCGGCGGTCTTCGGCGCAAACCTGATCGGAGCCATGCTGGGCGGATTCTGCGAATACCTGAGCATGGCCGTCGGCAGCCACCGCCTGTCGATCCTCGTGATTGTGGCCTATCTGGGGAGCATGCTCGTCACGACGAACATTTGGAGCCGGGGCCGGCGCGCCTGACCCGGAAGCGGGGCCTCAGCCCTTCGATTCGGCGACAGGGTCGGTGGTGGCTCTGGTGTTCCACCCGGCGACCGTCAGCTTCAAACGCCCGGCGTCGGCGACCGAGTCACATCTTGAGACGAGGGCCCGGGACTCACCGGGCATGAGGGCCCAAAAGCTATCCTCCCAGAGGACCGGAAGAACTCTCTCTCCACTTGTTGCATCGACGAAAGATGGATCGCAGAATCTGGATTGGATGTACAATCCTTGGTTAAAGCTCGGAATGAACCATCTCCTTCAATGCTTAAACATAGCCTTCTCATGCTGCTCGCCCCGGTAGGCCTCCTTAGCCAGACCGCTCCCACCCCTCGGGTCATTGATGCCAACTATTCCGACGTCCGCGGTCCGACAAACCGGATGTACAATTTCTGCGTCGGAGCGGGTCGGGCGAACGAGGGGCTGCGCGCCGACTGGCAGCGCCAGCTTCGCCATGTTCGCTCCGAATGCGGCTTCCGCTATATCCGTTTTCACGGGCTGTTTTGCGATGACATGGGAGTGTACCAGGAGGACAAACAGGGTCATCCGGTCTACAATTGGCAGTATGTGGACGAGCTCTTCGATTTCCTCCAAGGCATCGGCATGAAGCCTTTCGTAGAGCTGGGCTTCATGCCTGGCGCACTCGCGAGCGGCCCGCAGACGATCTTCTGGTACAGGGCCAATGTCACGCCGCCGAAGGACTACGCAAAATGGGAGGCATTCATCAACGCGTTCGCGCGGCACGTGACCGACCGTTATGGGGCCCAGGAAGTCCGATCTTGGTATTTTGAGGTCTGGAACGAGCCGAACCTGACCGGTTTTTGGATGGGAACCACGGGAGGCAAGAGCGATGAGGCGTTCGCCCCGATAGCCCGCGCGGAGTACTACAGGCTCTACGAGTCCACGGTGCGGGCCCTAAAGTCGGTGGACAGCACCTATCGTGTGGGCGGTCCCGCCACGGCGGGAAGCGGGTGGATCGACGAGACGCTCGCGTATTGTGCCGAAAAGCGGCTGCCGCTGGATTTTGTCAGCACGCATAGCTATGCGACGATGAGCGGGTACCTCGACGAAAGCGGCAACGCGGGCACTGTGTTTTCTGGCGACCGCGACGCCATTACCGGGGAAGTTAAGGGTGTGCGCGGCCGAATGGACCATTCCGTCTTTGCCGGGTCGGAGCTTCATTATACGGAGTGGAGCTCCTCCTACACGCCGGCCGATCCGATTCACGACAGCTATCATAGCGCGGCCTTCATCCTGGACAAGATTCACAATATAGGGACATCCGCCAATTCGATGTCCTATTGGACCTTCACCGATATCTTCGAGGAGGCCGGCCCGCGGACAACGCCGTTCCATGGTGGGTTCGGCCTGCTTAACTATCAGGACCTTCAGAAGCCCTCCTTCTTTGCCTACCAGTTTCTCAACCGTCTGGGAGGGACCGAGCTGAAAAACGCCGATCCCGCCTCATTTGTCTGCAAGGACGACACGGGGGGTCTGCAGGCTCTCTTCTGGGATTTCACGATCACCCATCCTGGCCCCTCCGTCATCGACCAGGAGTACTATAAGGCCGACCATCCTGCCGTAGGGAAGCGTGTGGTGGAGCTACGACTTTCCCATTTGCCAAGGGGCACCTATCGCATGAAGGCATTCAAGGTGGGTTATAGGGCGAACGACGTCCAGGCGGCCTGGCGCGATCTGGGTTCGCCGTCACAACTGACCCGATCGCAGGTCGAGGCCTTGCGAAAGGCGTCCTCCGGGGAACCCTGCATTCAGGAGAAGATAAGGATCGCATCAGAATCGAGCTTCTCCCGCGGATTCGAGACGCGCGAAAACGACGTGTGGTTCATAGACCTGAGCCCGCTGCGATAGCCTCTCCCATTCCGGGTCCCAGTCCGTCGTTTGGGGCTAGCTCTTCGTGGTCCCTCCATATTATCCATTCGGTGTAACCCCCTCTTTCCCACCATGACGTTATCCTCCTTCCTCCGTGCGGTGGCTCCGGCCGCGGTGCTCGCACTGGCCTCCACCTTGTCTGCCCAGGAGCTCTATGTTGGCACAAACTATCATCCCCATGACTCGAATCCGGAGACGTGGAAGCACGACATAGCGCTCATGAAGGCCGCGGGCTTCCGCGTCGTGCGGATGGGGCACCTGGCTTGGGACAGCTACGAGCCCACGGACGGGAAGTTCAATTTCGCCTGGTTCGACCAGGTGATGGACATGATGAACGACGCCGGGATAAGGGTGGTGCTCGACATCGCGGTAAGGCCCGCGCCGATCTGGCTGCATCAGAAGTACCCGTCGATGGACATCACGGACAGCAGCGGGAACGTTCTCTATCCCAATCACCGCTACATGGTGGATGTGGGCGACCCGATGTACCAGCAGTACGCGCTTCGCTTCACAGACGCCCTTACCAGGCACTACGCAAAGCATCCCGCACTGTTGGCATTTGGGATCGACAACGAAGCTGGCGATGGGCCGATCTCGTATTCCCCGACGGTGAAGGCGCGCTTCATCGAGTGGCTGCGGGTGAAGTACGGCACGGTGGACAACCTGAATGTCGCCTGGGCCTCGCAGCGGTGGTCGCGGAGGATCGGCGCCTTCGACGAGGTGGGTTTGCCGGCCTCGGGTTCGGTCGAGGGCGCCCCCGAACGGGTGCTCGATTTCCGTCGCTTCATTTCCTCCGAGGTAAGCGGGATCCTTCAGAGGGTCGTAGCCAAGGTCAATGAGAACGCCCCCGGAGTGCTGACCACAACCAACATGTGGTACTACAGCTACTCGAAGTATTTCGACTACTCGGCGGCCGCCTATGCCGGGGAGATAGCCCGTGGGGGCTGCGGGTTCTACCCGGGAAACTCGTTGCAGAAGAACGAGGGAATAGAGCAGGCGCTCTTTGGAATAGCACGGATTCAGTTCGAGAACACGACGCCGTTCTGGTGCACGGAGTTCACCTCCCACACGGCGGTTCCCGGCTCCATCCGCAAGTCGGCCTACGCCTCGCTGATGGAAGGAAACCAGATGGTCTGCGGCTGGACGTGGCAGGCCATGCACGGGGGCGAGGAGCAGTATCTGCAGGGGATGGTCGACTGGGACGGCGTCCCCAACCGGAAGTATGAGGAATACAAGACGATCGCCGCCGAGTTCAGGAAGATTGGCCCTCACGGATTTCCCTACCACCCGCACCCGGAGGTTGCGCTGGCCTTCTCCTTCGACAGCCAGATCGCAAGCGCCCATTTCCCTGAATTGCATGACTCCCAGATCCAGACGGCCTTCAATGTCTTCGACCGGCGGAACGTCGAGACGAGCGTGGTGGCGATCAGCCTGAGCTCGTTGCACTACAAGCTGCTGGTGGTTCCCGGTGTCGTTCTGATGGACGAAGCGACGGCTGCCCACATCCGCGAATTTGTGCGACAGGGTGGAACCGTGCTCATGACCGGCTATTCCGCCATGCTTAACGAGCACGGGCAGGTCTTCTCCAGCACGCTTCCCGGCCGCTTGAACGACGTCTTCGGGATCCGCGTTTCAGGCTTTGAGGAGACGGAACAATTCAACGAGCTCTCAAAGCTCGGGCTGAAGGGTGACTCACTTCGCCTCTCCTTCGGCGGCCAAAGCATCGATAGCCAGTCGCCCCGATTCGACGTGGTTCATCCCGAGGGCGCGACGGTGCTTGGCCAGATTGTCGGCCTAGACCAAGACTACCCGATCATCACCTCCCATCCCTTTGGGTCTGGGACCGCAATTTACGTCGGGCTGCCCGCTCGGGAGGAAGTGCTCGGGCCGATCATCAGCGATCTCGTCAATCGGCTGGGGATCGTCACCGGGCCGGCGGCGCCTGCGGGAGTCATGGCTCGTCGGATCGATTCCACCCATTTGCTCTACCTGAATCTCGACGGAACCCCGAAGCATATCGAGCTCAAGGGGAAATCTAATAGCATCCTCTATGATCGGCACTATGAGGACGCCTTTACGATAGGTCCCTACCAGCCGGAATTTGTGGAGAGGATCCCCTGAACGGGTCGGTCCCCTCGTGGGATAGGTACCGCTGTGGACACGGCCGCTGCTTGGAATGACCTGCGGCCAAGACACGTTGCCTTAGCCTCAGTGGAAGGCCCTCTGTCCTTTGACAGCGAATGTTAAGCTGCCTCGGACGAGCTCGCCTTGCGCTCGCTGCATCCGCGTTCGCCCTTCTCCTAAGGGTTGACTAGCGTTTGGATTTTGTGGTGCCGGAAGTGGGAGCGTCGGATGACAATGCGTCTGCATTCACGGCCACGGAGATCTCGGTGAGCTTCTCATTGGTGTCCCCTTCCTCGAAGAGGGTGGCCTGCAGCAGCTGGGCCACTTCGGCTTCCTTGAGGCCCAGGGCGAAAGCCCGGGCGGTCCCATAGCCGGCCATCTCGTAGTGCTCCACCCGCTGTGCGGCGCCGATCAGGGCCGCGTCACGCACCGCCGCGGGTCCCTTGGTCTCGATGGCTTCGGCGCCTTCCTTGACCAAGCCGAGCATCGCGTGACAGGTCTTGCCCTTCGGAGGGCAGCCGAGGATTCCAAGCGCCGTCGCCAATCTCTTCACATGTTCCCGGGTTTGACCGAGATGGCTAATGAAGCCTGATTTCAGCTTGGGATTGCTGGCAGCCTTGGCCATCTTTGGCAGCGCCTTAAGTAGCTGGTGCTCGGCGAAAAACAAGTCTTGGAGTTCGTTGATGAGCAGGTCGTGGAAGGTGAGAATGGCGGACATCAAGAGGATCGTGTTGGGTTTTTGAGCGGTAGCTTTTGAGGAGGAACCCGCTATGCCGCAGGTTCATCCTCCCTATGAAACCGTTTTGCGTTAAAAGTTTCGTGGGACGTATGGGGTGAAGAACGTAGCGCTGATCAGGGGAGGAGGACCCACGCCGCCCTGCGAAACCTCCCTGGCTTGTGGAGGTGTCGATGTCCCTCCCTGGCCAGGGCCTCAACCTTGCCTCTGTCGTGGCGTTTGTTGTCCGGTTGACGCGCGAAAGCCCGGTCATCCGGCTCTGTTGGGCTCCCTTCCGATCGCTGGAATTGATGAGCCGTGGTCGAGCCACCCGATCTGGAAGGATCGTACTATTTCAGCTCGAATCCAGGTGCAAATTCCAGGGTGAACCTGCCGTCGGTGAGCCTGCGAACGGGCCGTCCCTGGTAGGTCAGGCCCGAAACGGTGACCCCTTCTACCGCGTGCTGGGCGTCAAATCCCGAGACAATGCTATAGGGAAGGCTCCCCTCCAGCACCGCTAGGTTGGAGACGGTTACATTGCGGACATGTCCGCGGTTTCTCGCAACCGCAAGCGCCTCGTCCTTCGGGAACGAGAGCTCTCCGTCCCAGGCTCCCCCCACGTCAAGCCGCTTTGCCGTTTGCTGCTCGGTGGCTGGGATGTCCAAGCCGTATTGCGCGTAGAGCACACAGAAATCTATCAGCTTCCTCCGTACGTCCTCGACCCGGATGTCGTTGTAGGTGACGTCCTCAAGCAAGCCCGAATCCCCGCAGTGGATGCTCAGGGCCGAGCCTCGCTGGACGTGGATGATGTCGATGTCTTCAAACCGGATCCTCGATACGGGCGTATGGCCCAGCTCAAAGCCTATCTCGAGGGCGTTGCCCCCCGTTGGCATGTTCCAAAGGACGCACCGTCGAACGCGGATGTCGTGGGTCGGCACGTCGTCCAGGTTCTTCACGACCACGCAGTCGTCGTTGGTTCGAATGAATGCTCCTTCGACCGCGAAATCGCTCGACGAAACAATGTCGATCCCATCGTCGCCGTAGTTGTTGCTCGGATTGAGGATCCGGATGCCTTCGATCCGCGTGCCCCGGGTGCCCCGGTCCACCAGGGTCCAGCCAGGGCTGTTGAAGAGGGTGATCCCCTCGATTTGCGCCCCGACCGTGTTCTTGAGGTAGATCATGTTCTCTTTCCCCATGCCGTAGGCCGCCGCCCGAGCTTGCGACGAACGCCCTTCCCCGGGCGACGGTTCCGATGACGAGGCCGAGTCCGCCCACTGAGGGCTGGGCTCCGAGCCGGTCCCGTCAAGGACACCCCGTCCCCGGATTGAAACCCCGTGCGTGCCGACCGACCGAACCCTGCCTTTGACCCAGGCCCCGGGGGCCAGGTAGAGTGTCTCCCCGTCCGCGAGATCCATGAGTCCAGCTTCATGCACGCCGGACCCGAAATAGCGAACGTTCGGGGCATCGGGCAGCGGTGGACTCTTCTCGGGCTCGTAGGCGAAGAGGTGGAGCACCTTCGCGAGGTCGTCGTTGAACTCGACGGTGACGGGGAACGGAGCCGAGAGACGGAAGCGGACGGACCTATGGTCGCTTCCAATGGAGGGGTTTATGCCCAGGGACTTGGGCCTCACATCCACCCACCGGATGTTGAACGGGGCGCGAATCTCGACATCGACAGGTCCCCGCTGCTCAAACAGCCCGAAATCCCCCTGGAGGAATCCGTGTAGCTCGACCGGCTTCCGGTCAACCGCGACCGCGAAGGTGGGGGCGGGGGTATCGGCCCGCGCAACCGGCTGGAGAGCCGTGGCAATTAGCAGGATAGCGAGCTTGGGGGTTGTCATTGGGGATTTGAGCCGGCGCACGCCGGGAGGAGACCTGGGCCACGCGCGCGGCTCGGTGACCACACAACCAGAGGATCCGCGGGGCTTCGAGGCAATCGGAAGCATCATGTCTATATGCGACGCATTACCTTCCGGTCTGCTGGTACGTGGCTGGCTGGCCATTGCGGATTCTCGTTCAACGGCGAGCAAGTCTCGCCAAGCAAATTGGACGCCATCGTTCCTACGATTCCGCGAGCGGCGCGAAATCTCGCCCTCCGTTGCTCACCGCCGTGACGCGGGTGAATTCGGCACCAAGGAACACGATTTGCGCCGCGTAGAAGCACCAAAGCAGCAACACGAGAAGTGAGCCAGCCGCCCCGTAGGCGGAAGTCAGGCTCGCCCTCCCAAGATAAAGCCCGAGCAAGGTCTTGCCCACCGTAAAAAGCAGGGCCGTGACCGCCGCACCGATCCAAACGTGCCGCATTCGCACCGGCGTGTCGGGGAGCAGCCGGAAGATCAATGCGAAGAGCGACGTCACGATGCAGAAGGAGAGTCCATTGTTCACGGCTTGCAGGCCGAGCACCGGTAGATCGAGGCGCGCCGCCGTCTGCGCCCCCAGCCAGCTCAGCATCGCACTGGCGACGAGCGATACGAGCAGCAGGAAGCCGGTGACCATGACGGTGGCCAGGGAGAACAAACGTCGCACCAGGTAGTGCCGCCAACTCTTCGCCTTCTGCGGCGGCACGTGCCAAATGGCATTGAGCGCACCCTGCAGCTGGATGAAAACGCCGAGAGTACCGAATATCAGGGTTCCGACGCCAAGCATCGTGGCGACCAAGCCGTTGGGGGCGGACGAGGGGCTTTGCACGGCGGCTATCGCCGCACTCGCCTGAGGTCCCGCCAGTCTTTCGATCTCCCCAATGACCTGTTGCCGCGCCTCGACATTGCCGAACACGGTCCCTGCCATCGCGACGGCCAGCACCAGGAGGGGAGCGACCGCCACGGTCGTATAGAAGGCGAGCGCTGCGCCGAGCCGGCCGACATTGTCGGCGACGAACGCCTGCACCGTTTTCGACAAGATCCGGCCGGAGCGTGTAACGATGCCGACTTGCTCAACCGCCGCCGCCACTACGAACTTCGCCTTGGCTACGACGCGGGCCTTGGATTGCCGGGCAAGGACAGTGGACATGGGGGCCGTTTTCACGAGCCGCCGGGCGGGACCGAAGCGATCATGGCGACCGTTGTGACCATGCGCAGTGGCCACGCGCGGACGCGTTGAAGGAGATGCGAGCTTTGGACTAGCATGCGGCCTGCACAATACGCCTACCTGGTCACCGACGCCATGGGGCATTGGCCTAATGGGCCATTCGACAACGGGAACGACGAAGAATTTGCGCTCCGCGACGTGGCGGCCTTGGTCATACAGCCGTGAGAACCCTGCTTACAACAGATCCTGTGTGCCATCGAGTCGACCAATAGCGCGATCTCCCGAAACCTTGCGGCTACGAGGGATCAAGCCGGGTGCAGTGGCTGGATTTGAACCAGCGATCTTCAGGTTATGAGCCTGGCTGTCCTTCGCCTTGATCATTGCGTGAACCCCCGAGACGAAATGGCGGATTTGTGGCCGTATGCGCGTGTGGAAGGAATTGCCGCCGGGAAAGCGCTGGGTCGGCTATACTCAAATACTCGGCTTTTCGTTAACTTTTCCAACCGTCATTCAGGCTGGCGGATGAGCATAGAGAAGTTTTGGTGTTCCCAGTCTTCAAATCTACGATCCGCGCTATTCACGCCGACCGCTAGTAGTACCGGGGTAAGACCACTCGGAACGTGGTGCCTCTCTCTGTTGAGCTCGCCATTTCAAGACTTGCGTCGAGCAATTCACAAAGGCGTTTCACAATCGAGAGGCCAATCCCTTCGCCGGGCTGTTGATAGCCTGGTCGCATTTCCGACGGGCCCCCGGCTGCCGGGACCAACACGTGTGAAACCTCTCCTATGGTTGAGGCAGCCTTTTCGTCCGACTCTCGGGCGCTCGCTGTGGCCTCCGTCAACCCAATGACCATGGGCGCTCCCGGTCCGGCCAGGATGCCGGGCCCCGTGTCCCTCACCATGAACCACCAGTTATCCTTTTCCATCCCCACACTCATAATCACTCCACCTTGAACCGTGTATTTGAGAGCGTTCAGCAGCAGATTTTGTAATAGGCGCCGCACCTTGCTGGGATCACCATAAACCGAGAGATTGCTCGGTCCCGTGACCTCCAAGAACAGGTTCCTTTCGGCGGCGACCGGTCTATTTGCATTGCCCAGCTCGATCACCATAGCCGCGGCGTCGAACTCAATGATTTGCCGGGTTTCCCGACCGGCCTCCAAGCGTGCCAGCTCCTTAAGATCGATGAGCATGGAGAAGACTGACATCACACCCTTTTCCAGTAGCTTCGCAAAACCCGCACGGTCCGACGCCGCGATGTCGGGTGCAGCGAGGACTTTTGCCGCCAAGGAGACGCCTAAAACGTTCCCATTGAGGTCGTGGACGGCCTCGTGAATGAGTACGGCTCGGCGCCGCTCAATCTCATTGATGCTGGCCAGCGCGCCTTCCAGATCGCTCAGCCGCCCCGCAGCTTCAGCTTGTTGCATGCGCTCGAATTGTGCCGCGCTCTCACTGATAGCGTCGTTGACGAGGGTGATCATCTGATGATTCACCTCCGCCAGGGCCTCGCGTCCGAACTCCGGGTGAGCGGCGGCAAATGTTTCTACGACTTGAAAAATGCAGAGTTGAAGATGCCCCCATTCGTGCATGAGTTCCTGCAACCGATAGCCCTGTTGCCAACGGTGCAGGCCGTGCTTTACTTCCTCTCGTCTTGCCGCGGAGTCCGCCCCCTTGTCAGCAGCTCCACCTGGGCGAGCCCGAAGCTTTCGCTCAAACGCGTCGAGCACTTGGGGTATGTGATCATTAAATTGCCCGCGCGTTAGCGCGCGAACAGTCGTTTGCTTAGGATCTTTTTGAGCCGCTGTCCGCCAAGCCCTTAAGATCGCCTCTCGTTGTGTCCCCAGATAATCGCTGAGGGCGTTCAGTTGTTCACTCTTAGTTTGGGTCATGGCGCTTGCACCCCTTAGTCTGGGCGAAACCACAGCGTGAGGAAATGGGGTGTTGCCCTAGTGAATCAGAGATAGGCGACGACCAACGCCCAGCGTGAATTCACGGGAAGTTGCATCTGCACCCCACTAGGTAGAGTGCGGGTGCAAATCGGCACCGCCCATTGCTGAGGTGCATGCCCCCTCCCTCCACGACTCCCTCCCTCAAATAACTCGGGGCATCCGCGGGTAACTTCTTATTGAGGAATCGCCCGCAACCCCGAATTATGAGGCAACACGAAGTCATTTCTAAGCGTCGGGATGCTCACGCCGAAGAGCAGTCGGAGTCCGAAGGACAGAAACACGTACGGTCGTTACCCGTGCCAAACCCGTGCCCAAAACGCTTCATTTCATTGCAATTGGCTGCACCCGGCTGCCATTTCGGAAAACTAAAAGGCCCGCGCGGAAGTGATTATCCTAGCGGGCCTTAGAGTGCCTGAAATTGGGTGCACGGGCTGGATTTGAACCAGCGACCTTCAGGTTATGAGCCTAATGGCGCTCTCTCAGCATGTTAGCTTCCCTCTGGTGTGACGGACAGGGACCGACTGGGACGGACAGGGATGGGGTCAGAATGGACAGTGTTTGGACAGCGAAAGCTGTCGCAACACCGAGTGATTTCAAGTTCTGGACTGAGATCCTTTCGACCAATTTCATTTCTGGATGGGATACGGCGCATCCAACTTGCCCCATGTGAAATTCTTGACCGATTGAACGAAAATGGTATTAATTTAATACCATGCCAGTTCTAAGCTTCAAAGTGGACCCCCAGTCCGCGAGTCGGATCCGGGCGAATGCCCGCGCCGCGAAATCCTCGGTTTCGGCGTACCTTCGTAAGGCGGCGCTTGGCGATGGCGCTACGAGACCGGCGAAAATTGTCCGTAAGAACCATCCCGTATCGGGTCTGCCGTTCAACGCATCGTCATCGGATAGGCTGGTTTCTGAGGCGGAAATCCGCGCGGCGCTCGCAGACTTTCCGTGAAATATCTTTTGGACGTCAACGCATTGCTGGCTTGGGAACACGGCAATTCTCCCCACCACGCGTCGTTCCATGCATGGGCAAGAGTAGTGGGGCGTGAAAATCTGTGGACATGCGCAATTTCCGAATTGGGCTTTTTGCGGGTATCGATGCAGGTTTTCGGTTACAAACTTCATCAAGCATCTGCAGCGTTAACCGTGCTTAAGCAGAACGCAGGAGGCTTCATTGAGATTGCGCCTTCTCCACGTCTCCCGGCCTGGTCCTCGAACGCCGCAAAAACGTCTGACGGCTACCTCGCTCAAATTGCATGCGAAAACAAAATGCGATTGGCGACTTTTGACACTGGAATTAAGGATTCCGCCGCGGAACTTATTGGTCCTAAAGGTTCGTAGACAGCTCGAAACCGGGGTGAGTCGTTTTCTCAGCCCCTGGCTTCCGTAAATCACTCAACAAAAAGGCCCTTGGATCCGCTCCAAGGGCCTCAAATTGGGTGCCGGGGGCTGGATTTGAACCAGCGACNNCGACCTTCAGGTTATGAGCCTAATGATTCCCTCTCAACATTTTAGTTTCCCTCTGGCGGGACGGATAGGGACCGACTGGGACGGAAAGGGACGGGGTCAAAATGGACAGCGTTTGGACAGGAAGATCCCGCACGTATCTGGTGCCGATATCGTTCGGGATTGAGATTCTTTGGCGAAATTTCTGGAAGCTGCGCTTCTGCTCATCCGCTGAGGCTGCGTCTTGACTCCTCTCAGTCACTCAACCTCGGAGCCGATGGCGGAATGGCTGTCCTCTAAAATGGTTTTCACCAGTTCGCCCTCGCCACAAATGATGATCTTGGCGAAACGTTTGAACCAGCGGCCCGACGGGACTGTCGGATCGGTGTCGAGCCACTTGGCAAGATTCTGCAAGTCTTCGATCGGCACTCCCCGTTCACGAACTCTGAGCGCCAGATGCTCGATCGCAGCCCGCGGATCGTTCTTACGCCGAACTTTCGGCTTGGCCAAAGAACCCGTTCACCAGTTCCTNNCCGAGTGCTCTGGCCGTTCGCTGAATGGTTTTGAAGGTGGTGGAGGTGTTCTTTAAATCGAGAGCCCGCCGCACGGCGGTGCGCCCGGTGCGTAGCTGCTTGGCGAGGCCCGCCACGGTGACGTGCTTACTCTTCATCGACCTTGCAAGGGTTCGCTTTACGTCAAGCAAGCCGGCTAACTCAGCACGGATTGCAGTGGTTTTGGGCATGAAACAAGGGTGGTTCATTATTGAACCATGTCAAGAGCTCCGTAATGTCATTGGGCGAAGTTCGGCGAACTTTTTGGTTTCACGGTTACCGACGTGAAATTTGCGGCAAAGTATTTCTATGCTGCGAGCACTGCAGTATGAGAGTCCGAAAACCCACCGCTTTGGGACCGAGTGCGGGACATTAGTAGTCAGAGGTCTAGTGGGTCTGGAAAACCTTTGCGCAGCCCTGGACGGTGCCCATGATGTGGCCAAACCAGCAGCAGTGACCGCAAAAGGAAAAACTGTCGTCCTTGCACTTTCGCTTACCGCGAATGCAGCGTTGATTGGATAACTGAGGACCTTGATTGCGCTGAAGGGAGCACGGTACGATCGATGCTTCAACTCATTTTCCCACGGACAAGGTAGCGCATTTGGGGCAATGAGACCGTTGGAGTCCGTGAGAGTCCACAGTGGTCCATCGAAACCTGGCTCGCTTCAAATGTATGTTAGTCGAAATGTTAGGCCGTCATCGACTTTGAGTGGTGTCGACATTGAGAAACTGCGCGACACCAGCTCCGGAATAAGAAACACTGTGCCGGTCAAATAGTGCCTGAAAGAACTCGGCTACAATCGCCTTTCCCGCCGGCGTGTCGGTCAGCTCAACGGCGCCGAACCGAAAGACCTGGTACCCTGACAATTTCAGATCGCGGTCAGCTTTAGCCATTTTGGCGTATAGACGGGCGTCAGCGTTGCCAATAGAGTCTGAATAATGGTGTTTTCCATCGACCTCAATCACAACTCGAACGCCATGAGGAAAGAGCATCAAAAAATCCATTCGAAATCGAAGCAATGCATCGGCGCCGCGCTCTTTCACCGTCTTGGGGTCCCAGTGCATCCAAACCTCGGGAAGCAGGGCCGGGAGTGAGGGTACGCTCGGGGAAAAGCATCGATGAAAGGCGTCGAACAAAAACTGCTGGGGAGGCGATTCACTCGGCAACGAGCTCTTCAGTCGCTTATAGAGGCTCTTCTTCGCCCCGGCAGCATCATCAATGTTTTGAGTCTCACCCCACCACGTTTGGAGGTGGCTCCAAGTGAGTCCGCCGTCACCAATTGTTCTGTCGTAGACCAATACCTTGTCTGCATTCATTACGATCTCGATATCGTTGTTGATGGCGTCTGCGAGGCGGAGGTCGGGCTTAACGGCAGACGCGAAAATCAGGTTCTTCGGCTTTCGTGAGAAGCCTGAGGCAATGGATACAACTTCAAAAGTTGGATAGCCACCAATCGCGCCGGTTTCCCGGAGTTCTACGCCGCATCTCTTCAATTCCCCATTCGCAGCAATTACAAATAGGCGCTGTGCCGGTTCATCCAGCAGTACATCGGCGGATGCGAGGCCTTCGAGAAATAGCCCGAAGCGGCGATCAGATGCCTCGAATGCTCCTAGTTGTCCAAACAAGTATTCGGGATCCCAGTCATCGGGGTTCCGGAAAACGTGGCGGTCTATTTGAGAACGCAACGAGGAGCCCGGAGTTCTGCCGAAGAACGCGTCGAGACCATCGCTCCCTTCGATCACCCAAAGTGATGTGAGAAGCTTCTCGAAACCATCGGCACTTCCGAAGAGCGGACTCTCAAGCACGCGGGAGAGTTCGCGTCGGAATCTCTTTGGGATCTCCGGATAGGATCTCTTTGCCCAAATTGCGTCCTGAAGCTGATTTCGCTGTGCTGGCGAAAGAGAGCGACGTTTCAAAAGCTTCTCCGCAACAGGCTCAAGAGCGGAGTCCTGCAACGCGTCGAAACTGAATGCCATGCGCCTTGACTTCGAGAGCTCTCTTGGGCCTGGTGCAGGAAGACCAAGATTGTCACAAAGATCCGCCATACAATCATTCGTGGTGGCGGCCGAAAGGCCGACAATGTGAGGGCGGAGAATCTCTCGAAGGTCTGCGTTGTCCATCGGCTTGCAGTCTACTAGCCGAGATTCTGAGCGGACTCATCATCCGATGCGAGAGATCTAAACTTCATTCGGGAGGCCTCTTGAAAGTGGCAACAAACGATATTTCAGTAACTGGTCCAAGCTCCGATAAGCGGAAGAAGAGGTAACGTATTGCAAATATGGATCATCAAGAATCATGATGTGAATAGAAGGGGCCCTGGCCGAAGCCTAAGCCAGCAAGGGAAATAGCCTGTTGCAGCCAGCAATTGACGCGGCCATGGCACGATTGACTACGTATTTTGATGTATCCTTTGGCATCGCGAGGGCTCTGGTTCGAACGAGAATTCAATTCCTTTCAGGCGACAAAGATCACAGGATTCCACCGATTTGCTGAGTTTCTCGTACCTGTAAGATCCATTCAGCCCGTTTTGGAGGAATCAAATGACCGAGCCCACAATCATCTGCCCAAAGTGTAAGAATGAGATTCGACTTACCGAGTCGCTCGCCGCACCACTGATCGAAGCGACGAAGCGAGATTACGATGCCCGCCTCATTCAAAAGGACACGGATTTTGCCCTAAAGGAAAAGGCGCTGCGGGAGCGAGAGCAATCGCTCTCAAGAGCAAAAGACGATTTCGAAAGGCAGATTGCCGACAGATTAAAGAATGAGCGCGGTAAGATCGCCGAAGAGGAGCTGAAAAAGGCGAAATTAGCGCTGGCTGACGACCTTGCTCAAAGGGCCAAAGAGGTGTTGGAACTCCAAGAAGTCCTGAGGACACGCGAAGTGAAACTAGCAGAAGCGCAGAAGGCGCAGGTAGATCTGCTCAAGAAGCAACGAGAATTAGATGACGCACGGCGCGAAATCGAATTGACGATCGAAAAGCGAGTCCAAGAGGGCCTGAGCACGACGCGCCAACAAGCGCGCAAGGAGGCCGAAGATGAACTCAAGCTCAAGGTCGCAGAGAAGGAACAAACGATAACCTCGATGCAGAAGCAAATCGAGGAATTGAGACGCCGTGCCGATCAAGGATCTCAACAAATGCAGGGAGAAGTTCAGGAACTTGAGATAGAGGCGATTTTACGCGCCAAGTTTCCTCGCGATACGATAGATCCAGTTCCAAAGGGTGAGCACGGTGGGGATGCCTTACAACGAGTTATTGGTCCTACTGGCCAGAGCTGTGGTACAATCATCTGGGAATCTAAACGCACGAAGAACTGGAGTGACGGTTGGCTTTCTAAGCTTCGCGATGATCAGCGGATGGCGCACGCTGAGATTGCAGTGATTGTAAGCCAAACTCTTCCCAAGGGTATCGACTCATTTGATTTGGTGGATGGAGTATGGATTACGAGTACCGGTGCAGCTCTTCCCCTAGCTACGACACTTCGTCACACCCTCGTCGAGATAGCCTCGGTCAGGCAGTCATCTGAAGGGCAGAAGACAAAGATGGAGATAGTTTACGAATACCTGACCGGTCCAAGATTTCGTCTGCGGGTACAAGCTATGGCTGAAGCCTTTTCTACGATGCAACAAGATCTCGACAAAGAGAAACGCGCGATTCTCAAACAATGGGCAAAACGGGAGCAACAGATCGAGCGAATGATGCAGGCGACCGTTGGAATGTACGGTGACCTTCAAGGTATCGCTGGCAAGACCCTCCAAGAGATTGAAGGATTCGATTATCAAGCGATTGAGAATGGATCCCTTGAAAAAGGTAGTAACGATGAGCACTAAGAAAACTGCACCAACCGCATCGCCAAGTGGCACAATGCCCACCGCGGTGACAACTTCGCCGCCTTCAGGCTCGCCAGCTGCTCCAGTGGCGACGCATTGCCCGTATCGCCAGTCCTCATTGCTCCAACAGGCACTGACTCCTGACAAGATGCGTGTCGCGTTCTTCTTGGGAGCTGGCTGCCCGGTTGCAATAAAGGTGCCGGACGGAGCTGGCAATAGGCCTTTGATCCCGGACGTTGCTGAGCTGACAAAACAAGTCGGAGCCGCAATAGCTGCGACGCCGAATAAGGACGCTTATGCTACGATTGTAAGCAGAGTCATCAATAGGGGAATCAAGGAACCATCAATTGAGAATATCCTAACCCATCTACGCGGCTTAATTGACATCATCGGCAGTGGTGAAATTGACGGTCTAAAACACAAGGACTTGATGGCAATTGACGATTGTATCTGCAGCGCGACTACAACCATCGTAACAGCCGCCCTCCCGGGTGACAGGACTCCTTATCATCAATTGGCGACGTGGATTGGGGGAATACCTAGAGCCAATCCGATTGAGTTGTTTACTTCCAACTACGACCTTCTGGCTGAGCAGGCTTTGGAACAGATAAGAGTACCATTCTTCGACGGATTTGTCGGCTCGGATCGAACATTCTTCGATATTGCTTCGATGGAGTTGGACAGCTTGCCAGCTCGATGGGCCCGACTTTGGAAGGTCCACGGCTCGGTGAATTGGTGGCGTACGAAAAATGGCAACGTGGAACGGCGCCGTGAATCACTGGCAGCAGATGACCGACAGATGAGCCGCGTCCGCCTTAGTGGTCACGCTTCGGTGTGAGGGCGGCCTGCAGCGGTCTCGCGTCCGGGCGGCCCACGGTTCTGAGGCGGTAGGTTGACCAGAGTGCCGCGGGCGGTCACGGTGCCGAACATGAGTCTGGCTGCCATCGATTGGGTCAACGCCGTCATTATTCCGTTTGTAAAGGATCTCACTGTTGGCGTCCTGCTCGCAGTATATACGGGCATTGTGGTCGCGAGGCTGGTGGCGTTCAGGGACATCAAGGGCGCAGCTGTCCGAGAAATTGCGGACCTCCGGAGGTCCTTGCTTGCGACCGCGAACCTTCAAGAGGCAATCGTGATGCTCACCGGCTTCCTAGAGGCGCCAAAGGTCGCGTTCGCAGCTGACGATCAATGGCCGGCCGCCCGGCTTGTGAACAGACTCGCACTTGAATTCCGGAGCCATTTCAAGGAGCGATTCGAAGCCGCGGCAGTCGCAGCTGGCTATACGGACAGGGAGCACCTCGCCGGCGACCCATGGCGGAACATGCAATTCACGATCGTTAATGAATCGGTTCCATTTATCGGAGAAAGGGTGAAGCTTCTCGACGCCCTTGGGCCCGAAATGTGGCGCGTCACGAACCTTCGCTTTCGGAATCGGACGCTGAACAGCATCGATCGCTTCCTCGGACGCGGGCCGCGCACCCGCGAGCAAAGTTGAACTGCAGGCGCGTCGGAGCGTAGCCGATCGTAATACGGTCCTTAGGCCGGTCGCAGAAAAGATGCTGATTCGAGCATCCAATCAGTAATGCAGCGTTTTGGAACGGTTATTCAGCCCGCAGGGCCACGATCGGGTCAATCCGGGCGGCTCGGGAAGCCGGAATCCAGCAGGAGACACTAGCGACTCCGAGGAGCAGCACCGCCACGCTTAGCAGATTCAATGGATCATTCGCCTTTATCTCAAAAAGCTGGGATTCCAACAGCCGCCCTGCGGCGAGGCTTGTCGCAATGCCAACGAGGAGACCGAAGACCGACAGCACAAGTCCCTGCCTGATTACCAAGCGACGGACGCGCCCGATTGGCGCGCCCAGGGCGACCCGAATTCCGATTTCCTTCGTACGGCGAGCCACCGAGTATGAAAGGGTCCCATAAAGGCCGAGAGCTGCTAGGGCCATGGCCGAGGCCGCAAAAGCCGTTAAGAGATCGATGATCATGCGCCGGCCGGCCATAGTCTCGTTCACGATGGAGGCGAGAGTCCGGATGTCGGGCGGGGGAAGGCTCGGATCTAAGGTCATGATCTCGTTGCGAACCTGGCTAACATAGAGCGACGGGTCACCGTCGGTTCGAATGGCAAGCATGAGCGGCATCCAGAGATGCTGCAGGTGAGGCATGTAGGTTTCGGGACGCACGGGGTATCCAAGCCCGATGTGGTGCACGTCTCCGACAATACCGACGATGCTGTACCATGCATTGTCGATATTGATCCGCTTTCCGATGGCGCCGCCCTCGGGCCAGAATTCTCGGGCCATGGTGCGGTTGATGACGGTTACCAACTCGCTCCTTTCATTGTCCGCCAAGTTGAATATCCGGCCAGCCTCAAGGGGAATATGCATTGCCGAGAAATATTCCGGCGTCGCGATCTCGTAGTCTGCGTAATTCATCACGCCTTTAGGCCTTGGCTTACCCTCAATTTCGAAGTCCCAAGTGTATCGGAATCCGCTCATTGGCAGGTGCAGGACGCCTCCAGCCGCGTTCACCCCAGCCATCCCCGAGAGCCGGGTGAGGAGATTGCCGTAGAACTCCTTCCTCTTGGTCTCAGAGTTGTAGTTGTTGCCTGCCATGTAGGTCCGTACGGTCAGGACGCCTGCAGGTTCAAACCCGGGGTTGACCTCCAGTAGGCGCACAAGACTCCTGTGCAGCATGGAGGTCCCGGACAGCAGGACGAAGGCTAGGGCGATCTGCAGGACCACCAAGACACGCTGCGACCTGTTCCGGGACTGGCTGAAGGCGCGGTTTCCTCCGGACTTCAGCGCTCCATTGAGGTCCGGACGGGAGCAGCGGAGCGCGGGGGCCACGCCGAAACCAATTCCTGCAATGAGGCTTAATGCAACGCTGACCAAAAGCACTGGCCAATTCATCTTGGCCAAGTCCCACGGAATGTCCCCTGACGGAAACAAGAATCGAAGGAGGTAAAGACTTGTCCATGCCAGCACCACCCCAAGGACGCCTCCTAGGAGGGAGATCAATGCGCTCTCGGCCAAGAGTTGGGTGATGATCCTCCTGCGGTCGGCACCCAGTGCGGCTCGAAGCGATAATTCCGCGGCACGGGCCGTCGAGCGCACGAGCAGCAAGTTGGCGATGTTCAGGCAGGATATCACCAGCAGCGAGGCCACCGCCGTCATGAGCAGGTAGAGCGTTGGGCGGATATCACCGGTCAGGTCACCATGCATAGAGCCCACCCTCACTGTGAAATTCTCGTTGTCCGCTGGGTACTCCGTAGCCAGGCGCGCCGCAATCGCCTTCATTTCTGCCGCAGCGGCTTCTATGGGGACACCGGGTTTCAGGCGACCCACTACTCGCAAGGGTCCGGCGTTACGGCTCGATTTTGCGGCATCGGCGGCCAAGGGAGCCCAAATCTCGGGCTGAATGTCGCCGCCGCTGTAGAGCTCGTCGGTGATGCTCACGAATGACGCCGGCATGACTCCGATCAAAGTGTATTCTTGATCGTCCAATTTCACCCGCCGACCGACCACATCGGACCGCGTATCAAAGACCCGCTGCCAGAGGGAGTGACTGATCACGACTACTGGCGCGGCCCCTACGCGATCGTCGGACGAGGCAAGCCAGCGACCCAACTCCGGACGCACACCAAACAGGGAGAGATATCCTCCGGTTACCCTCTGTGCCACTATCCGTTCCGTGACCGTCCCCCGATTCAATGTGAAGAGTGTGGTCGTCATTCCATCCATCCCGGCGAAGCGGGTGCTCCGCGCCTTCCAATCCACGAAATCGGGGTATGAGGTGCCGCGGCTGTATCCCATCAACAAATGGCGCTCACCCAGCGTGACCAACTGCTCCGGATGAGGAAAGGGTAGCGGGCGCAGCAACACTGCATAGGCGAGGCTGAAGATTACCACGGTTGCCGCGATGCCCAAGGCAAACGTCAGGACGACGACGGCAGTGAATGAGGGATTGCGTCGCATCTGGCGGCCGGCAAATCGGAGGTCTTGGGCGACTCGCTCCGCCGCCGGCCACCCGATCTCGTCTCGGCACCTCTCCTTTATCTGATCTAAGCCTCCGAAGCCACGCCGTGCCGCAGAAAGGGCCTCGTGCGCGGACATATCCCCTGAGGAGGTCAAGGACCTTGAAGACGGTGGGGAAGTCAGTACGGAGGATATACTGGCGGCGCAGATGGCTGCGAGGGCCGAAGATGGGGGCATAACATTCGTCGCATTCACGGCTACGCCGAAAAACAAGACGATCGAGATCTTTGGGACTCGCCCCGACCCCTCTCGGAAGCCGGCACCCGACAATGTCCCTTTCCCATTTCACGTCTATTCCATGCGGCAGGCGATCGAGGAGGGGTTTATTCTCGATGTGCTCCAGAACTACACGCCCTACCACTTGGCGTTCAAGTTGGCCCATGAAGGGAAGACCATCGATGACACGGAAGTCGAACGAAGTGCTGCACTGAAGAGAATTATGGGGTGGGTCAGGCTACATCTTCCCAACAAGGACTTCGCGTAGCTGTTCGGCGTTTGGCTGAAAGTAATTCTCTAACACCGCCTGGACTGCTCTGTGGCCAGTGATCTTGATCACGACCTCCTTTGGAACACCGGCAATGAGGGCAGCGGTAATCCAGCTCGTCCGCAGTGAGTGAAACCCCCTCAGATTGGCTCGGCGGATTCCTCTGGTCCTTTGGGTCATGAGGCCACAATCGCCCCCGTCCTCTTCAATGAATCCGGCTTTGAGGAAAACCTTTCGGACCCTCCAGCCAATACCGTCCGGGTTTGCTTCGTACATCCGGGCTTGCTCGGGGAAGATGTAAGGCGACGGATTCTTGGCGGTCGACGACATTGCAGTTGTTAGCACCGCCAACAATGGAGCAAAGATGGGAATCCAGACCCACGCGCCGTCCTTTGAGGGTTTTATAGCTACCAATCTCTCAGTAAGCTTTACGTTGTCCTTCTTGAGTAGGCAGCAGTCCCCTAAGCGCAGTGCGGTGCAGGCTCCTGCTATTATGAGCGGCCCGGCAAATGAGTCCTCTCTTGCTAGCTCAAGGAGCCTTTTGACCTGACTAGCATTCAACGCTTTCCTAGAATGCATAACACCCTGGGCAAAAGGAATATCAGAAAACGGATTTTCGATGATCATGGCCTTCTTCCTGAGCAACGCGAAGATAGAGCGCATCGTCCCGCAGACAGTGTTAAGCGACTTTGCGGCCAGCCCTCGCGCCTCCTGTTCGCGCACAAACTTCAAAGCGATCTCAGGTGTTATCTCTGACATTTCCCGTAGCGAAGGACTGCCGGCGGATACCGATTCGAGAAACTTTTTGACGATAGACCGCACTTGAAACGCATACCGGGGGTTCAGGGGCTTTTTGCGGGGCAAAGCCAGGTACTGGTCAACCATTTCTGAGAGGCTTATTGAGGTCCGGCGTTTCCCGGTCTTGAGGGCAAAGATCCTTTCTAGGAGCCATTGCTCGTTTCCTTGGACCTGCATAGCCCCCACTATTCGTGCTGCTGCGGCCTCCGCCCTGGCTCTTGAGCGCTCATAAGGCCCGTCGCCGTACTCCATCCCGGGTAACGGCGGTATTCCTTCGACAGGGATCTTCAGCGAAACCCTTACTCGGCGGCGATTGAGGCGCCAACCTGCGCACCAAGAACCCATGCGGACGTAGACGTTCACGCCGCCCTCCGTTTCTGTTGTTGTTGCGTGGACGGCAGGTTCCGCTTAAGCAACTGCGGTGTGCCCGGTAGGCTCAACCGGATGATCAGGACTTCGATCCAGTCCGATCGGTAGTTCTTGCATCCGGCAAACTCTACTTGCTTAAGCTCGGGATATTCGTCCTTAGCATTGTAGAACGAGGATTTGCCGACTCCCAGTTTTTTGGCCGCCTCATTTGGCTTAAGTAGATTTATCTCCGTTTTCGCCCCGGTGCCATTAATGAGGCCATCCAGAACGAGCTTGAACTTGTATTTGAACTCCGGATCCAGGCTCTTGTCGTTGTCGACCACCTGGTGGAGCGACATTACCGTGTTGGGATTCATTACCGTGTTGGGATTCAATGTAATTATTCATTTGAATTTTTTTCAGCGCCCGCGCTGGGGGGGCCTCAACAGCGCCCGCCTCTGAAAGGGGCGGCGTTAAACCGAGGATCCCTTCGGCCTTGCGGCTCTGGCTGGGCGGCCAACGTCGACTGGACGATTACCAAAACCTAATCCACACTGAGGGCGGGGTCCTGAGATAACTAGGACCTTGGTTGAATTTAAAGTTACCGGTTTGCACCAACCACACAAGAGCTAATTATGATCACTGTGGCCGCTTTTGTGCCCATCGGCCGCAGAAGTCCGCCTGATTCCACCAGAGTCCGCCGATATCGGCCTCATCACGATGAGGTCCTAGTGGATCTCCTAACCTCTTAACCAAAAACGCCTCCCGGCTATGGGAGGCGTCTTAAATTGGGTGCAGGGGCTGGAT